>JAKSLN010000060.1 GCA_024401165.1 Bacteroidaceae bacterium
TCATTTTTTTCCCGCTGCGCCAACCGACCGCCCGCCCTAGGTCAGCCGGTTACTTTCCGCTGCGGTATTTTTTAATTTCCGCAGCGGTATTTTCAAAATCCCGCAGCGGCATTTTTCAAAGACCGGCACGGAGATGAAGATGGAACTATTAGAAAATAGCACAATGAGAATTCCATAATTCACTAATTCTTGATATAAAAACTAATATAATCACTTACTTAGTCAAAAAACACACGTCTCTTACACATTATTTAAATAAAAATGAATATATTTGCACATTGTTCACAAAGAACAGTCGAGAAATGACAAAACAAGCAAAACAACCATACATGAAAAAAATCATCCATCTACTCCTCGTCTCCCTCTTCGCCATCCAGTCGGCATGGGCGGACGACATTAGCAAAGAGAAAGCTCAGAGTATCGCAAAACGATTCATGCAGCAGAACGCACTCAACCTGGCCAAGTCGCGCAAAGCCCCGGTCAAGAGCGTCATGACAGAACCATCGTTAGCCTACACGCTGACCTCCAAAGGAAGAAACAACGTTTACGTATATAACCTTGGCGGCGACGGCGGCTTCGTCATCGTATCAGGCGAGACTGGCACTGACGACGAGGTGCTCGGATGGTGCGACCACGGATCATTTGACTACGACCAAGCACCCGACCAGCTCAAGTTCCTGCTCGGCACCTATTCCGATGGCATAGACTCGCTGCGAGCAAAGTCTGCCATGCGAATGCCTGCTCCGCGAAAGGCATCTGTCAGCTATGTCCCTATTGTCGGTCCATTGCTCACCACAACCTGGGACCAGCGCTACCCTTACAACAAATACTGTCCAGACGGCTGTCCTGCCGGCTGTGTACCAGTTGCCTACGCACAGATATTGAACTACTGGAAGTGGCCGCTCCATCCCAAGGGCACTGTCAGGGGTGAAGACTACTCGACACACACATTCGACTGGGAGAACATGCTGGACGATTATTCTGACACTCGGAATGCCACGACCGAACAGATAGATGCCGTCGCACACCTACTAAGGGACATCGGAGCTCTCTGCCATACGGCCTATGCTCCAGATGGAAGTCCAACCTATTCGTACTTGAATGTTTTCACCAATGCTTTCCGTTTTCAGCCAGACGCAGGTGAAGAGGAAATGGATATAGCAGACCTAAGTTTTGAAGAAAAGATTAAAGCCGAGCTCAAAGCGTCCCGCCCCGTACTCTATACAGCAAGCCCTGCCGTTGGTGCTAGCCACGCACTCGTCTGTGACGGCTATGCACAAGACGACTACTACCACTTCAACTTCGGATGGGGAGGCTATAGCGATGGATACTACAAGTTACACTCTGTAAAATACTTTCTATCATGTCACATCTTTACTAATCTACGCCCCTTCGATGGAACTGTTATTACCCACCAAGGTATCGTTTACGACCTCATGCCCAACGGAACAGCCGAAGCCATATCCGTCGAGTACGATGCCACAGAGAACAGCGAGATCATAATCCCCGACGAAGTGTCGGACGGAAACGGCAAGAAGTATCCCGTGGTACGAATCCGAGAAAATTTCGCGCGAGGTAGTGGTGAATACCAAAAACGCCAGGAGTACAGTTTATTACAGATGGGAAACAATGTAAAGACCGTCGATAAGGGCGCCTTCGTTCAAACGGAAATTGAGAAAATCATCTTCAGTGATGCGATGGAGGAAATACCAGACGAGATGTTTCTAGCAAGGTATGTAGGCGAAATCGTTCTTGGCAAGAACATCAAGCGAATTGGCAAAAAAGCCTTCTATTATTCCAAAGTGTCCAGAATATCGTCGAAAAGCCCAAGCTTCGACATAGACGAATATGCTTTTGTCAACTCATATCCAATACCTGGAGAATGGTGCGATTGTGTCCATTCCATAGGCAAGTGTGCATTTCAGATGGCCACATTCAAGGAGATGCCGTATTTCAGCAACCTTGTAGAGATAGGACCTCAGGCATTTATTGCCATGCAAATCCGAAACCAAAGCTCTACCTCAAAAGTATTTAAGCTCTCCCCCAAGGTTCGCCGCATATCCCCTGATGCGTTTGACAACACGTTGAACCTAAAAATAGAAGCGGACGAAAACAACCCATACTTAGCAAACGAAGGACCTAGCAAGTACTTACTCCTCACTAAGGACAAAAAGGACCTCATCATGACCTCAACTTACCGTAAGGGAACTATCACTTATGGCATGAATGCCCATTTCCCTCCCGAGATGCTGAGACTTGGACCTGGTAGTGTCCGCAAGGATTATGTCTTTGACATTCCCAGCTCTGTAGTTGAGATGGAGGGAGCCTTCTCTAACTGCAAGGACATAAAGGACTTGGCATGCTATGCTCTTAATCCTCCTCACATAGGAGATGCCTCAATGCGTGCTGCACTGGCAGAGGGTGAAACCAAGCTTTATGTTCCGAAGGGCAAAGTCGATGCCTATCGCAAAGCACCGGGTTGGCGACTGTTTACAGACATTCAGGAAATATCCAACTACGATTACTGGTGCAACGAACCAGACCATGTGGAACTGATGACGAGAGAACCAATGGATGACCGCGAGGAATACATGGTACTACATCGCAGCGCCAACGGCTCACAGGACACCAAACTGCCCACAAGCCAGGTTACCGGCATGCACGTTGAGGAGACAGACGGCATCCACCGCCTCGTTGTCACCCGCGCTGCCGAAAACGACTATGTCTGCCAGGTGGCACACGTCGACAGCATCACCTGGGAGAAGGGCTTCCTCTTCGGCAGCGAGGAGGTTTACAATGTGAACGAGGACAACCGCTACGTCGAGTCGCGCGAATGCAACATCACCCTAAGCAAGGCGGTTGTCGATGAGGACACGCAGCTGCGAGTCAGCAA
Source organism: Bacteroidaceae bacterium (assembly GCA_024401165.1). Classification (GTDB taxonomy): domain Bacteria; phylum Bacteroidota; class Bacteroidia; order Bacteroidales; family Bacteroidaceae; genus Physcousia. Next base: position 2,894 of record JAKSLN010000060.1, read on the forward strand.
CTTCGTGGCAGGCCCGCTGCTCATTGACCAGGGCATCCAGGGCAAGGCCGTTGACATCAGCCTGGCCAATGGCGAGACGAAGCTGAGCGGCATCGTGACCATCGCCTTCCCCATGGAGCATGCAGAAGACGAGTTCGTCGTGGGTGCGTACTACAACGAAGAGACCGGACAGTGGGAGGTAACGGAGCACTACTACGACGAAGACACCAAACAGCTCATCCTCAAGACAAATCACCTCTCGACCTACGGAGCCTTCACCATCAAGAACGCCAAGACACGCGCAGCCACCCTCTGCGAGTCGGCCTTCTACGAACTGCTGGGCCAACTGCCTTTTGAGAAGGTAGTTGAAAACCTGAAGAAGATAACCGACAGCGAGAACCCCATGGAGGTGGCTATCTCTTCATTTAAGGAAGATCATAACTTCATAAGTCAGGTCGGTTTTGACATGGGCTACTCGGCTTTCCAAGCCATTGGCTGCAGCAACCCCCTGCTCGACGAGATCGGTTCGAAACTGGGCGACCTGGGCACTTGCATCAACATATACGACCTGATAAGAGCAGAGCTCAAGGGCGACAAGGCCTCGATAGCCCAGACCGCCCTGAGCATGGCGGTATCCCAGATCAAGAGCACACTGGTAGATGTCTTCTCCACCAACTTGCTCACCGCGAGCATGGTTGTGGTGGCCTTCGTCGAGTACGCCATCAACAAGTTCGGCACCGAGGCATGGAAGGGACGCTTGGACATCTACAGGGCAGCCTACCGTACCTACTACGGCAAGGAGACAGGCCCAATCGTAGCTCCCAACTCAACGGAAGCCAAACACCCTGGTGGTGGCTATCGCTCAGTCAAGGACTGGGTGGACATACTCTACCCCATTGTCACTCATCGTGGCTATACCCGCGAAATGCTAGCACAGCGCATCGACGCCATCGTCTCACAATATTGCAACTGGTACTGGGAAGAGTACGAGGCCGTTCGCACCTGGAGCACCCAGTACGCCAACGAGAAACTGGGATTCAGCTACCTCGGCGGCCTCTTGTCCGGCACTCAGGAGAAGCTCTCCGAAGAGTTCCGCAGTGAACTCTACCATGGCGTGCTGACCGAGGCATTCGCAGAGATTAAGAATATGGTACAGTACGAGACCTACCTGGGTTTCCGACAGAGTGTCGATAACTACAGGAAGATGATGAACACCAAGGTGTACCTGCGCTTCAAGGACTCCAAGTGGAAGGAAGGCCGCGACTCAGACTTCAAGGGGCTGAAGATGAAATTCAACAAACTGCCGGGCGACATCCAGGACCCAGAGAAGTGGGAGTGCACGCTCGACGAGAAGGGATATGGCTGGATAGGCATGACCTTCTACGCCATGGTCGAGGCAGGCATAGGAAACAAGGTATGCCTCTACGGACGTGACGATATCGAAAAGCAAGTCTATGAGTTCAGTATTCCAGCCTTTGAGAACAGGAAGGAGGTGTTCATCGACATTGACCTTGCTACGGCCGGTGTTGAGGTCGAGTATCCCATCCTCAAGGATTTGCAACTGACATACGACCCTCTCGGTCACACGTTCTACACGACCACCATTGGATGGTTGAGTGAATCATATCCTTATGAAAGCGAAGAAGAACCTATGGCTATATTCTTTGAACCAATAATGAGCGAAAAATATCACTTCCGTTGGCAAGCCGGAATCGAAAAATTCTTCGCCAAGTGCGACAATCTGGTTATCATGCCCGATGGCACATTGAAAATTGGCAAGGACATTGTCGGCGTGTATGACAAGGATACTCAGACAGGTACAGGTTCCTTTGTACTTGACACTTCCTATGATTTTGTGGAGCAAACTGTGGAGCAATTCGAGTCAAACTATAATACGAGCACATTAAATGATTGGACACTGGCGAACGGTCTGTTGACCGGAAACATCAAGCATAAAATTAACTGCAACTTCTCTCTGACGTATGACAGCGAACAGAATATATACTATGTTGACTATCAGGGAACGGGCACCTATGCCGTCCAAGCCAATGTGGTAGGAGAGATTGAAGGAGTTAATTGGGAACGTTGGCCATATTACATTAACGGAGCCAAAGTTACGGGAACGAAAGTAGTTACCTGTGATGGCAACGTCACACTTAAATTCGTAAGAAAAATAGTACCTATACAATAATTCAAAGACAAGAAAAAAACAATGAGATACCTACTCACTCTACTCTGCATGGCCATCAGCGCCATTGCATGCGCCCAGAATGCGATTGCCATTCACCAGAAGAACGGTCAGGTGGCCAAGTTCGCTTTTGCTGACAAGCCCGAAATCACCTACGCGGGCAACGACCTGCTCATGACGACCAGCAAGACGTCCGTACGCTATGCCATGGCAGACCTCCAGAAGCTAACCTTCGACGGCAGCTTTACGGTCGACGTGGAGGAAGTCAAGGCCGATGTCCTGTTCTCGTTTGAATCCAATGGTATACGCATAAACGGCGAGAAGCCCGGCACACCCTTCTACGTCTTCGACATGAAGGGCAGCAAGGTCTACCAGGGCGTCATCGATGCCGAGGGCCGGGCCGACATCCGTATGTCCCAGCTTCCTGCCGGCATCTATGTGGTGAAGACGCAGTCCACGTCGTTCAAGGTAAAGAAATAGGCATGAAAGTGCAAAAGTTCTTAAAAGACAGACAGTAACAAACAAGCAAAACAACCATACATGAAACGAATCATCCATCTACTCCTCGTCTCCCTCTTTGCCATCCAGTCGGCATGGGCAGACGACATCAGCAGAGAGCAGGCCATAAGTATTGCCCAGCAGTTTGTGAAACAGGACGCCAGGGCAAATGCCCGAAGGCGGGTGAAGGGCAAGGATGCAGAACCCAGCCTGGCGCACGCCGTCAAGTCAAAGTCTTCGCAGAAAGATAATGTGTATGTTATCAACCTGGGCGAAGACCAAGGCTTCGTGATCGTGGCCGGTGACGACCGTGCCGACGTGGAAATCCTGGGCTACTGCGACCACGGTACGTTCGACTACGACAAGGCACCGGTGCAGCTGAAGGACCTGCTGGGAAACTACTCTGATGGTATTGAACAACTGCGCGACGGACACATTGTCAGTTCACGCAAAAGTACTACCTCTGTGTCAGTTGGCGACAATATCGGTACTCCGATTGTCGGACCGCTTATTAAGACATCCTGGTATCAGGAATGGCCATACAATCTGCTTTGCCCAGGAGGATGCCCTACGGGATGTACCAATACTGCGATCGCTCAAATAATGTATTACTTCCGCTGGCCAAATCAGGCTCATTCTTGCATAAAAGATGGTATCGATTATGGAGCGACAACCGTCTATGACTGGGATAAGATGAAAGCAAGTTATGACTGGAATACGTCAGAAGATGAACAACTTGCCGTGGCTAAACTCATGGCGGACATAGGTCGTGCAAACTTAACCTCTTATGCACCAGGCGGAAGTTCTGCAGGTGCGCACGTCGATATACTGTCTGACGTTTTTGACTATGAGCCTCGTGCAAAAATACTCATGTTCGTTGGCAACATGAACAAGGCAGATACCCTCAAGGCTATACTCAACACCGAATGTCCTGTTTTCTATGGAGCCTATCCTTTAATTGGCGACGGTCATGCAATGGTATGCGATGGCTACACCTCCAACAATTATTTCAGCTTTAATTTTGGATGGGGTGGAGAATACAATGGCTATTATAAACTTACCTCCGTCAAAGGTTTTAACTATAATGCGCATATCATCCAGAATTTCCGTCCATACACAGCCAAGAGAGTGGAAATTGACGGCATACGCTATGAGTGTAAAGATAACGGTGAGGCGTTCCTGTTTCAGTTCCGTGCAGATGAAATTCAGAATCCCGACCTCGTGGTTCCTGACGAGGTGGAAGTAGATGGTACCAAATATAAGGTCACAAGCATAGGCAACAAAGTATTCCAAGGAATCTATCCAGGATTCAACAGCGTCACCATAGGCAAAAACGTGCGTACCATCGGTGAGCGCGCATTCATCAATACCGATATCAAAAAACTCGTTCTCGGCGATGCCGTCGAGAAGGTAGGCGACCTGGCATTCTGGGCTTCTAACATCAAAGACCTCACTATAGGTGCCTCTCCGATACATATCGGCAAACGAGCATTCGAGACATGCTCATTCAATAGTGTGAGCAGTCAGTCGTCTGCCATAGACGTTGACGATATGGCCTTCTATTCTTGTGGCATCAAAGGCGACATGTCATGGCTTAAGTCCATACGCAGCGTCGGCAAGAAAGCTTTTGCCGGAACAGATTTCTACGGCTCTGGAGATGCCCGCTTTGATAATCTTGAGCAGATGGCTGACTCTGCCTTCTATGGCATAGGCGGTGATGCAAAGTTCGTATTAGGTCCACGCCTTCGCAACATAACGCCAACAGCCATTCATACAACCAATGTCAATCGTATCTATATCGATGAAGCAAACCCATACTATGCTACCGACTCCAATGGCAACATCTACACCAAGGACTTCACGACGCTTGTCTGCTACAATCCTACCACAGTCTTTGCCTTCGATGCCCGTGCCCTTCGCATTGCAGATGGTGCCATCCCGTCCCTCTTCCGTAATAATAAGAACAACAAGACGAGCATCTACATCCCCCGAAACATGCAGGATGTGAGGGGAGCATTCAAGCATTGCGACCTGGCGCTCAGCATCTACTGCCATGCCGCCATACCACCTCTTGCCAACGACGAGACCTTCAACGACCAACTCTTTGATCCTTACAAGGTTGGCTTGTATGTTCCTGCAGGATGCAGAGAAGCCTACGAGAACGCTCCTGGCTGGCGACGTTTCAGAGGTAACATCCACGAAGATACACACCCGCAGTACACCGTGCAGGAAGAGGAACTCCCGCCCGTGGAGCGCGAATACTACATGGTGGCCCACGGCAAGGACTTCGAAGGCGGCAGCATGCAGATCCCTGTCTCCCAGGTACAGGACATCAGCGTGGTCGACAAGGGCTCCAGCCAGCAGCTCCAGCTCCGCATCAATACCGGCAGCAACTTGATCTGTGACATCCTCAACGTCGACAGCATCTCCTGGCAGCCCGGCTTCCTCTACGGCGCCGGCTACGTATCGGAGGTCGGCGAAGACAAGCTGGAGGCATACGGCCGCACGTCGAAGGTGACGTTCGATGCCACCATCTTCGACGAGGACACACAGGTCTCCATACGTGAATCCGTACTCGCCCCCACGTCGCTTGCCGGAGTCGTGAGCGGCAATGTGGTCAGCATAGAGCTGGCCGACGGCAAGCACCAGCTTGACGGTACGGCCTGCATCAGCATCGACCTCCCCTGCGACGACAAGCACATCCCTGTGGCTGCCTACTTCAACAAGGAGACTGGCAAATGGGAACCTATCGCACATATATATAATAAGGAGACGCAGCAGATGGAGATTCACACCAGCCATCTCTCTGAGTTCGGTGCCTTCGTCATCGATCTGGAAAATTCCGTCAAGGCCAATTTCAGAAACTTATACGAATGCGTGGCACCTTACGGCATCTATGACCTCTATCAGACGCTCGCCAATCTGGAAAGCCTCTGTCTGAACGACGAGCAACAGGCTGAATACGAACAGTTCATGCAGGACGAGGCGCTGTGGCAGCAGCTCTATCTCGACGGTGGCTATACTGCTATCTCCGCCTTCCTGGGCGAGTCGCCACTGATGGAGGAACTGAAGGGCTTTGTCGGCAATCTCGGCACGCTCATCACCGTCTGCGATCTCCTCCATGCCGACTATACGGGCGACCGTCAGGCTGTGGTCGAAAAGTCGCTCAACCTCGTCCTTGCTCAAGCGCAGAACCTTGCAGGCACTCTCTTCGGCACTCCTGTTCTTACGGCTTCCATGAGCATCGTGGGACTCGTGGGGTTTGCCCTAAATAAGTTCGGCACCAGTGTGCAAGAGGCTCGTACGGACCTTTTCCGTCGTGCCATGAGCATCTTCTATTCGAAGGAACACAGCAACCACTACCGTTCCGCTCGCGACTGGTATCGCCTCATTCTCCCTATTTACCGTGAGCCAAGGACTCAACAGGAGATGAACGACACCATCGACAAGCTCGTCACCGACTACTGCTGTGAAGTGTGGAAAAATGAGAACTACGATGAGTGGAACGAATGTCTCTCCGATGCCATGTCGCAAGGATGGAAGGCTGACGGCGGACTCACTTCGATCATTAAGGGCAAGCTCAGCCAGGAGATGCGCGCCGAACTCTACAATGGTGTCCTCGTTTCCGTATTCACGGCTGCTTTCAGGAAGATTACCGAGGAGAGCGAAGATCGTGCCCTTGCCGCACAGAGCCGCTACGTTGAATTCATGAACCGCCCTATCATTATCCGCTTCAAGGACTCTTCATGCCCTAAGGGCGAGAGATCACGCTATGCAGGCTTGAAGCTGCGCATGGTGGGCGCTCCAGAGACGGGCGACGAGGCTGAGGAATGGACTACCACTGTGGGCGAAGACGGCTCGTGTGTATTCCAACTCTCTACCATTGCCTACATCCACAATCGCCTGCCGGGACAGTTTGCTCTCCAGAAAGCTAATGGCGATGAGGTGGCTGCCTACGATTTCAAGTTGCCAGACGCTCTTGGAGCGAAAAGGGTGGTAATCGGTATAGACCTTGCTACTCAGGGCGTTGTGCCTGAGAAACCTGTGGTCAAGGGACTCAACATGGAGTTCACTCCATCCCTTGTCCACTTCCCATACGAGACCATTGGTCCTGTAATCATAGATGGTGAAATTAGTCATATTCGTCCAGAAGAAGAGAAAAGAGTTTATAATCCTATTATGCGCCTTGTTGTAAATGACGAGCTCGTAGGCACAGAACTGCCTTGGAAATCCAATGAGGAAGCATATACAATTAATGATGAGTATCATGCTAAGTATGGCCCGGATTTTCTTTTGCAAAGTCATAAATTAAGCCAAAATCCTCACGCTGGCATCCTGCAGTATTTTGCACAGCATGATGACATTCGCATTGATGCTGAGAATAGAGCTGTTTATATCGGTCCCGACTTGGTCGGTGGCTATGACGTTGTGAGCGGTATGGGGTCTGGCAAGTTTAAGATTGTCAGCCAGTATCCGTTTGTTGAGCAAAACCAGGAAGAGTATGCGTCCAAAACACATTATGTACTATTAGGATTACTTTTAGACGAAGACGTCCCTCTTTTCAAAGGTCAGATGAAATATGAACTTGAAGGAACATTCACTGTTGAATACGACAGCACGAAGGATGCCTATCAGGTATATTTTGAAGCAGATGGAACATACCAAATCTCCTTTACACATGCAAGTCGTGTCAGAACAGAAAACCAGAATGCTATGTCTATTGAGGAAGGTGTCGAGCAACATGTTATCATCGAAGGTACTTCCACTGACGATATCAATGGCAAGGTAAAACTCAAGTGTACCCGCATGCTTCAGACTGCAGAACAGGAAATGAATAACCAGTAAACCGTAGATTTGTATGAAAACTAATATATGCAATTTTGCTAAGATAATGTGCATGTGCCTCCTCGTGTCTTTGAGCATGGAGGCACAAGCACAGGCATACCAAAGCCTTTCCATTTTGGGTAAGGAGGTAACCTCTGCCAATGCCGCCGACATCCTGGGCGACGGAGGCAGCGTAAGCTACGATGCAGGCACCAGGACGCTCACCCTGCGTAATGCCGACCTGCCCCGCGACCCCTACAGCCCTGCCATCAGCTCAATCTACGCCCTGCGCGCCATCAAACTGATCGGCAAGAACTACCTGAAGAATTACATCGAACTGTATCAGGCTGAGGGTGAGGACTTCACCATCAGTGGCGATGCCAACACCGACTGCCTCTTCATCAACAGCGAGAACGAGGGCGGCATCCTCGTCACGGGGCAGTATCCGGCTGACGGATGGACGTGGTACAAGCACAACATCACCCTCCGTGACTGCTATGTCGAGATCCATTCCTCAGGCTTCGGCATCCGTGGAAACTTGAGCATGCAGCCGAGCAAAGGCCTGATCCTGCAGAATGCCTTCCTCTATGTATCCAGCAGCCAGCCCGGCATCAGTCGTTTTACCAGCATCACCACGTCGGGCAGGGGAGGCATCACCTTCCCCGAAGGCGCGTACCTTGACAAGAAACTGTTTGCCGTGACCACCAACGGACGTACGGCATACCAGGGGCCCGTCATCATCGACGACCGCAACAACGCTGACGCCCTGCGCCGCAACTGCATCGCCATCCATCAGAAGGACGGCATGGTCCTGAACTACGCCTTCACAGAGAAGCCGGTCATCACCTACAGCGGCAGCGACCTCATCCTCACCACCGGCAGCATCAGCGTTCAGTACCCGCTCCACACACTGCGCAAGATGACGATCGTGGGTGCGGAAGATCTCACCGCCATCGACGAAATCACCCTTCCCGACACCGAGTTCTCCTTTTCCGACGAGGGGGCCAAAGTGCGTGGCGAGAAGCCCGGCACACCCTTCTACGTCTTCGACCTGAAGGGCAGCAAGGTCTACCAGGGCGTCATCGATGCCGAGGGCCGGGCCGACATCCGCATGTCCCAGCTCCCTGCCGGCATCTACGTGGTGAAGACGCAGTCCACATCGTTCAAGGTGAAACGGTAAAGCAGATTAATAGTTAATAGGTTAAGCAGCAATGTCATCCAAGAGAAGGTCTAAGAGAAAAGAATTCGAGTGCTACGGTCCGGCGTTAGGGCAATTCAGGCGAGAGCATGGACGAGCGAAGACATACTTGCTCTTTCTCGTCTGCTCCATTCTGGCGTGTGCGCTGCTGTATGGCGCCTACTGGCTTAGCATGAAAGCATAGCGATCCGAAACATTTTTTCAAATTAATCTGCAGATTCATCTACTTTCGAGTTGGAACTTCTGCAAAAAAGTCGTATCTTTGCCGCGATACTTTACTATTGTCTAACTAAAAAAGGAGGTCTCTTTGATTAGAAACGGCGAAAAAACAGCGGTCTTTGAAAACTTGGTGAAAACGGAACGTGAGAAAGCAATCGGATGGCTCAAAAGTAAGTTTGGGCGTTTTCTCTTGACAGAGTGTGAGGACATCTTCCAGGAGGCTTGCGTGGCACTCTGGAGGAAAATGGCTTCGATGGAGGACTGGGCGGGACAACCCATGAACGGCATGCTTTACCGCATCTGCCGCAACGTGGCAACCCACCACCTTCAGCAACTGCCCCTCACGGAGGAGTGGGACGAAACCTGCGAATCCGACGAGCGCATGGTAGAGGTCGACTTCGGGTACGTCAGTCCCGATGTCTATCGCATGATGCAGAAAGAACGGCTCTATGGTCTTATCGACCGATTGGGGCCAACCGACCGCGCCTTGATGCTTATGTGCCTCAGTCACGAAAGTCAGAAGGACATCTGCGACAAGCTCAAGTTCAGTAGCGTCCAAGTGGTCAAGAATCGCAAAGGCAAGATTGTCGGAAGACTACGTAAGGAAATCGGCGGACAGGAATTCACCTGCCCGCTTTTTTTATTCCTAACTTTTTTCGCCGCCGACTTTGACAATCCGACAAAAATGCGTACCTTTGCCGCATAAAAGTTACAAAAAGAAAGCAAACACCCGATTTTCATAATCATTTTTCACTATGAGCAAGAGCATCAAACTGGCACTGTTCGTGACGGGAGGCGGAACGAACTGCGAAAACATCATCCGATACTTCCAGAACGACAACGAGGTGGAGATCCCCATCGTCGTGTCGTCACGTGCCGACGCCTACGCCATCGTGCGTGCCCAGAACCTTGGCGTGAAGACCACCGTCATCACGCGCCAGCAACTCAACGACGACCAACAGCTGGTCACAGAGACGGTGAAGGGGTGCGACTACATCATCCTGGCAGGCTTCCTGCCCAAGGTGCCCGGCTACCTGCTCGACCTCTACCCCAACCGCATCATCAACATCCACCCCTCGCTCCTTCCCAAGTTTGGCGGCAAGGGCATGTGGGGACACCACGTCCACGAAGCCGTCAAGGCCGCTGGCGAGACGCAGTCGGGCATCACCATCCACTTCGTCAACTCACAACTTGACGAAGGTGAACACATTGCCCAGTTCACCTGCCAGCTCTCCCCCACCGACACCCCCGACGACATCGCCGACAAGGTGCACGAACTCGAAATAGCCTACTTCCCCCAAGTCATCGAGAAGGTCATTAAAGGGTGAAAAGAAAAACGAAAGCGAAGATTTACTCTCGGTACTACAACGTCTTTAACCAAAGATTCATGAAACGGTCGTAGACGATATAGCCTTCGGTCGTACGGTAGACGTACTCATTATCAATAAGGAACGAAAGTGCACTGAGCGCGGGTGATCGTCTTCCTTTCCATGTGATACTCCCAAGGACGTATCTTCAATGAGTCACGAGAACAACTCATCAAGCGTCATGGACTGGTTCACAACAGAGGCGTGCATTCCTGGCGCCAATCCCATTGTGGTTACGAGCACCATCTGTATGGAGCGCATGCTTTTGTGCATCTTGCTATCGGCAAATACCTCTATCTTGTTTCGCAGATTCTGCTCATAGTCGGCCGTGATACTGAAGGGGGAACCCGAAAATTTCATCTCGCAAAGATAGTCCGTATTGGCGGCCTTGCTCTCCATGACAAGGTCTATCTGCGCCCCGCTGCCTTCGTGACTCTTGCCACTGTAGCAATAATCGCGATCCACCGAGTGCAGGCGCAAAGCGTCCATCATCTGCGCCATGTGCTCGATACATAGCAGTTCGAATGTATCGCCTGCCCATTTGTAGTACTCGCCCCTGCCGAAAAGTTCCTTCCATCCGCCGGCCTTTACCTGTTTCTTGTATGCGAAACGGAGGTAGAAGAGCGAGAAGAAATCCTTGAGCTGGTATATCTTCTCGACACGCTCCTTGCCATAACGCGGATATTCCCTTGTCACACCGGATTCGCGAAGGTTCTCAAGCAACTTTGTAAGCGTTCCGCCCGTCTTGATGCCCGTTGCTTTGCTTATCTCGGTTTGTGTCATTCCGTAGAACTGACTGCCCAAGGCCTTGACGATATCCACATAGCGCTCCTTACTGGAATACAGACCTGTATATACATCCATAAACTCCTGATGGATGAGCTCGTCGGCAAAGAAGATGCTGTCAATGTTGTCCGTTATGGTGAGGTCTGCACGCAGCTTGTCAAGATAGTAGGGAATACCGCCCAAGGCCATATAGCTGACACATATTTCATAACGCGAGAGGTGGAACCCATTCTTCTTGTAGTATTTCTCGCACTCCAAAAGTGTGAAAGGCACAAGGCGCATCTTCTCCGTCAAGCGTCCGTGCAGGCCACCATAGTCATGGATGACATTGTCGAGCATCCAGCTCGTCGCACTGCCGCATACCACAAGCACGATGTTGCGCTCACTGTCTGCCCATGAGTTCCAGAAATGACCCAGTTCGGAAATCATCTCCGATGACTGCGGTCCGGCAAGCCAAGGCAGTTCGTCGATAAAAATCACCTTACGCTTGGCACGCTTCTTCTGCAACACTTTGCGCAGCAGAAAGAAAGCCTCACGCCAGCATGTTGGCTTCGCTTCGTCAGTCCCCAACCCTGCAAGAATAAGAGAATCATAGAAATGGTCCAACTGCAACTGGCGGTAGGTCTCGTAGTCTTTGTCGCCATCCTTGACGTAAGTACCCACGGCCTTGAAAAGGATCTTCTTACCAAAGACCTCGTTCACAAGGAATGATTTGCCTACGCGACGGCGACCATAAATGGCAATGAATTCTGACTTGCGAGAATTGTAAAGACGTTCAAGCTTCATTATCTCGTCTGTGCGTCCTATGATATTAGCATAGCCCATTTCTTAAGCATTTGATTATTAACGGTTGCAAAGGTAGTAAAAATCGAATACAACATAAAAATATATTTGAAAAATCAGCGAAATTGAAGCATTTTTGCTCGTTTTCGCTGATTTTTCGAATGCAAAACCTCCAAATAACGGGGCGACAAGAGTGTCTGCACGATAAAAATGACACATTCATATACCCGCAATTTTTAAAACCGTTATCAAATGTAAAGATACAATAATTATTCCGAAAGGCAAGAACATGCCCCGAGATTTCTTTGTATCGGGAAATTAAAAAGCAATAGAGAAGCTCGCACGAGTGTGCATCAAGCATCATTTTCAATGCAAAGTTTTGTGCGTGACTCGTCGAGCACCACCGTATGCTTGAACGACAGGCGGTCACCGTCGCAAACCTCGGTGATGTCAATGCCTCTGCGGATGAACTCCTCCATCAGCAAGCGGTCGCGCATCATGGCTGCGCAGGTCATACCCTTGCGCCCCACCGTAGCGTTAAACTTTGCCACCAGCGAGTCCAGTGGCGAATAGGCGAACATCTCTGCCAGTTCCCCCATCATGGTCTTCTGATCCATCCTCTATTGCCTTTTGATTATTGCTTTCCGCATCTTTTTCTCAACTCTGCAACAGCATCCTTCCAACACTGGCGTTTCTGTTCCTCGGAAAGATGATTGATCACATTCTCCCCTTCCGGACCGAACTTAATCCAGTGGTCGCCAAATGCCTCGGCACCATTGTTTGGACGGTCGTCTATGAGGTACTCATTGCCACGGAACAGCAGGTCCTTGCGGTGGGTGAGTATCAGGCGTTTGTGGAAGATGCCCACGGCCTCAGCCTTCTCATTGACACGAGTGATTTCGCTAAAGTGGCGGTTCACCCACTCCAGCTTGTCCGACCAGGCCGAAGGGTTCTTCCATGGAGCGGTAGAGAGGATAAAGAGTTCGAAGTCCTCCTTCAGTTCCAACACGGCCTCTATGGCACCAGGCATAGGTTTCATCAGGCCGAAGATGCCCTCCACCTCGTCCCAGGCAACCTCGTCCTTTTCATATAGTTGCTTACGAGCCTCATCTTCAAGAATCCGGTCAATGCCCGTCTGAAAATCCACAAGCGTGTTGTCTAAGTCAAAATAAAGAATTGGTTTCATAGAATACATTTTTTATTGCCATTAAACTTAACTTATCGCCCTTACATATATAATATAGTAACGAGTAGGAAAAAATTTAATGAAAAGGGCAGGAAAATATTCAACTGATGTGTACCCCAGCTCTGATTTTATACTGACTGGGGTACATACGTCTCACTGTTCCAGGTAAGCACGCCTACCTGCTTGTTCCATATCTTCACGCCAAGCGTAGTCATCTCGGACTATTTCAGTTCGTCAATCTTGCCAAGTTCTGTCCAAACGGCCAAGCCCTGATACCATATAAGAGATGATTCGTCGATAGCACCAAAGTCCTTCAAAGCCTGAATTTGCTCCACGCTGTAAGGTCCCTTCTGCTCAGTGCCGTTCTTGCCAACGTAGATGTTGCTGATAGCAGGTTCTTCCTTTGGAGCGGCTGCCGGAGCTTCCTCTACCTTAGCAGCGGGAGCCTATCTTGTTTGCTAAAGGGGTTATTCCAGTTCGCCCTCAACCCATGTTTCCTTATATTCCCCGTCATAACAAACTGCGCCGACATTAATCCAACCAGAACAACAGTCAAAGGTCATGAATTCAAGTTTGTTAATATCAAAGTCCTCGATACAATCCAACGTTATTTCTGGGTTATATATCGTACCACAACACTCGCAATCTCTGCAGAATCCAAGGTTTTCCAACAGTCCGGCTTCATGATCTTCATACGCCATGTGCTTTGTGACATCCAGTGGGATAATCTCATCAGAGATTTCCTTTACTCTGTAGCCAGTGATACTATCTGCATCAGCAGTATAATATGATTTACCTTCATTTTCGTCGAAGTAGTTCTCACAACTTCCGCAAATCAGTTCAATAGTAACTTCCATAATACAATAGTTTTTTTTCGTTATTTTATAATTTAGTAATTGGCAATTTAAGGATAGGATAATACGGACCTCGAACTTTGATTATTGCATCTCAACTGCTTCTGTATATGCTGCCATGCATCGTTGTATTCGGACAACGGAATATTCAAGTCCTGACAGATGCGAGGAAATTGGAGTGTGGCAAGACAGACAGAATCAAACAACTGGCGCGGTATGTCAGCCAATGGGATGTCCTGCTTGAGTCGATGGCTGTTCGGTCCATGCGGATTCCTTGGGTCATAGCAGAAGGTAAGATCGTATGCCGGTGCCAGATGCCACGTGGAGTCCGGGTACATGACGAATGAGACGTTCTTCGTATTGTCGTCCACATTACCC
>JAKSLN010000061.1 GCA_024401165.1 Bacteroidaceae bacterium
TCAAGAGCCTGACGCTCAACGACGTGCTGGGCAGCGGCAACAACGCCCACAACCTCCGTCCCGAGACTCGCTACACGCAGTGGTGGGGCAACACGCCCATTGAGACCACACCCGACGAGGTCAAGAACCTCTTGACGGGCGAGACGATTGTCAGTGTGGAGCAGGTGCTTTCCGCCTTGCAGGCACAGGGAAAGGGTAGCATCAACGGACATTATTTGACGTTCCCCTATGCCGACCAGCCAATTGTGCATGCCACGTTGGGGCGTCGTTGCGTAGAAGTCGATTTCAAGACGGGCAAGGTTGTCCTAGACTGCATGCTCCCCGAACGTGCAGCCAACACCGACTTCAACACGGTGAGCAAATACACCGCCTACACCATTCTGGGCAACCTCTACGTGATGGATGCTCAGAATAATCATCAGCAAATCAGCACGGATGGCAGTACCGACGGCACAGAAAACATCGTCTATGGCACAAGCGTGCACCGCGACGAGTTCGGCATCACCAAGGGTACGTTCTGGAGTCCCGACGGACAGCAGCTGGCATTCTATCGCATGGACCAAAGCATGGTGCCCAGTTATCCGCAAGTTGACATCTTCCCCCGCATCAGCGAGGCTTATACCGACCATTATCCCATGGCAGGCGAGACGAGCCACCAGGTGAAGGTGGGCATCTACAACGTCAATACGAAAAAAACGGTTTGGCTCGACCTCGAAGGTGCGCCCGATGACTATCACACCAACATCTCCTGGGCTCCCGATGGCAAGACTATCTACGTGTTTGAACTCAACCGCGACCAGAACGACATGCGACTCGTGGCCTACGATGTACAGACGGGCAAGAGCATCCGTACCCTGCTTCAGGAGTGCGACGACAAGTATGTGGAACCGCTTCATGGCCTCACCTTCTTGCCCTGGGACGACACCAAGGCCATCATGGAGAGCCAGCGCGACGGATACAACCACTTGTACCTCATCGACTTGAAGGCAAAGAATTCCGGAATCAACGAAAAAGACCACGTCAAGGTGACACAAATTACCAAGGGTAAGTGGGTCGTACAGGAGTTCATCGGTTTCAACCAGAAGGACAAGGCACTCATCTACAAGGGCAACGAGAGCGACCCTCGTCGCAGCTGCCTTTATAGCATCCCCGTGAAAGGTGGCAAGCCGACCCTCATCGGTGCGGAAGATGGTGTGCACTATGCTAACCTGAGTGCCGACGGCCAGCAGGTATTGGATCAGTACACTTCGCCAACCGTACCTCGCAGCATCAACCTCTTGAGCACCAAGACGGGCAAGGGGCAGAACCTACTCACGGCAGCCGACCGCTGGCAGGAACTGAGCTACAACATCCCCGAGATCACGAGTGGAAGCATCAAGGCGGCCGATGGCCAGACCGACCTCTACTATCGCATGGTCAAGCCCGTCGACTTTGACCCCACAAAGAAGTATCCCACCGTCATCTACGTCTATGGCGGTCCGCACGCACACAACGTGGAGGCCTCTTGGCACTGGGGCTTGCGTGGTTGGGAGGCTTACATGGCCACCAAGGGCTACCTGCTCTTCATCCTCGACAACCGAGGTAGTGAGTGGCGCGGCAAAGACTTCGAGCAGACCACCTTCCGCCAGTTGGGCGAGATAGAGATGCAAGACCAGATGGAAGGTGTCAAGTACCTCAAGTCACTGCCCTACGTCGACGCCGACCGCATGGGCGTCCATGGATGGAGCTTCGGCGGCTACATGACCACAAACCTGATGACCACCTATCCCGACGTCTTCAAGGTTGGCGTGGCTGGCGGCCCCGTCATCGACTGGAAATACTACGAAGTGATGTATGGCGAGCGTTACATGGACACGCCTCAAACCAATCCCGAAGGTTACGCCAAGTGCAGCCTCATCAACAAGGCGAAGAACCTCAAGGGTCGTCTGCAGATTATCTACGGCTACAACGACCCCACCTGCGTGCCCCAGCACACTCTCTCGTTCATCAACGCCTGCATCAATGCCAACACGCAGCCCGACCTCTTCACCTATCCCGGCGAGGGTCACAACATGCGTGGCATCAAGCAGGTGCATCTGCACGAACGTATCACTCGTTATTTCGAAGACTATTTAAAATAGTTCATAATTCATAGTTGGCTGCGCGTTGCCTCCAATTCTTGATTCAGAGTTAGACTCCGCGCAGTTTGTTGAAATAGATTAATAATAGGAAAAACATGAAAATATTATTGCTTGGTTCAGGCGGCCGTGAGCACGCCTTGGCTTGGAAGATTGCTCAGAGCAAGAAAGTTGAGAAGTTGTATGTGGCTCCCGGTAATGCGGGAACGGCAGGTATGGCATGTGCTGGTTGTACTTGCACGCCACAGTGTGTGACTGAAAACGTAGCCATGAAGGCTGATGACTTTGCTGCTATCAAGGCATTCGTGCTGGAGAAGGGCATCGACATGGTTGTCGTGGGTCCCGAGGATCCCCTGGTAAAGGGAATCTACGACTATTTCAAGGCAGACGAGCAGTTGAAGAATGTACCCGTCATCGGTCCCTCAAAGCAGGGTGCCGTGCTCGAGGGTTCAAAGGACTTTGCCAAGGGTTTTATGCAGCGCCACGGCATTCCTACTGCTGCCTATCAGACCTTTACGGGCGAGACACTTGAGGAGGGCAAGGCTTTCCTGAAGACTCTGCAGGCTCCTTACGTGCTGAAGGCTGACGGTCTTTGTGCAGGTAAGGGCGTACTCATCCTGCCTACGCTCGAGGAGGCTGAGAAGGAACTTGAAGAGATGCTTGGCGGCATGTTTGGCGGAGCCAGCAGTCGCGTGGTCATCGAGGAGTTCATGAGTGGCATCGAGTGCAGTGTCTTCGTGCTGACCGATGGCAAGGACTACGTCATTCTGCCCGAGGCCAAGGACTATAAGCGCATCGGCGAGGGTGACACCGGCCTCAACACCGGCGGTATGGGTTCCGTAAGTCCCGTTCCCTTTGCCAACAAAGAGTGGATGCAGAAGGTTGAGGACCGCATCATCCGTCCCACCGTTGATGGTCTGGCACAGGAAGGCATCGACTACAAGGGCTTCATCTTCTTCGGTCTGATCAACGTCGACGGCGAGCCTAAAGTGATAGAATACAACGTGCGCATGGGTGACCCCGAGACCGAGAGCGTCATGCTGCGCATCAAGAGCGATCTCGTGGATCTGCTTGAAGGTGTTGCTACTCAGACGCTGAAGGAGAAGACCATCGAATTCGATGATCGCAGTGCCGTTTGCGTCATGCTCGTCAGCGGTGGCTATCCCGAGGCATACGAGAAGGGATTCCCCATCACAGGCATCAACGACGTAGAAGGCAGCATCGTCTTCCACGCAGGAACCGCCTTGCAAGATGATCAGGTTGTGACTGCGGGCGGACGTGTCATCGCTGTCAGCAGCTATGGCAAGGACAAGGCTGAAGCCTTGGCTCACAGCATGCAGGAGGTGGAGAAGATCCAGTTCCAGGGTAAGTACTATCGCCACGATATCGGACAGGACTTGTAAACAGTTCATAGTTTACATTCATAGTCCCCTAAACGACTAAACAACAAGTCTCCTAAACGACTAAAACAGCATGAGACGAGAGCGACTACAGAATCACGTAGCGGGCAGTGTTTTTACATTGCCCGTCTGCGCTGTAGTGGCATGTGTCATGTGGTGGTTGCCCGTCTTCTGCCCAACCCTCTTCCCCGGCTGGGTGCAAGACCCGGAGACGGGACTGGGATTGGGACCACAGGCGTCACAACTCCCCTCGTTGCTCGCCCCGTTGTCAAAGGCTATAGGAAACGAGCAACTGTTGGACCGCGGACTTGCGTTCCTCTTGATGGTGTTGGCAACATGCCTTCTCATTGAGATGAACAACCGCAACCTCTTGCTTCGCATACGCAGCCGTTTGGTATCCTCCACCTGGCTCGTCGCCGCAGCCGTCATTCCCGCCGTCCATCTCTATTCCCGCGGATTGGTGGCTGCCGTCTGCGTTGCAGGCGCCCTTTACATGCTCTTCTTCACCTATCAGAAGCGAGACTGCCAAACTGGAACCTTCCATTGGGCCTTGCTGGTTGGCGTTGGCAGCATCTTCGTACCTCACGTCATCGCCTTCCTCCCGTTCTTCCTCTGGTATCAGTTAGGGTTCCTTCGCAGCATGACACTCCGCTCGTTCTGCGCTGCACTCGTAGGCTGCTTGTTCCCTCTATGCCTGTGGGGCGGCTACTGGGTTATCCGTAGCGACTACTCCGAATTCATCAATTGGTACGAGTCGTTGGTTTCCTACGAGTTGCTTGCACCCGAGAACTACCTCTCGTTCACCATTCAGCAGGTTGCCTCCTGGGGCCTGATCACGCTCCTCGGACTCCTTGGTGCCATCCACTATCTGAATACCAGCTACAATGACCGCATTCAGGTGCGTATGCTCCTTTACATCCTCACGTGCCACTTTTTCCTTGTCGAGACCTTCGTCTGCCTGCAGCCCCAGCACCTCGACACCCTCATGCCCATGCTGATGGTACTGTCGGCTCCGCTCATAGCCCACTTCTTCACTCTCACCTCCTCCTGGTTCACCAATGCCCTCTTCTTCCTGTCCGTCCTGGCATTTGGCGCCCTTGGCTACCTCAACCTCTTCATGCCTCTTTTGAGATTCTGAGATCTTAACCCCCATTTCCCATTTCATGTCTTCCTTCATCGAATTCCTCGCCCAGTACGGCTACATCGGCATGTTCGTTGCCTCCTTCATTGCTGGAAGCGTGTTCCCCTTCAGCAGCGAGGCCGTCATGGTGCTTCTGCAGTTGAGCGGAGCAGCCCCCATGCCCCTGTTCGCCTCTGCAACGGTGGGCAATGTCGGTGGCAGCATGTTCAACTATGGTGTCGGACGACTTGGCAAGCCAGAGTGGCGGGAGCGCCTGATGCCCAAAGACCCCCAGCGGCGGGCCCGTCAGGAAGCCTTGATGCAGAAGTACGGCGTATGGGCAGGCCTCCTCACCTTCGTACCCATCCTCGGCAGCGCCATTGCCGTCATGATGGGCTACATGCGATGCAATCCTTGGCTCTCCCTGCTCAGCATCTTTATCAGCAAGGCCACGCGATACGCCATTCTCATCTTCGCCGTCACGGCGGTCGGCTAAATCGAAGAAGAACCGTAAAAAATCCAAAATAGTGTCAAAAGATTTGTGGATTTGGCAGATTTACCGTAATTTTGTATCCGAAAAGTATACTTTTAAATATAAAACTAAACAATGAAACGTTTCAGACTGGTAGACAACCTTATGGGTTGGCTTATCTTTGCTGTGGCAGCATGGACGTATTGCAGCACCATCGAGCCTACAGCCAGTTTTTGGGACTGCCCTGAGTTCATCACCACCGGTTACAAACTGGAGGTGGGACACCCACCAGGCGCCCCTTTCTTTATGTTGACCGCCAACCTCTTCTCGCAGCTTGTGAGCGATCCGACAGAGGTTGCCAAGATGGTGAACATGATGTCGGGCATCTTCAGTGCCTTGTGTATATTGTTCTTGTATTGGACCATCTCGCACCTAGTCAGAAGGTTGATCTGCAAGCAGGAAACCTTGGCAAACGGCGTGTTGAAGGTGGAGATGTCGACTGCCCAACTCGTTACTACTCAGGTGAGTGCAGCCGTTGGTGCCCTGGCTTACTGCTGGAGCGACACGTTCTGGTTCTCTGCCGTAGAGGGTGAGGTGTATGCCTACTCTTCGCTCTTCACGGCGCTCGTAGTGTGGCTGATGCTGAAGTGGGAAGACCATGCTGACGAGCCTCACAGCGACCGTTGGCTCATCCTGATTGCCTACATGACGGGCTTGAGCATCGGCGTTCACTTGCTGAATCTGCTGTGCCTTCCCGCGCTTGTCCTTATATATTATTATCGCAAGTATCCAGGCGCCAACCTCAAGGGTTCGCTCATTGCGCTGCTGGTAAGTTGCGGCTTGGTGGCCGTGGTGCTTTATGGCATCGTGCCGGGCATCGTAAAGGTGGGCGGCTGGTTTGAGTTGCTGTTTGTCAATTCGATGGGCATGCCCTTCAACACGGGTCTCATCATTTACATCATCGCCCTGGTTGGCACCGTCCTGTGGGCCATCTGGGAGTCGTACACTGGCAAGAGTGAGGTGCGCGGCAACGTGGCCTACATGGCCAGCGTAGCCATGCTTGGCATCCCCTTCTACGGCCACGGCGCGCAGAGCATCGTAATAGGCATCGTACTGCTGCTAGTGCTGGCAGGCTTCCTGTGGATGAAGAAGCTGACGGCGCGACTGAAGAACACCTCGCTGCTGTGCATGCTGCTCATCATGATTGGCTACAGTTCATACGCCGTCATCGTGATCCGCAGTACCGCCAACACGCCTATGGACCAGAACTCGCCCGAAGACATCTTTACGCTGGGTCAGTATCTAGGCCGCGAGCAGTACGGCGACCGCCCCTTGTTCTTTGGTCAGGTGTACAACTCGCCCCTGAAGTGGGATGCGAGCGGCAACCCCGTCAGCAAGAAGGGTGCGCCCGTCTACCAGCGTAAGGAGAAGGCATCGGAGAACGAGCCCGATCGCTACGAGCTCATCCGCTACAATACCGACTACGAATACCAGGTAAACATGTTGTTCCCCCGCATGTACAGCGGTTCCCATGCCGGCGCCTATGAAAGCCTGCTGGGCGGTTTGGACGGTCGTCTGACCGAGGTGGAGGAGCGCGACGGAAGCAAGCACATGCTGAAGGTTCCCACCTTCTTCGAGAACCTGAAGTTCTTCTTCAGCTACCAGATCAACTACATGTACATGCGTTACTTCATGTGGAACTTTGCCGGCCGTCAGAACGACATGCAGGGCAACGGCGAACTGGAGCATGGCAACTGGTTGACGGGCATCTCCTTCCTGGACAACATGCGTCTGGGCGATCAGGAGCTGCTACCTGGCGACCTGAAAAACAACAAGGGCCACAACGTCTACTACTGCCTGCCTCTGCTGCTCGGTCTCATCGGTCTGTTCTGGCAGATCATGCGCAGCCAAGAGAGCGTAAAGCAGTTCTGGGTGGTTTTCTTCCTTTTCTTCATGACGGGTCTGGCCATCGTGCTCTACCTCAACCAGACTCCCCAACAGCCTCGTGAGCGTGACTACGCTTACGCCGGTTCGTTCTATGGATTTGCCATCTGGATTGGCCTGGGCGTAACAGCCATCACCGACTTCCTGAACAAGACGTTTAAGAAGCAGCCCGTCCTGGCAGCCGCCATCCCCGCCATCTGCCTGCTCGTTCCCATCCAAATGGCCGGACAGAACTGGGACGACCACGACCGTAGCGACCGTTACTGCTGTCGCGACTTTGGCCAGAACTACCTAATGTCCCTTCAGGAACAAGGCAATCCCATCATCTTCACCAACGGAGACAACGACACCTTCCCCCTTTGGTATAACCAGGAGACCGAAGGCTTCCGCACCGACGCCCGCGTCTGCAACCTCTCTTACCTGCAGACTGACTGGTACATCGATCAGATGAAGCGTCCTGCCTACGACTCGCCCAGCGTGCCCATCTCGTGGAAGCGTCTGCAGTATGTCAGCGGCACGAACGAGGGCATCTACGTCTATCCCGGCACCTTGGAGTACATCATGAATGCGCTCCGTGAGCAGGGCGTCAGCGAGGACCGCCTGCGCAAGACGTTTGGCGAGAATCCCTACGACCTGCGCAACATCATGGACAAGTGGGTGCTCTCGAACGATCCCGAGGTGAACGCCATCAAGACGCAGATGCAGTTCGTTGAAGAGGATGGCAAACCCATGCCTCTCATCCCCACCGACTCCATCGTTCTGCCCATCGACAAGGAGGCCGTCAAGAAGAGCGGTATGATGATGGCAGCCGACTCCATCCCCGAAAACATGCAGATTTCACTGAAGAACCGCCGCGTCATCTACAAGTCGGAGATGATGATGTACGAGATGCTTCGCGGTTGTAACTGGGAGCGTCCCATGTACGTGGCCGTGACCGTGGGCGGTGACAACTATGGCTCGCTGGGCGACAACTTCGTCCAGGAGGGTCTGGCCTACCGCATCACTCCCTTCAACACCAAGCAGAGCGGCAAGCGCATCGACACGGAGAAGATGTACGACAACATGATGAACAAGTTCAAGTTTGGCGGTATCGAGAATCCAAATATCTATCTCGACGAGACCGTCCTGCGCATGTGCTACACGCATCGCCGCATGTTCTCCCAGCTAGCTCTCGAACTGGTTCGTGAGGGCAAACTCGACAAGGTGAAGAAGGTGCTCCAGAAGGTTGAGCAATGCATACCCGCCGTGACCGTTCCCCACACTTACGGTTCGGGCAGCGTAGAGTTGGCAAACGCTTGGATTGCCGTTGGAGACAAGGCCCAGGCCGAGAAGATTCTGGAACCCCTTGCCATCAACATTCAGGAGTATGTCGACTGGTATCTCGGTCTCGACAACTGGCACTTCACCGGTAGCGTGGAGGATTGCCGCTACTACATGTATCAGTACAATGCCATCGTTGGCATGCTGAAGGACTGCGGATCTAAGCTGGCCGACAAGTACGAGAAGGCCTTCGAGATCCGATACGGCACACTTGGCGCTCGCATGCAGAGCCTGAATCTGGTGGACTAATGATCATCGAACAACCATCGATTTATCTTCGTTGGCTCTATCCTAAGGCTATTTGGAGAATGGATCGTCGTCAGAAGGCAGTGTATCTGACCTTCGACGATGGTCCCATTCCCGAAGCCACCCCCTTCATCCTTGATGTCCTGGACCAGTTCGGCATCAAGGCTACTTTCTTTATGGTGGGCGACAATGCCCGCAAGTATCCCCATCTCCTTGAGGAGGTGCGTCGGCGCGGCCATCGCATCGGCAATCACACCTTCAATCATATCGGTGGTTTCCGTTGGCTCAGCAAGCGCTACCTGCAAAACACCGACAAGGCCAACGAACTCCTGCATACCGATCTCTTCCGTCCGCCTCATGGCTGGATGCGTGCTGCCCAGTACTGGCGACTCCAGGCGCATTACCGTATAATAATGTGGGATCTCGTCACGCGCGATTACAGCAAGTGGATGATGCCCGAGGACATCGTCAACAATGTCAAGCGCTATGCGCGCAACGGCAGCATCATCACCTTCCACGACTCGCTGAAGAGCATCGAGAAGCTCAAGAGCGCCCTGCCCGCGTCGTTACAGTGGCTGCGCGACCAGGGCTACGAGTTCCGCATCTTCGATTAATCCATTTTTTCTTATTCTAACCACACCCGCCGTGACCCTCGCAAGTGCACACGTCAAGTCGGAGGCAGAACGATTGGGTTTTGCCCGGTGTGGCATGGCGAAGGCCTTGCCCGTCGATGAGGCGTTTGCCGACCATTACAAGGCGTGGCTCGAGGCTGGATGCCAGGCCGAGATGCACTATCTGGAGAACTACCAGGACAAGCGTTTTGACCCGCGCCTCCTGGTGCCAGGTGTCCGGACCATCGTCAGCGTTGCCTTCAATTATTATCCCTCCAAGGAAGTGCCCGGCATTGCTTGGTACGCACAAGGCAAGGACTATCACGACCTCTTGCGCCAACGGCTTGCGCAGCTCATGGAGGCCATCGGCGCCCATGGCCGCTGCTTCGTGGACACTGCCCCCGTGCCCGAACGCTATTGGGCATGGCGATGCGGACTAGGTTGGATAGGCAAGCACAGCCAGCTTGTGGTGCCTCAGGTGGGCAGTGCCTTCTTCCTTGGCGAACTCTACATCGAGGAGGAGGTGGATGTCTATGACGTCCCGATGGAAAACCATTGCCAACGCTGCCGCCGCTGCCTCGATGCCTGCCCAACGGGTGCTCTAGAAAGTGGTGCCTTCAATTCTCGCAAGTGCCTGAGCTACCTCACCATAGAAAATAAAGGAGAGCTGCCCTCATGGGCGGGCGAGAAGATGGGAGACATGTTCTATGGTTGCGACCGCTGCCTTCGGGCTTGCCCGCACTTGCACAGCTTGCCCACCGATGAACCTTTGTTGCAACCTAGTGGGGCCCTGCTCAGCATGTGTCCATCCGATTGGAAACAGCTCACCGTAGAGCAGTATCGTACACTCTTCAAGGGTTCGGCTGTGAAGCGGGCAAAATACGAAGGGCTGATGCGCAACATCCAAGCCGTATATCCTTTATCGGAAAGCTAGGGCTCTATGACACCGAAATTCTCAGGTAGATCGAGTGACTGGGGCATTAGGCTGATTACCGCTTCACGATTGCCCGATATTGTCAGGCCTGAATGGTTGCCGGTGAAGAATTGTACCAGTCCATTCTTGCTGCCAGTCGCTGTGGCATCTGCGTCGGCACGTGTCTCGTTCTTGTAGTTGAGCACCACGCCATTACGCCTTACCACGCAAGCCTTTTCGTTTCCGATAATGAAGTTCACAACGACATCATTGTCCTTCAGTTCGTTACTGTTGTTCATGATGGCTGCAAACTCGAAGAGCATGTCAATCGTGCCCACAGCCAGCAGAGGGACGAACTTGTTGGCAGAGAATGTTCGGGGAGCGGGAGTGCCAGAACGCAGTTCCATGGTTCCCGTGAGGTAAGCGTTTCGCCAGGTACCACTCTCGCTTTGGTAAGCCATTTGCTCAAGTGCATCGGCGCAAAGTTGGCGAGCCTCCATATTCGATGGATCAGCATAGACGAGTTCCTTGGTAACCTGAGCCACCCACTGATAGTCACCTTTGGCAAAGTCGGCTCTGGCCAGGTTCATGACACGCTGTGCATTTCCCATATACTCTACCATTTTCTTTGCTGTCTCGACAGGTGGAAGCAGGTTGAGGTTTACAGGGTTAGCGTCGTACCATCCCATGTATTTCTGGTATACAGCCTTGATGTTGTGCGACAAGGTACCATAGTATTGGCGTGTGTACCACACCTTGTCAAGCTTCTCCGGCAACTGCAACATGTTGGAAATCTCAGTAGAAGTGTAGCCTCGGTTGACATAGTGCAGGGTTTGGTCATGGATAAATTTGTAGATTGAAGCCGTATTCTCAAGGTATTCATTGACGGTTTCGTTGCCCCAGTGTGGCCAGTTGTGGCTCTGGAAGATAACCTGGGCATCCTTGCCAAACTGTTGCTTTGCCTCAAGTATGTAGTTGCACCAGCTTTCGGCGTCACGCACCTCTGCCCCACGCAATGTATAGAGGTTGTGAAGTGTGCCCGTGCAGTTCTCGGCCATCCATAGCGCATTGTAGTCGGGGAAGTGGGCATTCATCTCGGCAGGTGCCTCAGTGCCGGGCGTCAGCTGAAATGTGACTTTTAGTCCATCGATGACATAATCCCCAGTTTGTGCAACCTGGAAGGTGGGTGCTGCAAGGCCTGCCACATCGTTGACGGATTGCCCCATGCCGATACCCATTGCCATGCGTCCCGTCACCCCTTTGGGCAGAAAGGCTCCGTATTGGTAGTTGGCGCGTCGCTTCATCGCTGGGCCGCTATAAACGTTTTCGGAAATGACATGCTTCATGAATCCCTGTGGAACGATGATGGCAGTTTTCCCGTCCTTCACCTGGTCCTCCAGGCCAAGGCTGGCATCAGCCACCTTGCATTCCTTTAACACCTCGTTGATGCCACCATAGTGGTCGATGTGGCTATGGCTTATGATGATGGCCGCTATGTTGATGGCCGAACTGTGTAGGTATTCCTTCTTGAAAAGATCAAGGGCAGCACGGGCAGTAGAATTACCCATTAGCACGTCGAAGATGACCCACCTGTTATTGGGTGTCCTGATGAATGTCATGTTGGCCATGTCATAACCACGAACTTGATAAATCTTATCTGGAACGACTTCGAACAAGCCCGAGCGTACATTGCATAACGAGTTGAGCCATAGACTTGGGTTGACTGTGGCAGGAGCTGCTCCCTCGTCGTAGAGGAACTTGAAATCGGCCATATTCCACACCTCTTGCCCAGATTCGTTGCGGATGATGAGGTCGGGGGTTGATTTGAGGCAACCTCGTTTGGCATTCTCCAGTTCACTCAAATCCTGAAAGTCCAGACGGCTCAACCATTTGTCGTTGAGTTCAGTTGTGCGTGGTGTGGCAGACTTGTTGGCTGTGGGGTTGCTGGGGTCCACAGGATTTTCCTTCTCAGGATCAGCCTCCACGCCTTCGTTGAAGAATACGATACTATCCATGTCACATGAGAGGACTGTTTGTTTCGCTTCCCCATCCTTATAAATGTAATACCCCTGTGCCTTAGCGCTGTACACTGCTGCTAAAGCCATCACGGTGATTGTTGTGAACTTTTTCATCTCTTGTGGATTTTGAATGCTTTATTGCCGGTTATGATGATATATACACCTTTTGGGAGTCGCTCAATGGATAGGGTCACTATACCTTCTGGATTCGCTATTCCCGATGCTATTGTTTTTCCGTCAGGCGTATACAGCGACAGTATGTCACATCCTTTGGCAGTGATCTCCGTTTGGGTGACGATGAACGATTCGTTGTTCTTCACTTCTTCCACCATCGTCTCTGTGTAAACTTCCTCGATGGTGATTTTCAAACTCTCTGACAAGGGGTAAAGCACTTCCATGTCGCCGCACACCATCTTCACACCTGTTTCGGTAAACGATACAACGGGGCTCTTCTCCAAGTCGAATGTTGTCTGCCCCTTCGGCTCGTGGACGACGACGCAGGTCTTCTTTTCCGCATGGCTTGACAAGGCAGTCATGCCTGTAAACAAGGCAAGGATGAATTTTCTCATTTTCTTTCCGGTTTTCGCCTGAGTTGGATTTATAGTTTCTTGGTGTGGATTACTCTCGTGTGTGCTTTATTTTTGGTCACTATTGTAGGTACGTTATGATATTTTGACGCAGATCACATAGATTTGACAATATCGAGCTCTTCGAACTTCATAAATTTATATTGTGAGTCTGCGTAAATCTGTGTGATCCGCGTCAAATATAGTTTCCTTATTTTTTGTAGATAGTAGGTGGTGTCCAGCTGTCCAGACGATCAAGGTCAGGTAGATAAAGGCGCATGAAGAGGTGGAAACCCTTATCGCCGGTGGGCAACCAGAACGTTCCATCCATAGGCTCTTTGAACGACAGTGTGACATCGAGCGAGCCATCCTCGTTGATGGTGTAGTCGCATCGGTCAGTGACGTTGTATCGGTTGATGGGATTGTCGATAAGGTAGTCATTGTCTCCATAAGCGGTAATGGACCAGAAGCCATGTTCTAGTACGGGAGGCATCGAACTGAAATGCAACACATAGGTGTTGGCTCCATTCAGCGTGTTGCCCTCTGAGTCATTGTCCGTTCGGGGATAGATAGCCACCTCGGTGGTGTTAGCGCCCAGGCCTACTAGTGCAACGGCTGCACGGTACTCGTATTCTGAGCCAAAATCGCCAATAGGTTCTTTGAAGTAAGACCAGATGCCGCCCAGGCTCTTGCGGTTCTGCTGGCCTATGGCTCGTGCATGTTCCTTAAATCCTGCCTTGACAGCCTTGAACATCTCTTCGCCATTCTCAATGTTGGCCAGTTTAAGTCCAGGACCAACTCCCAATTTCTTCAGTCTGTTCAGAATCTCTTTGTCGAAGCTGAGCGGTGGGTTCTTCTCCATCAGCTTGTTAGCCTTGGCAAAATACTCTTCCATACTCATTTGCATACACTTCTGCACGGGGTTGCCATCTTTGGATGGGTCGTATGTGCCACGGGGAGCCACATAATTGTCGTTGCCATAAGCGGAAAGTGGATAAGCCTTCATGGCATCTTGTATCTTCTTCACATTGGCATAATCCCCCTCTCCCTTGTTGACGATACGAACGAGGGCCCATGCCAGGGATGTGGGCATCTCCACCAAGGTGGCACTTGCAGGTATGTCCGCCTTTTGTCCCTTTTTTGCGAACACATAGGTGCCTCCCTCGTAGATCACTTTAGTGGTATTGGTCCATGCATCGAGCACCTGTATGTTGCAGAATCGGTCTGTCACATTCGGGAACTCCAGGACGACAGGCTCTTCGCTCAAATCCATCCATAGGCGGGTGTAATAGGTGTCAACGTTGGGTGTCACTACTGATGTGCTGCTGGCGTTGGCGAGCGAAATGGCGTGGATGAGCTGGTTGACGGGCGCACGCGGAATGCCTGGCACGAACGCTTCGGTATTTGTTTCAACAGATTCGGTGGCATCCATGATGACGAGTGGGAACGTGTAGTACACAGCCTCTCTCAACTCATCGAGTGTTACGCTGACGGGAGCGTTGATGGGTTCGTTGTCATCCTTGCAGCCGGTCAATGCCAGGACAGCCATAGAGAGCATAAACAAAATCTTTTTCATAACTTTTGTATTTAAAGTATTATTTGTAATATGTATCTGCATATGTTTTTCGGTTTCTAGGTGCAAAGATATAAAAAAGGAGCCGAGCATAGTGTTCGACTCCTATAGGTTGGTGTTAGGTTTCTTTGATTTGTGTGTTAGATTCGTGATAAGTCTAACACTATTTTACATCTTTTTCTTATTGAAAATCTTCGTTTTGTGCATGTGCGGACCTCCAGTCGTTTGTGGTGAAGCCTGTAGCCTCCTTAAACTTCACTTGAAGATGACTGCGCGAGAAGCCACACGACTCGGCTATGGCCTCGTTGGTGTATTCCGGGTGCTCGATGATGAGGCGTTTGGCCTCTTCTAGACGAAGGTCGGAAAGCCATATGCGGAAGGTCTTTCCCTCAGCCTCACGCAGATACTGTACGAGCACTCGTTTGGGGACGTTGAGTCGGGTGGCCAGCGTGGTGCTGTTGAGTTCGGAGGTGGCATAGCCCTGCTTCTTCCGCCAGTCATTGAGTAACTCTCTGAGCATGGTGCTCTGTTCTGGGCTCAGTGTAGGCTTTACGACCTCCGGTTCGCATTTCGTTTTGTTGACAGACACCTCCTCCTCCATCTCTACGCTTGTGATTTGGCTTACCGTACTGATGTTGAAGCCCAGCGCAATGAAACTGACCACGAAGAAAAGTATGGCCACAAGGTTGAGCGTACCAACAAGGAAGACAAGGGGGGTGAAATAGATGCTGAGTGACATGAGCAGCGTGGCGGCATAAAGCAGGTTGCTGCCCGTGTGTAGGAAGAGGTTGTACTGCACCTGCATGCGTCCCGACTCTTCATCCACCAATTGTTGCATGCGGCGTATCTCTTTAAACGAATATTGGTAGCAGTATACGATACTTGTCGTGAAGATGATACCCATGGCATAGAGTGCCACAGACATGTGCAGGCTGTTGTAGTATAGATAACCGCCTACAAAACAGCCTACTATGAGCAGCATGCATGCGGCCGATATCAGTATGTACCGCCTTTGGAACGACCTGCGGCCTGCCAATCGGATGAATGAGTAGCAGAAGATGTAGATGGTCGGAGCGTAGAATAACATGTTGACCAGCGCCCCCACATCAGCTCCTTGTGCTCTGAATCCGAAGTGAATCTGCAAGATATAGTGAACGGCCATGAGCATGAGGGCCGCCATGTTGCACCATCGCATCTGCTCATATTCCTTACTTGTGTCGGGTTGGTGGAATCTGGCAAAATAGAGCAACAAGGCCAATCCAAACGATATGGACAGGGAACAGGACTGAAGTATGAGTAGGAGGTGATAGGTGTCAGGCATTTTTTAGTATATTATTCGCAAAGATACGTTGTTTTGCCCGAAAATGCAAAATGCGTTTTACAAAATGACACTTTTTGTAGTCTTATGCGGCAAAAAATAAGTTAATCATTTCGCCGTTTCAAAATAAAGCAGTACTTTTGTATCGCCTAAAATAAGGTAAAATTTGTTTTTTGTTTTTATAAGGCAAAAAGAGAGAAAAGTAATTAGTTTTATCAATCATTTAATATTTTAAACCAATGGCATCATTAGATTTGACTAAGTATGGCATCACTGGTTCAACCGTGATTGCCCACAACCCCTCTTACGAGGTATTGTTCGCTGAGGAGACCAAGGCTGGTCTCGAGGGCTATGAGGTAGGTCAGAACACCGAGCTCGACGCTGTTAACGTAATGACTGGTATCTACACTGGCCGTTCACCCAAGGACAAGTACATCGTAATGGACGAGAACTCAAAGGACACTGTATGGTGGACCAGCGAGGGTTACAAGAACGACAACCACCCCATGACCGAGGAGGTTTGGGCTACCGTTAAGGACCTGGCAGTTAAGGAGCTCTGCAACAAGAACCTCTACGTTGTTGACGCATTCTGCGGTGCTAACAAGGACACCCGCATGGCCGTTCGCTTCATCGTTGAGGTAGCATGGCAGGCACACTTCGTAACCAACATGTTCATCCAGCCCACCGCTGAGGAGTTGGAGAACTTCGAGCCCAACTTCGTTATCTACAACGCTTCTAAGGCTAAGGTTGAGAACTACGCTGAGCTCGGTCTGAACAGCGAGACTTGCGTTGCCTTCAACGTAACCAGCCGCGAGCAGGTTATCATCAACACCTGGTACGGTGGTGAGATGAAGAAGGGTATGTTCTCAATGATGAACTACTACCTTCCCCTCCAGGGCATCGCTTCTATGCACTGCTCTGCCAACTGTAACATGGACGGTGAGGAGACCGCTATCTTCTTCGGCCTCTCTGGTACCGGTAAGACCACTCTGTCAACCGATCCCAAGCGTCGCCTTATCGGTGATGACGAGCACGGATGGGACGACAATGGCGTCTTCAACTTCGAGGGTGGTTGCTATGCAAAGGTTATCGGCCTGAGCAAGGAGAACGAGCCCGACATCTACGGTGCTATCAAGCGCAACGCTCTTCTGGAGAACGTAACCGTAGCTGCTGATGGTAAGATCGACTTCAACGATAAGAGCGTTACCGAGAACACTCGCGTTTCTTATCCCATCAACCACATCAACAACATCCAGCCCGGTTCTTCAGCTCCCGCTGCCAAGAACGTTATCTTCCTGTCAGCTGATGCCTTCGGCGTACTGCCTCCCGTATCAATCCTGACTCCCGAGCAGACCCAGTACTACTTCCTGTCAGGTTTCACCGCTAAGTTGGCAGGTACCGAGCGCGGCATCACCGAGCCCACTCCCACCTTCTCAGCTTGCTTCGGTCAGGCATTCCTCGAGCTGCACCCCACAAAGTACGCTCAGGAGCTCGTTAAGAAGATGAACGCTAACGGCGCTAAGGCAT
>JAKSLN010000062.1 GCA_024401165.1 Bacteroidaceae bacterium
CGATACGCTCGCGGAAATCGACTGATGAACGGCGAATGATGCCGTGTACTTCGTAGCCCTTCGAGAGAAGGAACTCGCTCAGGTATGAGCCATCCTGACCGGTTACACCGGTGATAAGTGCAATGTTCTTGTTTGCCATAGTTTATATATAAATAATGTTATGTTATTGTTGCGAAAGAAAATCCAACATCGTTTTAAGGACAGATAACTCTTGTCGTTATTTTCAAGTTGACGTGCGAGAGGCTGTTGTCTGCGAAACGCGAGAGCGAGAAGGCATCACATGTCGAAGGAGCCTTGCTGGACGGTGGTGGTCCAGGGGGTCTCGGTGTAGCCGTAGGAGAGGTGGTTGGCAAGGGTGCGCCAGGTGGTGGTGAGGCTGGTGCGGGTGCCGGAGGAACAGACGGTGGCGGCAGAGGTGTTGTAGGTTTGCTCGTTGCCGCTGGTGTCGGTGGCTACAATGGTGAGGGCAGTAGCGGTGGCGCCTGTAGGGCAAGGGTAGATGAGAGACTCGGGAAGGGCCCAGTCGTAGGTGCCATCGGCATTGGGGGCAGCTGCCTGCTGGAGGTTGAGATCCTGAGTGGTGCCATCGGCTGTGAAGTTGCCATCGAGGGTGAAGGTCATAGAGACATTGCCAAGGGTGAGCTTGATGGATTCGATGTCGGCAGGAACCTTTGTGATGGCGAGGGACAGCTTGGCGAGAATATGGTTGACGGTCACGTTGATGTCGTAACTGGCCTTGGAGGCAACGATGGAGAGGGGTTGCTTTCCAAGGCAGACATCGGTAAGCGTGTTGAGCACCATGGGTTGGGAGGTGAAATCCGTACCGATCATCGAAGCCGCATAGGGGAAGCCGGAGGGGTCGGCATTGGTGATGCAGAAGACATTGTAATCACCAGAAGCGAGGAGCTTATCAGCAGTTGCGGGTGCGGCATGATCCACTTTGGCAGCCGTCTGGCACAGGCCGCTGGCATCGAGGACATAGTAGATATCCTTGGTGGCCGATGCGGCTCGTGTGGTGTTGTTGCGCCAGACGGCATTCTCAGATGAAGAGAGGTTGAGAGTGGCGTTGACGGTCGATGCCTCCCTTATAGGATCCTCGTTGCCTTGGCAAGCGAGAAGTGAAAGGGAGAGGACGGACAGGCAAGTGGCGACAATACGATTCATAGAGAAGACGCGAAAAGATATGGATTGCAATGGGTATTATGGCTGCCAACCTCCCCCAAGGGACCCGATGGAGACCATCGGGAACAATGGGAGAGGAGGGAGTGTGAGAGAGTGGTTAGTCTCGGCGGAAGATGTCACGGGTATATACCTTATCCTCCACATCGGAGAGGCAGTCGTCAAAGCGGTTGGCGATGATGGCATTTGACAGCTGCTTGAACTTGGCAAGGTCGTTGACGACAAGGCTGCCGAAGAAGGTCTCGCCATCGGCAAGGGCGGGCTCGTAGATGATGACCTCGGCACCCTTTGCCTTGATGCGCTTCATGATGCCCTGGATAGCCGACTGACGGAAGTTGTCGGAGTTGGACTTCATGGTGAGGCGATAGACACCCACAACGACCTTATCCTTGGAACCGTCATACTGGTTGTTGGCGCTATAGCCATACCATCCGGCCTTTTGCAGCACCTGATCGGCAATGAAGTCCTTGCGGGTGCGGTTGCTCTCGACAATGGCGGTCATCATGTTCTGGGGAACATCCTGGTAGTTGGCAAGGAGCTGCTTGGTGTCCTTAGGCAGACAGTAGCCACCGTAACCGAACGAGGGATTGTTATAATGGGTACCGATACGGGGATCGAGACCAACGCCACTGATGATGGCCTGGGGATCGAGACCCTTGACCTCGGAATAGGTGTCGAGCTCGTTGAAGTAGCTGACACGAAGAGCGAGATAGGTGTTGGCAAAGAGCTTGACGGCCTCGGCCTCCTTCAGTCCCATGAAGAGGACGGGAATGTGCTTGGTGCTTGCGTACTGCTCCATGATGGGATTATCGGCCGAAGGACCCTCTGCACCCTCGATCAGCAGACTCGCAAAGGTGTGGGCATATTTCTCTGCCACAGGGTTAGCAATGGCTTCGATGGCAGCATTCTCCTCATCGAACTCCTCTCCGTGAAGGAGCTTGGGGAAACCGACAATGATGCGGGAGGGATGGAGGTTATCATAGAGCGCCTTGCTCTCGCGCAAGAACTCGGGAGAGAAGAGGAGGTTAAAATGATGTCCCTTGAGTTCGGGATTGAGGAGGAACTTGAGGGCATACTTCTTATAGAGCGAACGGCAATAGCCCACGGGAATGGTAGACTTGATAACCATCACGGCATCGGGGTTGACAGAGAGGACGAGGTCGATGACGTCCTCGATGTGGTGGGTGTCGAAGAAGTTCTTAACAGGGTCGTAATTGGTGGGGGCGGCAATCACGACAAAGTCGGCATCCTTATAGGCAGAGGCACCATCGAGGGTGGCCTGCAGTGAACCCGCTGGAGAACCTGCGGGAAGTGAAGCTTCATCGCCGACATGAGGAATGATGGT
This sequence comes from Bacteroidaceae bacterium, assembly GCA_024401165.1. Taxonomy (GTDB): domain Bacteria; phylum Bacteroidota; class Bacteroidia; order Bacteroidales; family Bacteroidaceae; genus Physcousia. The sequence goes on from JAKSLN010000062.1 coordinate 2,525, forward strand.
ACGATCGGCCAGAAATTTTTCTATATAATCATCTTGGATGGGGGAGATACGGTTATTGATCTTCTCTACTTTTTCGGGAATGACGTCTACGGCGACCACTTCGTGATGCTGGGCCAAGAGAGTGGCCATGCTCATACCTACGTAACCGGTTCCGGCTACTGCAATCTTGAGGTCTTTGAAATCTTTCATTTTGATGTTATGTTTTTGGGGGATTATTTTATGATTCCAGGATAGTCCTTCTGTACCTGCTCGTAACTCTGGAGGTTGCCAATGTCATACCGACTTCCGGGCATCTCCATGGCATGAACGGTAGTCTGCTGGCAGAGCCAAGCGATGAAGCTGCCGGGAGCGTCCGTTCCACAACCATTCTGGATGGCATCAGGAATGCGAGCGGCATCCTGGGCCTTGTAGAAGTAGAAGGGAGGGCAGCACCAGTGGCTCTTGGGATTGGCAGGTTTTTCCTCCATGCCGATGATGCGGTCGCCATCCAACTCCAGGACGCCACACTTATGCAGTCGTTCCTCATTGGGTTCGTGGAAACGCATGACGCATGAGGTCTGCTTCTCGTCAGCATAGCGTACGAAATGCTGGAGGGAGAAATCGAGGACGTTGTCGCCCGCAATAACGAGCATGTCGCCACCGAGGTTCAGCTGGTCAATTGCATACTTGATGTCGCAAACGGCACCAAGGCGGGTCTCGTTGGTAGAGGTGCCATCGTCAACAACGGTCACCTTCTGCGACTTTGTGGCAGCCCATTCCTGGAAGTGATGGGCGAACTTATGGTTGCTGATCACGATATATTCGTCAACAAGACCAGCGCCATCGATATCGTCAATGAGCCAGTCGAGGATGGTCTTCTCCTGCACCTTCAAGAGAGGCTTGGGGAAGTTTTCGGTCAATGGGTAAAGACGGGTGGCATAGCCAGCCGCCAATATGAGACATTTCATTGGAGGTTTTGAGGTTATGGAACAATTACTTTATGCCGTCTGCACTATTGCAGACAAAAAACTGATACTTGCCCTTGAGGTCAGGAAAGAGGGAAAGATACTCTTGCTCTACCTTGCAGTTTATCTCATCAGCATAAGCGGGATCGATGAGAGCCATGCAGCATCCCTTAAGTCCTGCTCCGGAGAAGCGACCGCCATAGATGCCATCGGTATGGGACATGATGTCGTAGAGGGCCTTGAGTTCCTCAGAACCCGTCTCCCAATTGTAAATACTTGAATGTCCGCTCTCGAACATCATGCGACCGAACGTCTGGATATCACCCTTTCGCCAAGCATCGATGCCCTGCAGCACACGATCCTGCTCGGTGTACCAGTGTTCGGCACGTTTGCGCCAGTTGTCGGGGAGGCGGTCCTTGTACTGCTCATAGACTTCGCGAGGAACCTCACGGAGATTGGTCTCAGCGAACTTGCCGTACTCCATGCCTGCATAAGCCTTGAGAGCATAGGCAGCGGATCGACTTTCGTCTACACGCATATTGAACTTGTTGCTGCCGGCAATCTTTCGCTCAATGCCACTGAAGAAGATTGCAATGCGGAAGGGCAAGCTGGTGTACTCACCGAAGGGGACAAGCTGATGCTCATCGGTCTGGGTGTCGAGGAAGAGGAGACGGCCCTGGCGCGAGAGAACCTCGCAAGAGGGATCGTTCTTACCACAATTGAAACCAATATATTCGTTTTCCACTCCAACGCTGAGAGCAATTAGCTCCTGCTCGGAAGGATGGATGTCATTCACATCGCACAAAGCCTTTAGAAAAGACAAGACGACTGCGGCAGAAGAACTGAGTCCACCAATGGGAAGCGTGCCCTGAATGACGCCACTGATGCCGTTGTGCAAGGGATAGCGGTTACTCAGCAACAGAGTGGCTCCACGCAGATAATCGGCCCAATCGTTGCGCTTCTCCTTGGGTACCTGAGCAACGTGCCATTGCGCACGCTTATCGAACTGCAGACTGCAAAGCTCGACAACGCCATTTAACTTGGGACAATAGGCAATGTGGATGCCACGGTCGAGGGTCATGCCCGTTACGAATCCCTGGTTGTAGTCGCTATGCGCTCCCACAGGATTCACGCGATAGGGGCAGAAGGCAACGTCCTTGGGTGCTTTCTTGTAAAGTTCTAAAAATTTTTCTTCACACTGTAAATTCATAATATCGGGGGATTTGATAATTACAGAATAAGAGGTCTTTCGCCCACACTACTTACGGGCCTTGACCTCGTCAATGACCTTGAGGAGGTGCTGACCGTACTGGTTCTTGAGCATGGGTTGCGCCAGTTCGCGCATACGGTCCTCGCTGATCCATCCCCGGCGAAAGGCGATGGCTTCGAGGCATCCAATCTTAAGACCGGTACGCTTCTCGAGAACCTCGATATAGGTGGATGCCTCGGAGAGGGAGTCGTGGGTTCCCGTATCCAACCATGCGAAACCACGACCGAGCGTCTGTACCTTGAGTTCGCCATCCTCGAGGAACTGCTGGTTGACGGTGGTTATCTCGTACTCACCACGGGCCGAAGGCTGGATATGCGATGCCACATCGACCACCTTGTTGGGATAGAAGTAGAGACCCACAACCGCATAGTTGGACTTGGGGGCAGCCGGCTTCTCCTCGATGCTGAGGCAGTTGCCCTCCTTGTCAAACTCGGCCACACCATAGCGCTCTGGGTCTGCCACCCAATAGCCGAAGACGGTGGCCTTGCTCTCCTCCTCGGCCATGCGAACGGCCTCGCGAAGCATACCCGTGAAACCAGCACCATGGAAGATGTTGTCGCCCAGGACAAGGCAGACGGAGTCATCGCCAATGAAGTCACGACCGATGGTGAAGGCCTGGGCCAGTCCATCGGGCGAGGGTTGTTCGGCATAGGTGAAACGAACCCCATAGTCGCTGCCATCGCCCAGGAGACGCTTAAAGCCAGGGAGGTCGTAGGGCGTGCTGATGATGAGGATGTCGCGAATGCCCGCGAGCATCAAGACAGAGATGGGGTAATAGACCATCGGCTTGTCGTATATGGGCATGAGCTGCTTGCTAATGCCTTTGGTGATGGGGTACAGACGTGTGCCTGAACCTCCGGCAAGTACAATTCCGCGCATGATTGTTCGTTATTTAGGGTTGATGATGTTGGTGATGCAATCTCGGAGGGAGTCTGTCCAATAGGGAATCTGGATGGCAAAGGTCTGCTTGACCTTCGTCTTGTCGAGGACAGAATAGGAGGGGCGGGTGACCGGCGAAGGGAACTCGGAGGAGTGGCAGGGAAGGATGAGACAGGCAGCCTCCCCCTTGGGTGAGAGACTATCATAATAGCCGAGTTCGAGGGCTATGCGCTGAATCATCTGGGTGAAGTCGTACCAGCTGCATACTCCCTCGTTGCTGAAATGGTAGATGCCGGTTTTTGCATAGGAGGCCTCGGTGCCGCCACAACACTCCTGGCGGTAATCCTTGAGGATCGTCAGGATGGCCTTGGCCAGATCGAGTGCATAAGTGGGGGTGCCGCACTGGTCGAAGACGACCTTGAGCTGCGGCTTGGTGGCGGTAAGGTTGAGCATGGTCTTGCAGAAGTTCTTGCCAAACTCGGAATAGAGCCATGCCGTGCGGAGAATGACATATCCCCCACCCTTCCCTTCAGCAGAGTTCTCGAAAACGCCCTGGATTTTTTGCTCGCCCAGCAGCTTGGTGGCTCCATAGACACCAGTGGGTGTGCCACACTGGTCCTCTTTGCAAGGCGTGTTGTAGGGTTCCCTGCCAAAGACATAGTCGGTGGAGATGTGAATGAGGAGTCCGCCCACCTCCTTCATGGCGATGGCGAGATTCTCGGGGGCAAGAGCGTTGAGACGCTCCACGAGGCCGTACTTCTCAGGATCCTCTGCCCCATCCACATTGGTCCAGGCGGCACAGTTGACAATGGCATCGACATGGCTGTCGCGCACCAACTGGCGTATGGCCTCCAGATTGGTGATGTCGAGGTAGGTGGTCTGCTGTCCTTCCTGCTGACTGACATCGGTGAAGATGAAGCTGTCGGGAGAACTGCTGGCCAAAATGCGCATCTCGTTGCCAAGCTGTCCGTTGGCACCGGTTACTAAGATGGTCATGAGAGCGAGGGATTAGGATTAAGGAATTCGGGATAGAGATCCATGTCGATGCTGAAGGGTGAATCGAAATCCTTCAGGCAGGGATGGAGGGTGTCCTTCTCAGACAGGAGAGCCTGATCAACGGGAATGTGCCAGTCGATGCCAAGGGAGGTATCCCTGATGCTGATGCCCCCATCGGCCTGGGGTGCATAGAAGTTGTCGCACTTGTACTGGAAGACGGCCGTCTCTGACAGCACGGAAAATCCATGGGCAAAGCCTCGCTCGATGAAGAACTGGAGACCGACAAGGCCGGAAGTTTCAAGAGGGTTCGAAGCATCAAAGGGGCCCAAGCACTTCTTGTACTCCTCTGCAATACGCACGCCTTCTTCGTCATGCCCCGTGAGCAGACAGGAAACGTGTTGCCCAAAGGTGGGCGATCCCTTGCGAATATCAACGGCAACGTCCAGAACGGCACCCTTCACGCAACGGACTAGCTTACTCTGGGTGAAAGGAGGGGCCTGAAAGTGGAGGCCACGCATAACACCGAAAGAGGACATCGACTCGTTGTCCTGAACGAACCGAATCGGACGGACCTTCTCGTCGAACTCGCGCTGGGAGTAACTCTCGAAGAAATAGCCACGGGCATCACGGAAGACACGTGGCTTGATGATAACAGCGCCTTGAATGGCAGTCTTACATACGTCCATGGCTAGCGTCCTTTGTACATGTCTTCATAATACTTCTCATACTCGCCCGAGGTGATGTTGTTGAGCCATGCCTCGTTCTCGAGGTACCACTTGACGGTCTTCTCGATGCCTTCCTCAAACTGGAGGGAGGGTTCCCACCCGAGTTCCTTCTGGAGCTTGGTAGAGTCGATGGCATAGCGGGCATCATGGCCCAATCTATCCGTGACATAGGTTATTAAATCCATGTCAGGATAAGTTTCAATGGTTTCACTGGTTTCAGAAGTTTCAAGTTTCACTCTGCCGAGGGCTTTATCTACAGTAGCGATTACACATTTGATGATGTCGATGTTCTTCCACTCGTTGAAGCCACCGATGTTGTACGTCTCTGCCACCTTGCCCTGGTGGAAGATGGTATCGATGGCACGGGCATGGTCCTCAACATAGAGCCAGTCGCGCACGTTCTCGCCCTTGCCATAGACGGGCAAAGGCTTGCAGTTGCGGATGTTGTTGATGAAGAGGGGGATCAACTTCTCGGGGAACTGGTAGGGACCATAGTTGTTGGAGCAGTTGGTCACGATGGTAGGCATGCCGTAAGTATCGTGGAAGGCACGAACGAAATGGTCGCTCGAAGCCTTCGAGGCGGAATAGGGGCTATGGGGGGTGTACTTGGTGGTCTCATAGAAGAAGTCTGAGCCATAGGCGAGGTGGTGCTCGCTCGACGACGCATTCGTGGAGAACGGAGGTTCGATGCCTTCGGGATGATCCATCTGGAGCGCGCCATACACCTCATCGGTTGAGATGTGGTAGAAGCGCTTGCCCTCGTACTTCTCGGGGAGAGACTCCCAATAGAGCTTAGCAGCCTGAAGGAGGGAGAGTGTGCCCATCACATTGGTGCGAGCAAAGGTGAAGGGGTCCTTGATGGAACGGTCTACATGACTCTCGGCTGCCAGATGGATGATGCCATCGATGTGCTCGTCCTGCATCAACTGGCAGAAGGCATCGAAGTCGCAGATGTCCATCTTGACGAACTTGTAGTTGGGCTTGTCCTCGATGTCCTTTAGATTGGCGAGGTTGCCGGCATAGGTCAGTTTGTCGAGATTGATGATGTTGTACTCGGGATACTTGTTCACAAACAAGCGTACAACATGGCTGCCGATAAATCCGGCACCACCGGTGATAACAATGTTGCGTCTCATGAAGCTTAACGTGTATGCTACACCACGCATGCAAGCACAAGCATGCGCGCGTAAAATTTATGACCGAGAATGTCTCGGTCGCGTTTTGATACAATTTCTCTTCCCTCCGAAATACAACTATCGGAAGTTCAATAAGTTATAAATATTCGTGTGCGCGACTTATAAGATTTGTCGCACTTTTCCGTTGGTTTGTTCTTTAAAAGCCAAGGCGTACAAAGTTACAAAAAATATGCATTCCATCAAGGATATAAGAGAAAAAAAGTTGAAAAATGTTAATAAAAAGACCGAAATAGAACATTAGTACACATTATTAACAAAAGAATCGGGCGAGGGGTACACGAAAAACTTTGCCTTTGGGCATGTAACCTTTTGCCATCTGCTGCGTCTAACTTTAGAGATAAAAAATGTAAAACTTTTGTATAACCCATAAAACTTTTTGCAATGAAGAAATTAGTTTTGACAACAGCATTTGCGCTAGCTACCATCTGCGCCAGCGCACAGGAACCCAACATCGGCATGATGCCCGGAATGCCTAAGATTGAGTGCGACTTCACTCCCTATCAGGCTGCTCCCGCATCGTTTGACAAGGAGACAAGCGGCATTGAACGCGGAACCATCGAGGAAATGGAATACTCGAGCAAGACTGTCGGTACAATTCGCAAGGTTACCATCTACCTGCCTCCCAAATACGACAAGAACAAGAAGTATCCCGTGCTCTATCTGCTGCATGGCATCGGTGGCGACCACAAGGAATGGCTGAACGGGGGCGTACCCAACATCATCATGGACAACCTCTATGCCCAGAAGCAGGCAGAGCCCATGATCATCGTCATGCCCAACGGACGTGCCCTGAAGGACGACAGCGCAACGGGCAACGTATATGCCAAGGCCAACGGCTTCGAGATTTTCGAGCGTGACCTCATCGACGACCTGATTCCTTTCATCCAGAGTAAGTTCAACACCTATACGGACAAGGAGCATCGTGCCGTTGCCGGCCTGTCGATGGGTGGTGGCCAGTCGCTCAACTTCGGTCTAGGCAACATGGACCTGTTCGCCTACGTTGGCGGTTTCTCAAGCGCACCCAACACTCGTCAGCCCGAACAGCTCATCCCCGATGTTGAGAAGACCAAGAAGGAGAACAAACTGCTGTGGATGGTTTGTGGCGATCAGGACGGTTTGATGTTCAACAGTTCTCGCCTGAAGGCATTCTGCGACAAGAATGGTGTTCCCTGCACCTTGATCCAGTATCCTGGCGAAGGTCACAACTTTGTGGTTTGGAAGTACGGTCTGTACAACTTCGCACAGAAGGTCTTCAAATAAGCAATCGAGACGGATCGCCTAGGCGAGACGAATATCCAACAAAAATGAAAGGCGGGTGTGAACTCGCCTTTCTTTCGTCTTGTATCTTTCCCTTTATTTATCTTTCTTGTCGAACATCGTTGCATAGCGGGGATAGTCGCGCTCCCAATTGGGGTACTGCTTCCGCTTGAGTTCGTCGCCTTCCCAGGCAGCCTTCAGGTCGGCAACATAAACGTAGATGCCTCCCCTACCCTGCTCGTTGGTGGCATTGCGTTCCTGCGTCTCGCGATAGAGTTTCTCAGAAGGTGTTTCGGTCTTTACTTCAATGGCCTCGGTTTCGGTATAGGCGGGTGAGGCGATGAGGAAGAAACGGAGCTGATCGGGGTTGCCTCGCTTCTTGCCGTTCTTGTACACAGGTTCGTAGTCAAAGTAGAACTCCACCTTGCCCTGTTCGGCCAACTTCTTCAATTCCTTCTTGGCAGGATCGATAACATCGCGATGGAAGAGGGCATACGTCTTGCACTTGTCGTTCAGTACACGCGAATGATCCTTGCTGTACTCCAACATGCCGAGGTACTCCTTCACCGCATCGTAATTGAGGAGAACCTCGCCACGTGTCTTGCGCCATGCTGCCAGATAAACATAGAGACGGGGAGTACGTGGACTTCGGCTTATCTTGGCAATGTCCTTCATGTGCTCGACATACTGATTGCTGCCGTTGAAGATGCGGTCGACAACATCGCCATCCATGGATAGTTCGATGTAGCCCTTGCGACGCATCTTGCCGTTTTTGTCTAACTGATCGGGCATGTCGAAAGCGCTAAAGATGTTCTCCACACGATAGCGCCTCTCGCCCTCCTCGTTGACATAGCGGTAGGAAGATTTTGTGTCCAGAATGGCACGACCCGCAACCTCCACATCTGGGTACTGATTAGAGTCGACTCCGAGCGATGTGAGCGGAATGCGGAAATTGACTTTTCCGCGCACCTCATCACGAGAGAAGAGCGGGGAAGCTATTCCCTTTCCATCGACAATGCTGCCCGTGATTCGACTGCGAATGCTCTCGATGAGCGCGAACATTATATTCGTCTGCATGAGCGTAAAATTGCCACATATCTGAGAATAGATAATGGGGTTCTGAATGTAGTCAACATCGGGGAGCGATTTGATGAGCTCGTTCTTCGGATTGATCTGTTTAATCTTGGTCTTGCTGTCTGCCATAGGAAGCGATGCGTTAAAACTGGTTGATTCTCGTCAAGTATGTTTTTTGTCGCTGCAAAGTTAGAAATAAAGTTTTTAATAACCAAATTTTTAGAAAAAAATTAGCGACCAACTCCTCAACTCAGACAAACGGGGGGTAGCGAGTAAGTCCTCAAGTGTGGCTTCAGGGAGTAGCGAGCAAGTCCTCAACTAACACCTGAGCTGAATGAAATTAGCGTAGCGAGTAAGTCCTCAATATCAGCAAGTTAGTTTTATTTGATGAAATAAGTACTTTAAGTCGAAAATCATAGCGAGTAAGTCCTCAACTCAAAAATTGTTACTTAGCGACCAAGTCCTCAATATCAGTCAATTACGTGTAGCGAGTAAGTCCTCAACTCGAACGACATTCCGTAGCGAGTAAGTCCTCAATTGACACTTTCTGGTTTAGCGAGTAAGTCCTCAACTACAACGAGTTACGCGTAGCGAGTAAGTCCTCAACAAAATTCCGTGCGAAGCGAGAAACTCCTCAATTCGCGAGCAAAAATTGGCGAGGTTCTCCTCAATTAATTACTGAAAAAAAATATTTGCTTTATTCTTCACGCGGCGAGAAAGTCCTCAACTCGCAAGGACGAAACATACGGATAAGACTAGTAATCTGCCTATAAAAGGCACGATTTTTGTCTGTCTACCCTACCCCATTTCCATAGTAAATGGTTGGTTTATACATACATTCTACATCTCTACATCATCCCAAGAGATGGGATAATTGCAACAGACAAAAGTTTCATGCGGCGAGAAAGTCCTCAATTCCCAGCAATATTTTATATAATAGGCACGTGCGAGTGGCGAGAAACTCCTCAAATGCTGGTGTGAATTTCCTCAATAAACGACGAGTTTCTTCTCAAAAAGTGGCGAGAAACTCCTCAACACGAGGCGAGGAAATCCTCAGTTAGTATGTTGCTAATAGTTGATAATTAAATGGTTAGCAAAACCAATAATAAAGATAATAGATAATACTTATATTACTTAAAGAATTCTTTTTATTTCTTTTATTTAATTTTTAAATATTATCTTTATTATAGATTACTATATATAACTGAATGTTAGTGCTTTACGATAAGTCAATTGAGGAGTATCTAACAATTAGCTGAGGAGAAAGTGATGAAATATTGAGGAAAAACAGACCGGATTCTGAGGAGAACCCGGCCTTGAACTGAGGAGAATGTGACATCCCATGTATGTTATTGAGGAGAATTTCGCTTCGTCTTAGATCTGTATGGCTTGCTCGTATTCTTCGATGATGGCCATGCCTTCTGCGTCCAGTCTTTCGTCTTTGTAGTGCTTCTTGAAGAAGTCATAAATGGCAGCCTGAACAACGCGCTGAGTGTTGACACGATTGTTGTACCCAACGTTCTCCAGCTCTATCCACATCTTATCTTCGAAGTACATTGTCTTAACGTTTTTGCGACTGATGCTGGTGCGCTTTTTTCTGCCCGGAGTACCCCCACTCTGGTGAACTGTTTCTTCGGGTGCTGGAGGGGTTGCACTAGGTGTTTTGTCGGCTATGTCGAGGGCTGCATTCTGAACTTTCTTGCCCAATTCCTTGATGTTGATTGATGATGTTTTTGGCATAATATTGAGGGTTAAAGTTGGTTTATTCTTTTGTCTTTTTGGACTTAATTCTCTTTTAGCATTTATCGTTCGCTGATTCCTATTCTTCTTGGCCACTAATGAACTCCTGGTAAGCAGCATTTGCCTTCTCTCTCCATGCCTTGGGAGTGCTGTTTTTGGGACGAACTCTGATGCCTAGAATGTCCTCTGCGAGCATCATGTAGTCGTCGGCTGCGGTGGTGTTGGAATCGAACTCAAAGAGGGACATCTGACGTGGCTGAATGCTGCGGCAGGCAGAACATTTGCGGATGGGGGCACGGAACAGATTCACACTCTCGTCGTCCTTGAAATAGTCGCGTATTTCCTTGTCTGCCTTTGTCTTTTCCCATTGTGTAAGCAGATATCCCAGGATGGGAAGCGGCTTGCGGAAAACCTTGCGTACTTCGGCAACCTTCGCCATCATAGCAGCTTGGCTCTGAACACCAAAGAAATCGGTTCTGGTGGGCACAATAATGCCGTCTGTGGCCACTAAAACATTCAGATTGAGCAGCGAGTCTACTGCCGGCGCACAATCGATGATAATATAGTCATAATTGCCCGAAATACGCTCCAAGCGGTTTATCAGATAATCCTCGCGTCTAACCTTATCCACAAGCCAACTGTTTAAGGACTCCATTCGGTTAGATGCGGGAACATAATCGAGTCCCGGATAGCGTTCATATACAGGAAGTTGAGGTATGTCCTCGTCCATCATCCACTCGTAGAGTGTATTAACGCCTGAGTTATAGGCTGTACGGTCGAGATTTATAGTTAGATTACATTGTGGGTCGGCGTCTACAAGCAGAACTTTCTTGTTCATGATCCAAAGCGCTGTGCCCAGGTTGATGGCAGTTGTAGTCTTTCCTACCCCACCCTTTCCATTCAAAATTGCAATTGTTTGAGCCATTTTTTAAATTTTTCTTATCTTTTTTTCTTTCGTTCTCTTCGCGAGATTTAATTATCTTTTGCAAAATTAGTAATTTTCATTCAATTTTCATAGAAAAACCACCTATTTCTGCAATTATTAATTATATAATGCCTTAAATTACGACATTCTTGCACTTTTCTTTTTCTATTTTAAGAATTACTTAATTATATAATTACTTAATTTCTTAATCCCCTGATTATTTAATTACATAACTGTATAATCATTTAGTACATAACCGCTAACTTTTTGTTTTTGTGTATAATATTCTTTCTATTCATCTATTTCTCTATCTCTTTTTAAAATCTCCCTTCATTGCTTTTTCTCCTTCCTAACCTCTCTCCGAATGTTCACTTCTTCAATTATCAGACACATTTCTTTTATGCATTCACTACATTATGCAATTATTCCGTTAAGCTCGTTTTCTTGTTTTGTTTTTGCTTGTACTCTTTATTTATATGCCTTTCTGTGACCTTTTATTTAACGGGTTTCTCTTTTGTCTCCTGGGTAATGGTGCTGCGTAAATTCTGGGTGCGTATTGTATTTATCGAAATTACTTAGTGTCTTTACTATGTGCGCGTGTTGTATCAGTGTGTAGGCATCTTGTGGGCTGATAATATGGCAGTATTTTCTTTACGATATACTTGTTTTCCATTCATCTTTATTCTTTTTGTCAATTATGAAATTATGAAATTCTGACGGGATTATTCCCTGTTTGCGTTGTGTATGTATTAATTTGTGAAATTCATAAACGCATAAAATATAAATGCTAGAATGGAGAACATTATAAACCCCATAAATGCTAAATCGCATAATGAAATACCTGCAAAAACGAATAAACGCAAAACATTATGAAGTGTGTAAATGTATAATAGCGAAAAGGCATAATAGCACAAAAGAATAATTGCAGAAAATTCAAGTGTGCTGTATTTTGAAACTATATGCCTATTGTCTTCTATATTTCTAATAGTTATCTTCTTTTTTCCTTATTTTTCTCACATTTTTCTTTATATCTTTGCTTTTCTTTATTCGATTTTGTAATTTTGCAATTAATAAATATTACCATCGTTAAACGCATCATGTACTCTATGAAATCTTTACTTGCTTGTCTTTCGTTATTTGTAGGCATTTTAATGTCCTCGTGTACACAATACAACTTCGATGATATGGACGAAGGCTTCGAAGCAGAAGAGGGTAGGGTAGAGGTGATTTTCCACATAACGGACATTGAACAAATTCCCTTTGAGAACACGTACGTTTCCCGTGCCTCACAGCTTTCTGCGCTTTGTTCACGCATTACCTTAGCTGTATTTCAAGGAGAAGAGAAGATAAAGAACGTAAGTCAGTTGGTAGGATCAGATGCTTTTGGGACGTTCACCATGGAATTGAAACCAGGCAACTATCGACTGGTCGTTATTGCACACAACGGAACGGGAAATGCAACTATCTCGACACCAGAGAGGATTACTTTCCCCAATAATAAGTGTACGGATACCTTCTACAATTATCAAGAGTTTGACGTAGAGCAAGATGCTTCTGTTTCCGTTTCGCTGAAACGTGCGGTTGCAGCTTTTCGCATGTCTATTACAGACAATATGCCATTAAATGTCTCCAAGATGCAGTTCTACTACACGGGTGGCAGTAGCACGTTTGATGCTGTCTCTGGATACGGCTGCGTGAATTCGAAGCAGACGGAGACGTTTGCGATAGGCGAGGAAATGAAGGGGGCTCCAACACAGTTTCAGGTTTACACCTTCCCCCACGCACAGTCTGGTAGCCTGAAGATGACGGTTACTGCTATGGATGCCAGTGGCACCTCAATCTGCGAGAAGGTGTATGAAAACCTGCCTATAACGGTCAATAAGATTTCTTGCTGGGAAGGTGAGTTCTTCCAGTCTGCTAATACAGAGTGTTCTTCAGCCTTCACTCTCGACGTCGACAATGGGGGAGAGTGGGGTGGTACAATCAGTGTAGAATAGAAGAGGCCTAATGTAAACGACAATGAGTTTTTCACTTAACAAGCTGTTTATCATGTTCTAATTTCAGCCTTTCTTTAAACAAGAGTACATTTGATTTCGATACAGGGAGCACTTTGTCACACCCGAACAGTTCTATCTTATAACCTGCAGAATTGCCTGTCACCTGAGTTATGAAATGGATATTAACCAGGAAGGCTCGATGTGTGTGAACAATATACGGAAACTCCCTCAAAGCGCATTCGACGTCTTTGAGTGAACTGCGAAGTCGTTTCTGAAATAATCTTGAATCTTTGAAATATACAATGTTTATGTAATTGGCTATAGATTCTATATATAGGATATCATTAGGATCTATAGTCAGAAACTCACGTGTGTCGCCACGGAGCGTCACAACTTCTTTTGTCTCTTCTTCATACGATGTGGCTTTAGTGTTGTTTTCTTCCAGGATTTGATTAATTTGCAATAGTTCTTGCAGCACAAATTGCATCTGTCTAACCTCACTTAGGGCGGTCATTGCTATTGTCATAATGAAAGAGGCAACAGCACACGATGAACGTGACATTATCAGCCAATCCAGCGTAAACTTGCCATTCGGGTCATGCCATGCATAATCAATATGTTCTATCCCATGCATCATTATTACATTAGCGAGTGTAAGAAGCACCATCATAACAGGAATGCCAATTCCTCCGCATAATACGAAATGCTGGAGTCGATATTCGAGAGAGTTGGAAAGAGAGAAGGGACTTTGCATGACGAAGGTGACAAAACACTCACTAATACCGAACGTAAGCAGAAGCACAAACGTATGTGCAACGGCAACAATCATGAGCGATTCTGTTATTTTGTATTCGCCAAAGAATGCAGGACGCAGGAAGAGAAGAATGGCAATGTATGACAAGGCAACAATGCCATAGTCCTTGATGAGTTGTTGAGGTATCTTTTTCATGATTTTCCATTTTTAGTGCAAATTTAGGATAGTGATAAGTTAATCACTAGTGTCAGCGCAGCTAGTTCGCCGTGAGAGGCTGTTTGCGAGTGCAAAGGTATAAAGAATTTTGTAAATACACAGATAAAAGACTGACAAACAATGACTCTGGGATAATTGGAAAACTTCTGGGATGAGTGGAAAGATAGGGTATTATACCATAATATAATCATGTGTCCCCAGCTCTTTGATTCATTGAAACAACTCGGTACCTTTGCATCACGAATTCTTGCAACAGAAGATTTGTAACAGGATTCCTATGTCTAATTAAACATTAATCACAAGTCATGAATCAGACTCATTTTTCAACACTCATCAGTATTTTTGTAGATTTGTCAGTTCTGTTTTTTGCCAGTAATGGCTATGCTCAAAACGACAGCGTCAAATATGAAAAGCGACTAAACGAGGTTGTAGTTCAAGGGACAATCCCGCGCACAAAGATGAAAGCAAACTCCATCGAGACGCGCATTGTGGGGTCAATTCTTGAACATGTTGGAACAGCAGATGATGTGCTTAGCAGGATTCCTGGCATGGTAAAGATTGGAGATGACTTGAATGTTATCGGGCGTGGAACTCCTATTTATTATGTCAATGGAAGGAAGATAGAAGACGCAGATGAACTTAAGCGG
>JAKSLN010000063.1 GCA_024401165.1 Bacteroidaceae bacterium
AGACCACCATGAGGGGGTGCACCGAACTTGAAGGCGTTCATCAAGAAACCGAACTTGAGCTGTGCCTGCTCGGGAGTGAAGCCAAGAATCTCGAAGATCTTCTGCTGCAACTTGGCATCGTGGATACGGATGGAACCGCCACCTACTTCAACGCCGTTGATGACCATGTCGTAGGCATTGGCACGAACGCTGGCAGGATCGGTGTCGAGCAAGGGGATGTCCTCGGGCTTGGGCGAGGTGAACGGATGGTGCATAGCCATGAGGCGCTGCTCCTCGTCGCTCCACTCGTACATGGGGAAGTCGATGACCCAGAGGCAAGAGAACTTGCTCTTGTCGCGCAGCCCCATGCGGCTACCCATCTCGAGACGGAGTTCGCAGAGTTGCTTGCGCACCTTCATGGCATCATCGCCGCTGAGGATGAGGATGAGGTCACCGGGCTTTGCCTGCATCTTGTCCTTCAGCACCTCGAGTGTCTCGGGTCCATAGAACTTGTCGACAGAGCTCTTAACGCTGCCGTCCTCCTGGACACGAGCGTAGACGAGACCCTTGGCACCCACCTGAGGACGCTTTACGAACTCAGTGAGCTGGTCGATCTGCTTACGGGTGAGAACTGCCTGGCCCTCGCAGCAGATACCGCCGATGTAGGCAGCGCCATCGAAGACGCCGAAACCCTCGGGGAAGATGCTGTCGACGAGTTCGCGCGAGGCGTTGTCGGGCTGCTGGTTCTTGAGTTCGACGAACTCCATGCCAAAGCGGGTATCGGGCTTGTCGCTACCATAGTACTTCATAGCATCGGCCCAGGTCATGCGAGGCAAGGTGGGAATATCGATATTGAGGATTGTCTTGAAGAGATGACGGCTCATGCCCTCGAACATCTGGAGGATATCCTCCTGCTCCACGTAGGACATCTCACAGTCGATCTGGGTGAACTCGGGCTGACGGTCAGCACGAAGGTCCTCGTCGCGGAAGCACTTACAAATCTGGAAGTAACGATCCATGCCGGCAACCATGCACAACTGCTTGAGGGTCTGAGGACTCTGGGGCAGCGCATAGAACTGGCCGGGGTTCATACGCGAGGGGACAACGAAGTCGCGTGCACCCTCGGGAGTGGAGTTGACGAGGATGGGAGTCTCGATCTCCAAGAAGCCCTGCTGGTCGAGGTAGCGACGTACCTCGAAAGCAAACTTATGACGAAGCTCGAGGTTGCGGCGTACGGGATTGCGACGCAAGTCGAGATAGCGATACTTCATACGGAGGTCATCGCCACCATCGCTCTTGTCCTCGATGGTGAAGGGAGGGGTCTGACTCTCGTTGAGGATGTTAAGCTCGGTAACATTGATCTCGATCTCGCCCGTGGCCAGATTCTTATTCTTGCTGTAACGCTCGGCTACAACGCCCGTTGCCTGGATGACATACTCACGGCCCAGCTTCTGAGCCTTCTCCTTGAGTTCTGCTGCGCAGTCCTCGTTGAAGGCTAACTGCGTAATGCCATAGCGGTCACGCACGTCGACAAAGGTCAAAGCGCCCAAGTCGTGAACACCCTGTACCCAGCCCGCCAGCGTGACGGTTTCTCCTACATTGGCAAGACGAAGCTCGCCACAAGTTTTAGTTCTATACATATCTTATTGTTTTGTTTTTATTGTCTATCAAAGCACAAAAAGCGTGAACACCTTCGGTGAAAGGCATACAGCATGCAAAATTACAAAAAAAATGGATATGACTGAAAGGATATCCACTTTTTTAGCAAGGAAACGGGAAAATAAATTGCCTAGTGGTTTAGCGAATAGAATAATGCGCGGAAAAAAACATACAGCAGGGTGACGGAGAAGGCTGCCGGTATGAGGTGAACATCGTCGATGAGCACACCGGAGCGGGTGTAGGCGCTGCTGAGGAACTGGCGGGAAGAGTGAAGGCGTGACCGAAGGTAGACATAAAGGCGGTAGACGAGGAAGGCACAAAGGATGCCCCACAAGGCACCGCAGAGGATGTCGCCGGGATAGTGGACGCCCAGATAGATGCGGGAATAAGAGGACAAGACGGCGTAGGAGATGAGCGTCGTGGTGGCCAGATAGTGGCGGATGACGAGCGAGAGGAAGGTGCAGATGGCAAAGCCATTGGCAGCATGGGACGACATGAATCCGTAGAAGCCGCCCCGGTAGTCATCCACTACATCGACAAGGCCCATGAGGGCAGGTTCGTGGGTGGGACGGAAGCGATGAAAGAGAGGTTTGCAGACGCCGCTTGCTCCCTGATCGGCCAAGAGGATGGCGAGACCGAGCATGAGGATGATAAGCAGAAGGTTGCGCATGTCATTGGAGCGCATCAGAACCACAAAGAGGGCAAAGAAGAACAGTATCCACGTGCCAACGGTGGTGATGGTCATCCAGATGCCGTCCCAATAGACGGACTCGCTGCCATTGAGGGCAAGGAGGAGCTGCTGGTCAAAGTGTATGAGCTGGTCGAGCATAGTTTTTGGTGTGTTTTCCATGTGACGGAATCACATGGGGCCAATACCTTTAGATTACTTCGATGGCGGATTCGGGAATCCAGCCTTCCTTACCATCAGATAGGCGGATTTGGCGCCAGCCATCCATGCTGGCATCGATGATCTGCATGGAAGTTCCGCTGTGGAGAAGAAGGATGTCGGTGCCATTCTCGGAGGGTGTACTCTTGACGGCAGCCGACTGGTAGACGAGGATGGCACGGTCGCGATGCTGCTGGCGGACATTCTGATGCCAAGCCATGAGGTTGCTTGCAAGAACGACAAGGAGGAGGACGACGCCACCATAAAATCCCATCTTGCGAAAACGAAGTGACGAGGCCAGGAAATAGGCAGCAAAGGCGAGAAGGGTCAAGACGAAGAAGACGATGCCGGTGCGTGCCCATCCCGATGCACTCGTGACATTGAGAAGTGTGTGGTACCAACGAACGAAGAAGAGTTCCTCCTCGGGGAGAATCTTGTCGACAGTCTTAGTGCGCGCCAAGCGGAGATTGAAGCGAACGTCGCTGTCACCGGGGCTCAACAAGAGAGCGCGTTCGTACCAGAGGATGGCATGAGCAATGTCGTCGAGGCGGTAATAGCAATTACCCAGGTTATAGTACACCTCAAGACTCTCGCCCCGCTGCGCCAACTGCTGGTAGATGTGAGCTGCCTGCTCGTATTGTTCGGCCGCGTAGGCCTTGTCGGCCTTGGTCTTGTCGGTCATAACGCTGTCCGGCGCAGAAGCTGCGACAGAAGACAGAGCGAAAAAGAACAATAAAAATAAAGAAGTGATATAGCGTGTCATACGTTTATGCGTTGAAATTCAAGAATTAAGCCTTTTGGATCATATCTTCAAGCTGGTCGATGACCTCGGTAGCACGGTTGTAGAGGTTCTCCATGTTCGTGGCCGGATCGCCAGGAGCAAAGCGAGCAAACTCACACTCACCCAACACGGAGAGGAAATTCTCGGTGGTCTGCCCGTCAACACCACGCGCCAGCAGTTTTTCACTCACATTATCCTTGGTGAGGTCGGTGACGGGAAGACTGAGTTTATCTGCCACATATCCCCAAAGCGCACGCATCACCTCGTCGTAGAAGGGTTCGGCCTTGCCTGCAGCAAGCAACTTGGAAGCACTCTTCAGACGCTTAGCAGCTGCCTTGCTGGCCTTGCGGCGGCGCAGATGCTTGGTGTCGGCGTTGGCAGCAACCTGACGGCGGAAAATAATCATTACAACTGCAAAGATAACCACCAGCAAGAGATAGCTGAGCCAGTGCATCACCGAACCGTAAAAGTCGTCGGCATGCTGACGAACCTCAACATCACCTTGCTTGATGTAATGGATATCGTTGGTGAGTTCCTTAATCTCCTCCTGCTGTGCTACAGAGGCAGGGGTATTAGCACCCTTGGCAACGCCCAGTTCGAAGGACTGCGTTTTGATGGTCTTATACTGACGACTATCGGTGTCAAAGTAACAGAACTCAACGGGAGGAATCTCGTACTTTCCACCATGGTGAGGTACGGCAACGCACTCATACACAACCTTTCCTGAGGTTCCGTTTGTGGTCAGCTTGGTTGAAGTATCCGTGGTCTTGGGATCGTACTGTTCAAAGTCCTTAGGCCACTCGATGGTGGGACAACTGATAAGTTTCATGTTGCCCGTGCCACTAACCGTCAGTGTGAGAGTTGTGGCATCGTTGGCATCAATCTGCTCGGGAACCAACTTGCCACTGATAGTGAAGCCCTTGCCTACGGCACCGCTGAAATTGGCGGGTTTGGCAGGCAACGGATCGACTTGAATCTCAACAGCGGGTGCCTTGACAATCTTCTTGACACGCTGCATCAGACTACCACCGCCGAAGAAGGCGTCAAAGGGGTCGATGTTGCGATCCTGGACCACGACGTCGGCCTCGTAGTCAACAGAAGGGATGGTCAGTTTGCCTGACTTCTGGGGGAACACAACGTACTGACGCCAAACGACCGTGCCGTAGTTCTTATTTCCAACGCGTTCCATCGTAAAACTACGCTGCTGAGGCTGTTCGATTTCCTGTGTGTGGAAACCATCCAACTGCGGAATCTCACCTGCCAACTGCTCAACCGTCACCAGCGAATAGAGCTTGTAAGTCAGGAGGATAGCCTCCTGCTCGAACACATGCTTCTTGCTAGCCGTTACGATGAAATAGAGGTCCTTATTGCCAATATGTTCGTCGGTGGATGGCGTGTGCATGGAGCTACGAGACGAACCCTGTCCGGCAGAGGCGGAAGACTGACCATAAGCACCCTGTCCCCCACCCTGTCGGGAACTCTGAGCAGAATTGTCGCTGGCCGGCAGGATTTCAATCTTTGCCGTGCCACTCTTCACCTTCTGACCGCCCGAATTAAGGGAAGCGGAAGGAAGCGTGAAAGTGCCTGCTTTGGTAGGAGCCAGCGTATAGGTGAACGTAGTGCTGGAACTCTGGGTGGTCTGTCCGTTAATGATACGAATGCTGTTGCTAGTGCTGATGCTAGGACCGAAAAGAAGATCGAATCCCGTAAAATCACCATCAATCTGTATGCGATCGAAGTCGTTGCTATTGAGCGTATAAGACACTCTCACCCTGCGTCCGACTTCGGCTTGCGCCGGTGCCTGAATGGTTAGTTTCTGTGCAAAGGATGGGACGCTCAGAACGAGCATCACGACCGCAAGTATGCTTACTTTTATCTTATTCATAAAAGAGATGTTTTCGTAATAGTTTTACCAGTTCTTCTGAAGACGACGCTGGGAAGCCGCATTCTCACGCTCCTGCTTACGCTGGTTGTAGCGGTTAAGGCGATCCTGGGTCTGGCGTTCGTTCTGCATCGCCGCGTTGAGCATCTGTTCGGCAGCCTCCTTACTGATTTCATCACTCTTGGGCTGCGGCTGTGCCTGCTGCTGGTCGGCATTCTGTTGATCCTGCTTGTCCTGCTGACCCTTATCTTGCTTGTCCTGCTGGTCTTCCTTATTTTGGTCGTTCTTGTTGTCACCGTTCTGGTCCTGCTGCTGATCGTCCTGACCGTCGCCTCCACCACCGCCGCCGTCACCATTCTGGTCATTCTGGAGTTGGTGCTGGCAGAGAGCCAAGTTGTAGCGAGTCTCATCGTCGTCGGGGTTGTGGCGCAGGGCTTCCTTGTAACACTCAATGGCAGGACCGAACTGCTTGCTTGCCTGGAAGACCACGCCCATGTTGTGGTTGATGTGGGCCAGTCGGCGAGGATTCTTCTCGATACTGCGTGCCTTCTTGAGTTCCTCCATGGCTACACTATCCTGACCCTGATACAAGAGTGCATTGGACTGGTTGTAATGGGCACGGGCAGACATAGAATCGATGGCCAAGGCCTTCTTGTACTCGGTCACTGCCTTGTCGAGTGCCGTGGTGTCGGCCTTGGCTGCGCGATAGAAACGATTGCCTCGGCGAATGTAGTCGCGTTCGCTACGATGTGAACAAGACGTCATCGTTAAAACGCCAATTAACAAGAAGATAGTGGTCTTGTCGCGGAAGATATGAATGCGTTTAAACATATGATTTTCACGCGCAAGGATAAGCACATCGAGGATGAGCAACACGAGGCCAACAAGCAAGAAGAGCTGGTACTTCTCGTTATACTCGCTAAAGGCGAGGGTATCGAGCTTTGTCTTGGCCAACTTATCAATATGACTGTTCAACAACTCCTGTGCCGAACTGCTGTTATCCACATAAATATAGGAACCCTGACCAGCCTCGGCAATCTCGCGACACATGGTCTCGTTGAGGCAGCTGGTGACATAGTTGCCCGATTCGTCGATGATGTACTGCGACGTTCCCTGAATGGGAATGTGGGCACCCTGGGGACTACCAACGCCGAGGACAAAGACATGCACGCCATGCTTGGCAGCCTCTTTGGCAGCCTCGACAGCCCCGCCTTCATTATCCTCACCATCGGTAACAATGAAAATTGCTCTATTGACTCCCTCGCGCTGTGTGAAGCTGCGCATGGAGAGTTCGATGGCACGAGCAATGTCGGTACCCTGGAGGGTTATCATGCCAGGATTGATCTGATCGAGAAACATCTTGGCACTCACAAAATCGCTGGTGATGGGCAGCTGGATAAAGGCTTCGCCAGCATAGGTGATTAGACCTATCTGGTCGTCCTTCATCTCGCTCATCATATTGGAAACAAGACGCTTGGCCTTATCAAGACGAGAATGATGGACGTCTTGCGCCATCATTGAATTGCTGACGTCGAGGGCGACGATAGCCTCGATGCCATAGCGCTCGCGCTCAGCCTGCTTGGTTCCGTTCTGAGGGCGAGCCAGTGCCAACATCAGCATAGCAAAGGCTGCCATGAGAAGACCGAACTTGAGGTTGGGTCGAAGGGTCGAGACATCAATCATCAACTGCTTGACCAATTGAGGATCGCCATACCTTGCAATACGCCTCTTGCGACGCAAACGGCCCAGGAAGAAGAGGACGGCAAACAAGAGGAGCAAGCCACCTAATATATAAATGTATATGGGATTTGCAAAACGAAACATATCAACTATTTCAATTTTAAGGCATTCGGTTTAAAATGGTTGTGCGAAGCAGAAGCTCGAGGGCCAACGCGATGACGGCAATCAGCAGGAAAAGGAAAAACTCCTCGCTGTAGGAATTATACTTGTTGACCTGCATCTTCGTCTTCTCCAGTTTGTCAATCTCCTGATAGACCTCGTGCAAACTCTTATTATTCGTGGCACGGTAAAAGACGCCGTCGGTCGTGTGGGCAATCTGCTTAAGCGTCTTGGTATCAATCTCTACAGGCATCTGGATATACTGCTTATAACCAGCGACCTTGACCGGATAGCGTGCTGTACCGTTGGTACCAACACCAATGGTGTAGACACGGATGCCAAAGCTCTTGGCGATATCGGCAGCAGTGAAGGGAGAAATCTCACCACGGTTGTTGGAACCATCGGTCAGCATGATGACAACCTTGCTCTTGGCCTTGCTGTCCTTGAGACGACTGACGGAATTGGCAATTCCCATACCGATGGCCGTTCCGTCCTCGATGAGTCCGGTCTCAGCCATATCGCACTCCATCTTGTTAAGGAGATTGAGGAGAACGGCATGGTCGGTTGTCATGGGACACTGTGTATAGGACTCGCCGGCAAAGATGGTCAGACCGATGTTGTCGTTGGGACGGCCGTTGATGAACTCGATGGCAACCTCCTTGGCAGCCTCGATGCGGTTGGGCTTGAGGTCCTCGGCCAACATACTGGTACTCACGTCCATACAAAGCATGATGTCAATTCCCTCGACGTTGCTTTCGCTCCACTCATCGGTGCTCTGCGGACGAGCGAGGGCCAGAACAGCTGCCGTGAAGCAGACGAGACGAAGCAGGAACGGGACATGGACAAGATATTCCTTCCAAGTGTGGTGCCTGTGGCGAAATGCCTCAAGGCTGCTGACCTGCAGAACCGGGTCGATGCGACGGTGCATGATGACGTACCAAATGATGTAAGGTACGAGCAGGATCAGCAACAGGAAATAATATGGATTGGCAAATGTCATTTCTTCTTTTTCTGATTATTTGAGATTTGGCAAACAAACCTACGACAGCAGGTCGACCAAGCGAATAATAATGAGAACTACAACTACGATAACGGCTATAGAACAGAGCGTTATGCCGACACGAAGAGTCCACTTCATGCCGATGCTGCGCATCTCCTCGGGCGTGTAGGTTGGTTCTTCGGGTTTGGCATTGGGATCGACTTCCTGCTTGGTCTGATTGATGTAGTTCATGGCCGTTACGAGGTTGGCATCATTCTCGTTGATAAGCGTGGTGAACTTGGCAAACTTGACCAGGTCGGCCGTCTGGAAGAGTTGGCGCAACTCATTGAGCGCCTCCTCGTCGTTCTCCTGCATGAGACGGTCGATAATCTCGGCCGAAGTCATATCCATGGCACGGAAACCATAGCGATCCTGGATGTAGGTTCGCAGGGTGTCGGTGAGTTGGGTGTAATACTCCTTGCTATCCTCAGAGGCCCAGGTCTTCTCTTCCTTTATGCGCTGTATCTCGCTCATGGCCACCTGATGGGGCGGCAGCTTAACCTTGTGGCGAATAATGCGGATGATGGGATTGCCCTGCTTGAGCCAAACGAGCATGACAAACGTCAGAACGAGCAGCAGGACAACCAAGAAGGAACCGGTAACAACGCTTGACCAGTCGTCCCAGGAGAAGGGTGCATCCTCGATGTCCTTGTTGGGGAAGAACTGGTCGAGATGAACGGTGTCGACGGGGACGGTATAGACACGAAGTGCCAGTGCTTTAGAAGGATAGCGAGTTGTGTCCACCATCACCTCCATGGGGGGAAGATAGTAAAGGGCAGAATCGAACGAGGTGATGATGTAGCGCTGAGAATACTGAATACGCCGGCCATCATTGAGCGACTGGGTATCGAGCGGACACACCTTGACTACCTCAACGCCCTTGGTCAGGAAGCTTCGTTCCTGAAGTTCGGGGAAGACGGGGTGCTGAGAGGCATCGCACGTAACGTCAAGTGTGATTCCCGTCTGTTGTCCGATGAACAACTGCAAGGAATCTATCTTGATATCTACAACCACCTGTGCCGTACCTTTCAGACAGAATAGGGAAAGGAACGCAACAAGCAATATGCTTTGTATTCTATTCATTAGTCTTTAACTTTTGTTCTTTTACGGGAGCGATGATCCGGAAACGACGAATTATTAAGAACCTGCAAATCAACTTCTTCGTGCAAAGAGGTTCTTTAAGGCCGTAACGTAGTCCTGGTCGGTACGCACGCTGACGGAGTCCACATTGCTGCGCGTGAAGGTGTCGGTGAGACGAGCCTGTTGCTGCTTCCACCAGGCAGCCTGGGCATTGCGGACCTTCTTGCTACTCGTATCCAGATAACGCTCAAAACCGGTCTCGGCATCGCGCACCTTGATGAGTCCCACATCTGGGAGTTCGGCAATACGACGATCGTAGACCTGGAGGGCGACAATGTCGTGCTTGCGATTGGCTACGGTAAGCGGAGTGCGGAAATCCTTGACATCCATGAAGTCACTGAGAACGAAGGCGGTACAGCGGCGCTTGATGACGCGCGAGAGGTACTCGACAGCCTGTCCAACATCCGTACGACTGCTCTCGGGCTTGAAGTCCAGGAGTTCACGGATGATGAAGAGGATGTGCTTCCTTCCCTTCTTGGGAGGGATGAACTTCTCGATGCGGTCGCTGAAGAAGATGACGCCAATCTTGTCATTATTCTGGATGGCACTGAAAGCCAGAGTAGCAGCAATCTCAGTGACCATGTCGCGCTTCATCTGCACGGAGGTACCATAGTTTAGACTGCCACTGACGTCAACCAAAAGCATGACGGTCAGTTCGCGCTCTTCCTCAAAGACCTTGACATAAGGTTTATTGAAGCGGGCAGTTACGTTCCACTCGATGTCTCGGATATCATCTCCATACTGGTATTCGCGTACTTCGCTGAACGCCATACCACGTCCCTTGAAGGCAGAATGGTATTCGCCAGCGAAGATGTTATTGGACAGGCCACGAGTCTTGATCTCAATCTGTCTAACGCGCTTTAGTATATCTGAAGTTTCCATCGATTCTATCAGATGATATTCTGCTCAATTCGGAATTATTTATCATGCCGTATGCTTAGGGCACCTCAACCTTATTGATGATCTGGCTGATGATATCCTCGGTATTGACATTGTTGGCTTCTGCCTCGTAGCTAAGACCAATGCGGTGGCGGAGCACATCGTATGCCACAGCGCGAACGTCCTCGGGAATAACGTAGCCACGACGCTTGATGAATGCATAGGCACGAGCGGCAAGGGCGAGATTGATGCTGGCACGGGGTGAACCACCGAACTCGATGTAGTCTTTCAAATCCTTCAGGCCATACTTTTCAGGATAACGGGTAGCAAAGACGATGTCGGCGATGTACTGCTCAATCTTCTCGTCGAGATAGACCTGGGCTACGACCTCGCGCGCCTTAACGATGTCCTCAGTGCTGAGGATAGGTCGAATCTCCTTCTTAATCTCACCGGTGATGTTGCTGCGAATGATCTTTTTCTCGTCCTCCAACTTAGGATAGTCGATGACCACCTTCAGCATGAAACGGTCTACCTGCGCCTCGGGCAGAGGATAAGTACCCTCCTGCTCTACTGGATTCTGGGTTGCCAACACCAAGAAGGGCTTGGCCAGGGGATAAGTCTGCTTGCCAATGGTTACCTGACGCTCCTGCATGGCCTCGAGCAAAGCACTCTGTACCTTGGCGGGAGCACGGTTGATCTCATCGGCCAAAACGAAATTGGCAAACACGGGACCCTGCTCAACGACGAACTTTTCGTCCTTCTGACTGTAGATCATAGTACCGATGACGTCGGCAGGCAAGAGGTCGGGAGTGAACTGGATGCGGCTGAACTTGGCGTCTACCAGTTTAGACAGCGTGCTGATGGCAAGGGTCTTTGCCAAACCGGGAACACCCTCAAGCAACACGTGACCATCGCTCAAAAGACCAATTATCAGTGATTCTACGAGGTGCTTCTGACCTACGATAACTTGATTCATACCTGTCACCAGGTTCGTCACAAAGGCGCTTTGCCTTTCAATCCGCTCATTGAGTTCGCGGATGTCGAATGATTCTGCCATAATTGTTTCTTGGTTGATTTACTTTTTCGCGTGCAAAGATACTATTTTTCGACGTCATAGACAACTTTTAGGGCAGCATTGGAGGGTCATTTAAGTTTACTTAAAAGAGTTTTAAAACTAATTAAGATTTCGCCATGCAAGTAAACACTTTTTAATGGGCAAAAAAGGGCAGAAAAAAAGCAGGACTTTCGTGTCCTGCCTCCTTGTATTAATCGCTACTTTCGTTTCAACTCCGGAATCTTTATCTGTTGACCTACCTCGACCAAGTCAGGTCTCTTCAGATTGTTCAGTTTTATTATATAGACGTTCATCTCCATATCACCAAAATACTGGCGAGCCAGAATGTTGATGCTTTCCCCCTTCTTGATTGCATGAATTGTTTTAACGCCCACAATCTCATACTCACCTCCATTAACCTGAGGATATGTGGGTTTTGCTTCGACAATTTCATCTGGGTCGGCAGCATCTGGATCGGGTTCACCTTCCACAATATCGTCTTCGGTTTCGTTTTCTATCAAAGGTTGCTGAGGAACGACGACAGGGCTGGGGGTCTCCTTAACTGGAGCTTCTTTGCAGAAGACATGATTGCACCCTAACACGTATCCAATTACAAGACAAACAATTAGTCCAAGAACATAAAGCAGCGTCGTCAGCCATTTGCGCTCCGACACTTCTGGTTCGGTAGAACCTCGGAAACTGTAGCTTGGACGTTTGTATTTTGCTTTAAGATCTTCTTTCTGAGATTCTGGTTCTGGATCAGAGTCGGAAGCGGGATTGGGGTCGGAAACCTCAGACGAATCTTCTTGAGCATAGTCATCGTCAACAGATTCACTTTCAGCAGGTTCGACACACTCACTCTCAACAGGTTGCTGGGCAGAGTCTACCTCATCTTCTACAATCTCAACTGAAGATTCTTCAAGCGTTGTTTCCATGGTATCCGCTTCCTTGGATGGTATTTCATCTGACTGTTCGGATGAAGCATCTTCTGGTTTGATCTCCTCAGGAGTTGGTTCGACAGGAGCAATTTCCTCGGGAGCAACCTCCTTAGAAGTAGACTCCTCTGGAAGAACTTCTTCGGGGACATTCTCCATAGGAGCAGATTCCACAGGGGCTGCTTCTTCAGAATCGGATACATCAGAAGGATCCTCAAGAGATTCTTTGGCAGGTTCATTCGACAAAGAATCAGCAACAGCACTCTCAATGTTCGCTGGCATTGTAGCATCAGCCACAGCCCATGCAGGACGCAACGTCCGATACAGATCCTCTAAATCTTGCTCAGCTTCATCCGGTTCAGTTTCAAGACTGTCGTTCCTTGTACTTTTAATAACACCAACGCGTTCACCCAAAACGGGACGAACTGTTTTAAGCGACTCATCAACAGGCTCTTCTATAGCGAGATCAACAGCAGAAGAAACGGTAGTTGTTTCTTCAATGTCTTGGTTCTCAACGACAGGTTCCTCAACGACAGCTTCTTCAACGACAGGTTCTTCTGTATCAGGCTTTTCAATAACAGGTTCTTCGACGATTGGAGCCTCAACGATTGGTTCTTCTTTAACAGACTTTTCAATAACAGGTTCCTCAACGATTGGTTCCTCAACTGATGAATCATCTGCAATTCCAGCAACCTTTTCGACAACCGGGAGTTCATCAGCAACGGATTCCTCATTTGCAAGAGGATTGGAGATTGCCTCCATCGCCTCAATATCGACTCCGTCGTTCAAGATGACTGTGTCGAACTCAGCAAAAGGACGATTGACCTGATCACGAATCAAGGGGTCTGGGGTAAAGGTAATCTTAGAATGTCCCTTAATATGAATGCGATTACCCGTGTTAACATCCACACTTTCACGACCGCTGACTTCGACAACCTTGAACGTACCGAGACCTTTAACCTTAACAATTTTGTCTTCAACGAGAGCCTGCTCGATGACTTCAAAGAAACTACGAACAAAGGTATCGCTATCTTTCTTGCTTATGCCACTACGACTACTCAAGCCAAGAGCAAGTTCTTGCAATAAAATCTTATTATCCATGGCTCACTGCTACTTAAGTTTGTCTTTAATCGTCTGACTGGGTTTGAACTTAATCTCCATTCTGGGAGGAATAAGCATACGCTGTCTGGTAGAAGGATGAACAGCAACACGTTCCAACTTCTTTTTCACATCAAAGACACCGAATCCCTGGATATTTATCTGATTTTCATCGCTCAACTGAGCACTTACTTCTGAAACCAACGCAGAAATAAGTTTACCAGTATCCTTCGTATTGCGCCCGATACGACGAGCCAATTCAGAAGCAAACTCCTTATTATTCATAGTACGAAATGGATTATCATTTATTCAATCTCAACAACTTCGCCATACAGGTCAAAGTCGTCAGCACTGGTGATCTCAACGTCATAAAACTCTCCCAAAACGAGTTCAACATCGGCGGCATTGATCAACACCTCCGGATCGACCTCAGGCGAATCGAACTCGGTGCGACCGATATAATAGTCGCCCTCCTGACGATCGATGATGACACGCATGGTTTTTCCCACCTTAAGTTCTTGAACTTCAGCAGAAATACGTTGCTGTATACGCATCAATTTATTCAAACGAGCTTCCTTTACCTCTGGCGTCACATCGTCTTCGTAATGCTCTGCTCCATAAGTGCCATCCTCCTCGCTGTACGCAAAAGCACCCATTCGGTCAAAGCGTGCCCACTTGACAAATTCTACAAGTTCATTGAAGTCCTCGTCCGTCTCACCGGGGAAACCTACCATGAGTGTAGTACGGATCTCAATACCGGGAACCTCACGGCGCATAGTTTCAATAAGTTCACGTGTCTGCTTACTGGTGATATGACGGTGCATACGCTCAAGCACATTGTCGGCAGAGTGCTGAAGGGCAATGTCGAGATAGCGGCACACATTGCGATGCTGGCGCATAACCTTGAGCAATTCTACGGGAAAGTCAGTAGGATAAGCATAATGCAAACGCAACCATTCAACGCCAGGAATGTTTGCCAAACGGTCAACCAATTCTGCTATGGAACGACGATGGTAAATATCCAATCCATAGTAGGTCAATTCCTGTGCTATGATCTGGAACTCCTTCACACCGCGACTTACCAACTGACGGACTTCGTCTTCTAGGTCTTCGATGGGACGACTCTTGTGTTTACCCGTGATGATGGGAATTGCACAATAAGCACAATTTCGGTCGCAGCCTTCTGAAATCTTGAGATACGCGTAGTGAGAAGGGGTTGTAATGCGTCGTTCATTAGCGATGTCGGAGCGGAAGCACTGCCCAGCAATGGCACAACCAGAACTAAGCAGTTCCTCATCCGAAGACAAATCACTAATTATCTTAGTCCAGTCAAATTTACCATAAAAGCGGTCCACCTCAGGAATTTCCAGCTCCAGGTCTGCAAGGTAACGTTCAGACAGGCATCCCATAACGTAGAGACGCTTAAGGCTTCCTTGCTCCTTACGCTCGCCCAACTGGAGAATCATATTGATGCTCTCCTCCTTCGCATCGCCAATAAAACCGCATGTATTAACGATGGCAATTTCACCCTCTGGTTGATCAACGTCATGGGTGACGTTATATCCAGCAGCCTCAAGCTGCGCTATAAGACGTTCGGAATCGACAAGATTCTTAGAACAGCCTAACGTAATGATATCTACAGTCGTCCTCTTCATCAGTTATTGCCGAACAAAGAATTAACGAACTCCCTACGATTAAAGGGTTGCAGGTCTTCCATGCCCTCGCCAAGACCAATATAGCGTACTGGAATCTTGAACTGGTCGCTGATACCAATCACAACTCCTCCCTTGGCCGTTCCATCCAACTTGGTAATTGCCATGCTGGTTACCTGGGTTGCTTGGGTAAATTGCTTTGCTTGCTCGAAGGCATTTTGTCCCGTACTGCCATCCAAAACGAGCATTACGTCATGAGGAGCGTCAGGGATAACCTTCTGCATCACACGCTTAATCTTTGAGAGTTCGTCCATCAATCCTTTCTTATTGTGAAGACGACCTGCCGTATCAATCAGTACGATATCCGCGTCGCTAGCAACAGCGTTGCTAAGCGTGTCGAAAGCCACACTAGCCGGGTCGCTACCCATCTGCTGCTTTACAACAGGAACACCGACACGCTCGCCCCAGATGACGATCTGCTCTACGGCTGCTGCTCGGAAGGTGTCGGCAGCGCCAAGAACGACTTTCTTACCAGCCTTCTTAAACTGGTATGCCAACTTGCCAATGGTTGTAGTCTTGCCAACACCATTCACACCAACAACCATGACAACATAAGGTTTCTTACCTTCAGGAATAACATATCCTTCGGTGTCTTCAGTATTATTCTCTGTAAGAAGAGAGGAAATCTCATCTCGAAGAATACGATTCAGTTCGTCAGTTCCCACATACTTGTCACGGGCAACTCGCGCCTCGATGCGTTGAATGATATTGAGCGTAGTATCAACGCCCACATCACTCGTCACCAAAACCTCTTCCAGATTATCAAGGACGTCATCATCTACCTTTGACTTTCCTGCTACGGCCCTTGTCAATTTAGAGAAAAAACTGGTTTTGGTCTTTTCAAGACCCTTGTCCAGAGTTTCCTTTTTCTCTTTACTGAAAAAACTAAAAAATCCCATATGTCGTCTGTTTACTTATTCGAACTGCAAAGATAGTATAAGATTTTGAAAAATCAACGATGAAAAGGTGAAAAAACGACAAAAAAAAGAGAAGGCATTAAAAATGCCTTCTCTTATAGTCATATCCACCTTAGTGGTATTGGAATCAGATAATATTCAGAATTAGTTCTTGAAGAAATCCTTAACGGCTTCGTTGGGAACCATCTGCTCGTCAAATGAGTAAGAACCAGTCTCTGCGTTCTTAACCATCTTAATAACTTTGGTGTATGAACGGCCATCAGTCTTGCCAGTCTGCAAGGTAGCCACAGTTTTCTTTGCCATTGTTCATTATTATTTAATTTCCTTGTGAACGGTCATTCTCTTGAGGATGGGATTGTACTTCTTCAATTCCAGACGCTCAGGAGTATTCTTTCTATTCTTAGTTGTGATGTAACGTGATGTGCCGGGCAGACCACTAGCCTTCATCTCGGTGCACTCCAGAATTACCTGAATTCTGTTGCCTTTAACCTTCTTTGCCATAGCGTTTTTTCTCCTCTAATTAACCAATTACTCTAATCTCTTTCCAATCACAGTAGCCCTTAGCTACAGCCTGCTTCAGAGCAGCATCAAGACCCATCTTGTTGATCACACGAAGACCATTAGCAGAGATGCTCAAGCTGATCCAGCAGTCCTGCTCTACATAGTAGAACTTCTTGCTAAACAAGTTCACATTGAAGTGACGCTTAGTGTGTCTTTTAGAGTGGGAAACGTTACAGCCAATCATGGCCTTCTTTCCGGTAATTTGACAAATCTTAGCCATTTCTCTCTTTT
>JAKSLN010000064.1 GCA_024401165.1 Bacteroidaceae bacterium
TATCTTATCAGCGAAGGTTTACTATCTTATCGCAATAAGATTACTATCATATTGCCGTAAGATTACTATCATATTGCAGTAAGATTACTATCTTATTTCCACTTCTCGCAGCGCAAAGATACAACATTCCGTGCAGAAACACAAAAAAAACGCACCGAAAAAACATTTTTTATCGGCGCGCTAACTTTATCTCCCTCTCCACAGGGGTATCCTCCAAGTTGCTCAATTTTCAATTGTCAATTATCATTTTTCAATTGTCTGCATGAAATGCAGGCTTGTGCCAGAGGATGCACTTGGGGTAGACCTCGGGGATGGGGTCGACGGTGGTGAGGCGGAGGTTCTCGCGGCGGTCCTTCTCGAAGTCGGGACGCATGCGGTTAAAGTCTCTCCTACCCCGCCAAACGGCTTTGAACGAGCCCCAGTTGCCCTTCAGGAGGAAGAAGACGCTGGCCAGGGCATCGAGCCAGCGGCGACGCCACATGACGCGCTTCAGTTCACTGTCCGACAGGTTCTTATAGAGGAGCAGGAGGTTGTTGCGGAAGTTGAGGTAGGTCTTGCGCGGATTCTCCTTGGGCAGCGTACCGCCACCCACGTGGTACACAACGCTCTCAGGGATGCAGACGATGCCACGGCCACGGGCTCGCAGGCGCCAGCACAGGTCTATCTCCTCCTGGTGGGCGAAGAAGCGGCCGTCGAGTCCTCCCGCTTCCCAGTAGTCCTTGGAGCGGATCATTAGGGCGGCTCCGCTGGCCCAGAGGATGGGGGCGATGGTGTCGTACTGTCCCTCGTCCTTCTCTATCTTTCCCTGCACGCGTCCACGGCAAAAGGGGTATCCGAGCCAGTCGATGTAGCCTCCGCAGGCTCCGGCATATTCCAGCATCTCGGGCGCCCACTGGCAGCGCAGCTTGGGTTGGCAAGCAGCCACTTCGGGATGCTCGTCCATGTAGGCAAGGAGGGGCTTGAGCCAGCCCTCGGTCACCTCCACGTCGCTGTTCAGAAGTAGGTAGTACTCGGGGGCCTCCTCAGCATCTGCCTCTAGTGCCTTGTCAAGTCCTGCAAGCCCTCGATTGTAGCCTTCGGCAAAGCCGTAGTTTTGGTCGAGGACGACACGGCGCACCTGGGGCATCTCGCGCTCGAGCCATGCCAGAGACTCGTCGGTGGAGGCATTGTCGGCCACGACTACTTCTGCCTCGGGCGAGCACTTCACCACGCCGGGCAGGAAGCGTTTCATCATGTCGAGGCCATTCCAGTTGAGTATTACAACGGCTATTCTTTTCATATCCTTTCTGCCATGAGCGCGTCGCCTTTCTCGTTCCAACTTCCCAAACGCACCTGTACGATGGTGTTGTCGAGCAGCTTCACCTCGGAGGGGTCGACATGGAGTTCCACCTTGATGTAGTTGTCCGTGAAGCCGTGCATGATGCCCTTCGTGCGGCTGTGTTCGAGGAGGACGGGGCGAACGGCGCCCGTGTATTTATTATAATAGGTGTGCAGTTTTTCGTCGGAGAGTGTGAGCAGGCGGTTGCTGCGCTCGCGCTTCTCCTGGGGCGTTACGACGTGGGGGATGTTGAGTGCCTTCGTGCCGGGACGCTCGCTGTAGCTGAAGACATGGAGCTGGGTGACGTCGAGCGACTGGAGGAACTGCTCTGCCTGCCGGAAGTACTCTTCCGTCTCGCCGCGCGTTCCCACGATGACATCCACGCCGATGAAGGCGTCGGGCATGAGGGCCTTGATGCGCTCCACCTTGTGGCGGAAGAGGGCCGTGTCGTAGCGGCGATGCATGAGCCTGAGCACTTCGTCGCATCCGCTCTGCAGGGGGATGTGGAAATGGGGCATGAAGGCACGGCTCTGGGCGCAGTACTCGATGATCTCGTCGGTGAGCAGGTTGGGTTCGATGCTGCTGATGCGATAGCGTTCGATGCCTTCGACGGCGTCGAGCGCCTTGACGAGCGAGAGGAAGTCCTCGCCAGTAGTTTTGCCGAAATCGCCGATATTGACGCCCGTGATGACAATTTCCTTAGCTCCCCTGGCAGCCACCTCGCGTGCCTGGCCGACCAGCATCTCGATGCTGCCGTTGCGGCTGCGTCCGCGGGCAATGGGGATGGTGCAGTAGGTGCAGTAGTAGTCGCAGCCGTCCTGTACCTTGAGAAAATAGCGCGTGCGGTTGCCGCAGGAGCAGGAAGGCATGAAGCTGCGTATCTCGGAGGTGCGGTGGGTGAAGTACTGGTGGGCGTCGTGACAGGGCGAGACGGCAAGGTCGGCAGTCACTTCGTCCGCCTCAGCCGTCGCTTTACGCGCGGCAAGCAGACTAAGGACGCGCTCCACAACCTGTCCCTTCTCCTCGGCCCCCAGAACCAGGTCGACGCCTTCGATGGCCGACACCTGCTGGGGCTGCAGCTGCGCATAGCAACCGGTCACCACGACAAGCGCGCCGGGATGCTGGCGCACCAACTTGTGGATGGCCTGACGGCACTTGTGGTCGGCAACCTCCGTGACGCTGCACGTGTTGACGATGCACACGTCGGCCACCTCGCCCTTCTGCGCCATGCGGATGCCTGCCGCCTTCAGCTGCTGCCCAACGGTCGACGTTTCCGCGAAGTTGAGTTTGCATCCCAGCGTGAAATAAGCGGCCTTCCATGACGCCTCATTCGTTTGACTACCTTGCATATCCAGATATAAATAAAGGCTTTAAACAAGCGATTTTTGATTCTCTTGCAAAGATACGACATTTTGCGCAAAAAAGGCATTTTTGCCCCCATTTTTTAAGTTTTCACAAAAAACGTCAAAAAAAGCAAAAAACACTTATCTCGTTGGCAATCTACTACTTGCAGCATTTTTTAGTCTCTCAGGAATAAAAAATATATAAAAAAAATGAAGCAAAAAGATACAACCTATTGAAAATTGTCGTAACTTTGCACAAGTTTTAGAAAATAACTATCGTTTTACAAATTTAAAAGCATTAAAAAAATGAAAAAGATTGCATTTGTTTTCGTAGCTGCTATCGTTGCTTCTGTAGCTGTTAGCATGTCTTCTTGCAAGAATGGTGAGCAGGCAACTGACTCTGTAGCTGATTCAACTGGTGTTGAGGAGCCCGCTTGCTGTGCTGATAGCGCTGCTTGTGACAGCGTTGCTGCTGATAGCGCTGCTGCTGATAGCGTTGTTGCTCCCGAGGCTTAATAAGCTGCGAAAGCATCAAAAAGTAAAACGAGGACTCCTAACAGAGCCCTCTTTTTGTTTTCCCACATATTGTGAATACTAAACTACAACATCATGAAAAAAAACATCCTCCTGCTCGCGCTCCTCATGGGCACCTGCCTGAGCATGCAAGCACAAGTAAAGTTTGGTCTGCGTGCCGGTTTGAACATGACCAAGACCAACTTGGACACTTCGGTCAAGAACCTCTTCAAGTCTGAGACCAGTCCTGGCTTCTTTGTCGGTCCCAGCCTAGAGTTTACCTTACCCATCGTCGGACTGGGGTTTGATGTCTCCGCCTTGTACGACAACCGCAAGCTGACCATCGAGAACAGCCTGGGAACAAGCGAGAGCACCACCATCCACAACGTGAGCGTTCCCCTCAACCTTCATTGGAACATCAACATCCTGCCCGGATACGGTCTTTACGCCGCCACGGGTCCGCAGGTTTCCTGGAACATCGGCAACAAGCTGGGCGGAATCTTCAGCACCGACTACAAACTGCGCAACTCCACCCTATCATGGAACATCGGTGGCGGTTTCAACCTCGGTCCGCAGTTCCAGCTGGGCTACACCTACAACGTGGGCATCGGCAGCACGGGTGAGTTGACGAACATCAAGGACGGCTACGACACGTTCAGCAAGAACAGCAAGCTGAAGAGCAATACCCACCAGATCCACATCACCTACTTCTTCTAACACCCCAAACATTCTTAGAGGGCAAGAAAAAAGAGAACCGTCACCCGAATGGATGACGGTTCTTACTTTTGCTATATATAGATAGCTTTACAAATTTAAGCGTCTACATATTTGTGCGGTTGCGCACGGGAGTGTGTGATTACTCTGCAGCAGCCTCTTCTGCGGGAGCCTCTGCAGGTGCCTCCTCAGCAGCGGGAGCCTCAACGGGAGCGTTCTCAGCAACCACGGTGAAGGGGATCTCTACGCTAACCTCCTTGTGGAGACGTACGAGTGCGGTGTAATCGCCAACAGCCTTAACGTCGGCAACCTTGATGATCTTGCGGTCTACCTCGAAGCCAAGCTTAGCGAGCTCGTCAGAGATCTGCAGAGCGTTTACGCTACCATAGATGGTGCCAGTTGCAGAAACCTTGGTCTCGATAGTCAACTTAACAGCGCCCAGTGCAGCAGCCTTCTCTTCAGCAGCAGCCTTGATCTTGGCGAGCTTGACAGCCTGCTGACGCAGGTTCTCAGCCAACACCTTGCGAGCTGCGGGTGAAGCGATAACAGCCTTGCCGGTGGGGATAAGATAGTTGCGGCCGTAGCCACTCTTAACATTCACGATATCGTTCTTGTAACCCAAGCCGATAACATCTTCTTTCAGAATCAATTCCATATCTTGTCCTCCTCTTTATTATTTCATCAAATCAGTTACGAAGGGCAGCAGAGCCAGGTGACGAGCACGCTTAACAGCCTGAGCAACACGGCGCTGGAACTTCAATGAAGTACCGGTGATGCGGCGGGGAAGAATCTTACCCTGCTCGTTCAGGAACTTCTTCAGGAATTCGGGATCCTTGTAATCGATGTACTTGATACCGCTCTTCTTGAAACGGCAGTACTTCTTCTTCTTGGTATCGATCGCGGGAGCGGTCAAATAGCGGATTTCAGATGTCTGCTGTGCCATGTCTTATGCCTCCTTTTGCTTGTTACGACGCTTCTCAGCATACTGAGCTGCGTACTTCTCGTTCTTGATAGTGATGTAGCGGATAACACGCTCGTCACGACGGTAATTAACTTCCAGAGTCTTGATAACTGAAGGCTCTGCCTTGAACTCTACGAGTACGTAGAAACCCGTGCTCTTCTTCTGGATGGGATAAGCAAGTTTCTTCAAGCCCCAGAGTTCCTCGTTGATGATCTCAGCACCATTGCTGGTGAGGATACCCTTGAACTTTTCAACCGCTTCCTTCATCTGATCATCAGACAAAACGGGAGTCAAAATGAAAACGGTTTCGTATTGATTCATAATACGTAAAAATGATTAATAAATTATATAATTTTGCTTAAAGCGGTGCAAAGGTACGACATTTCCCCGAACTGACCAAGGCTTTTGGTAACTTTTTGTCGACAGTTGCCTCAGAAATGGACGCTTGGAGGGGAAAATCAAGAAAAAAAGGGGCGTTTTTTCACTTTTTCGCCAAAAGATTTCGTGGTATGGATAATATTTCGTTAATTTGTAACTGAAAAACCGTATATTCATTAAAACATAATATTACTATGACAAAGTATTTAGGCGTAGCATTGATTGTAATAGGCACAATCATGCTTGTGATCAGTTACATTTCTCAGAGTCTGGTCGACATGAACTGGTATCAGCTCTTATCCATCGTTGCCATCATTGCTGGTGTGGCTCTGCACATCTATTTCTTGAAGAAGGCATAGGCACAGGAGGGTAATCCGACCGATACAGAAAAGCGCCGTTCCCGAAGGGGAGCGGCGCTTTTTCTTTATATTCTCGATTCCTGTTGTCATTTTCATCAGTTGTCCTTGATGCTTACTCCTGATCCTCGGCAGAGTCCTGAGGCACGATGAGTCGGTAACCCTTACCATGCACGTTGTTGATCTCGATGGAAGGATCGTCCTTCAGCAGTTTGCGGAGCTTGGTGATGTAGACGTCCATGGAACGTGCGTTGAAGTAGTTGTCGTCGATCCAGATGGTCTTGAGGGCCAGTTCGCGCTGGAGCACGTCGTTGATATGCTTGCAGAGGAGGGTGAGGAGCTCGCTCTCCTTGGTGG
Source organism: Bacteroidaceae bacterium (assembly GCA_024401165.1). Classification (GTDB taxonomy): domain Bacteria; phylum Bacteroidota; class Bacteroidia; order Bacteroidales; family Bacteroidaceae; genus Physcousia. The sequence goes on from JAKSLN010000064.1 coordinate 5,941, forward strand.
TGAGCTTGGTGGTGACGTCACCGCGGATGAGAAGTGAGCGCTTGGTGTCGAAGGTGAATTGGCCGAGCTTATAGACGGTCTTGTCCTTAGTCTTCAAACCACGTACGCGGCGGAGGACTGCTTCCATGCGGAAGACGAGTTCGTCCATCGAGAAGGGTTTGGTGATGTAGTCGTCGGCACCGATACGGAATCCCTCGAAGAGGTCTTCCTTGAGGTTCTTTGCCGTCAGGAAGATAATGGGCATCTCGGGATTGACGGCACGGATTTCCTGCGCAAGCTGGAAACCATCCTTGCGTGGCATCATGACGTCGAGGACGCACATGTCGTACTGATTCTTGCAGAAGGCACGATAACCGGCTTCGCCGTCGAGACAGAGATCGGCATCGTAGTTCTTGGCCTGAAGATACTCGCGGAGCAACATGCCCAGACTCTCATCGTCTTCGCAGAGGAGGATTCTCTGCTTCTCGTTCATTGGTGTATTCATACGCTTTTCTTTTAGGATTTTTCAGTTTTATTTTTCTTGTTCAGCTTGCCTGAACTATCAACTCACGACTTCTGTTTCTTAGTTCTTGACATTGGGTAATGTGATGATAAAGGTGGTGCCTTGTCCATACTCGCTCTCGACCTTAATCTTGCCGTGATGAAGCGTGATGATGGTGTGGACGTAGGCGAGGCCAAGTCCGAAGCCCTTGACATTGTGCTGGTTGCCGGTATGGACGCGGTAGAAGCGCTCGAAGATGTGGGAGAGGTCTCCCTTCTGGATGCCAATACCGTTGTCCTGAATGGTGATTTGGAGGTTGCCTCCGACATTCTCCGTGCAGATGCGAAGGTGCAGGTCTTCATCTGGCTTGGCATATTTGACGGCGTTGTCCATGAGGTTGAAGAAGACGTTGGTGAGGTGCATCTCGTCGCCGTAGACGAAAGGATTGTCCGCATCGATGCAAGTCTCGACGACGCCTCCGTTCTGCTTGATGCGAAGGGAGAAGGTCTTGACAACGGACTCGAGCATGTTGTTGGCATCCAGTTCCTCTGACTTGAGGCGTATGTTGTCGTGATCGAAGAGGCTCATCTGAAGCACCTTCTCGACCTGAAAACGCAGACGTCGAGTCTCGTTGTTGATGACGCCAGCCAGGTTCTCGTACATCTTCTCGCTCTTTGTCACCGAGTTGTCGCTGAGCATCTGAGCGGCAAGGGAGATGCTGGCCAGAGGAGTCTTGAACTCGTGGGTCATGTTGTTGATGAAGTCGTTCTTCATCTCGCTAACCTTCTTTTGACGCGCAAGCTGCCAGATCGTGTAGCAGAAGACGATGAGGAGGAGGAACGTGAAGACCATTATGGGAGTCATCGTCTTGGCTACGCCCCAGATGTACTCGTCCATGGTAGGAAAGTGCACCTGAACGATGCCCATCTTGCTGGCAGGGTCGTTGCGGAAGAGCGTCTGAGCATAGGCATAGTCGGAACCGATGGAGTCGTAGTCGGCACAGCGGAACACCTCGTCGCCATAGGCATTGATGACACGGAAGTGGAAGGGGATGCTGATGCCATTTCGCTTGAGAGCCTCGGTAAGGTAGCCATCGAGCATGTTGGCGTCGACACGATCCTGCAAGTCGCTTTCGCTCGCATTGTAGAGGATGGTGTAGATGACTTCGTCGAGCACACCTTTTTCATAAATATAGGCGTTCTTTACCGACTCGAGGAAGGAGAGAGGCATCTGGTTGGCCGAGGGGCGGGAGCGCATGCTGAGGTTGGGGAGCTGCGACCTGCCTGCCACGAGCTGCGGTTGGAAGACAATCTGATTGTCCGTGTCGCGCAGATGCTCGTCCGCCATAGGAGGCTCGTACTGAGCAATGGTGTCCAGTTCCTGTCCATGGCTGCGAGCTACAGCCTGGAGGTAGCGGAAGGTCTCGTTGCGCTCGAGTTCATGCGAAGCCTGGTCGAGACTGCGCAAGACGGACTCGTCGAAATGCTCCTTTCGCTTCTCCACCATCAACTTGGCGTTATTCCATTGCATGTAGAGCAGGATGGCGCTCAAGATGGCGATGACAGCGCCTAAAAACCATATCATTTTACGTTTCATATCGCAAAGGTACTCTTTTCACTCAACAGAGGGAAGAGAGCGTTCCAAAAACTTTAACGCATTAACAAATATAAAACAAAAACAAATGTTCCGTGTGCAATATTACACACGGAACACTATTTCTAATCTTCCAAATGTGAAAAGAAAAAACTCTTCAACAAGGGAATGAACTGTCGGAATTATTCCTCGCCAGCCTTTGAAGCCTCGTAAGCCTTGATGAGGTTCTGCTGAACGTCTGTGGGAACGAGCTCATAGCTTGCAAACTTCTGGATGAAGCTGGCGCGACCACCGGTAAGACTGCTGAGCGAGGTGCTGTAGCTTGCCATCTCCTTCTGAGGAACCTTGGCGCTGAGCTTCTCGTAACCAGCCTCGCTGGTCATACCCATAATCATACCACGACGGCCCTGGAGGTCACTCATCACGTCACCCATCTTGTCGCCGGGAACGAACACCTCAACGTCGTTGATGGGCTCGAGGATCTTTGGACCAGCCTCCTTGAAGGCTGCAGCAAATGCCTGACGGCCTGCAAGCATGAAAGAAAGTTCATTGCTATCTACGGGGTGCATCTTACCATCGTAGACGATAACGCGCACGTCACGAGCATAGCAACCAGTCAAGGGACCCTGCTCCATACGCTGCATAATACCCTTCAAGATAGCAGGCATGAAACGTGCATCGATGGCACCACCCACAACAGAGTTGATGAAGACGAGCTTGCCGCCCCACTCGAGGTTGACGGTCTCGCTACCCTTCACGTTGATGCGATACTCCTGACCACCGAACTTGTAAACATCGGGATCGGGCATGCCTTCGTAGTAGGGTTCCACAATCAGGTGAACCTCACCAAACTGACCAGCACCACCCGACTGCTTCTTGTGACGATAGTCGGCACGAGCGGCCTTGGTGATTGTCTCGCGATAAGGAATCTTGGGTTCCTCGAAGACAATCTGAATCTTCTCATTGTTCTCCATTCTCCACTTCAACGTGCGGAGGTGGAACTCGCCCTGTCCGTGAACCAGAATCTGGCGCAACTCCTTGCTCTGCTCAATCTGCCATGTGGGATCTTCCTCACGCATCTTGTTCAGCGCATTCATCATCTTCTCGGTCTCGCTCTCGTTGACGGCACGGATGGCACGGCTATACTTGGCGTTGGGATACTTGATGAAGTTGAAACGATTCTCGCTATTCTTGTCATTCAGGGTATTGCCGGTCTTAACGTCCTTAAGCTTGACGGTACAGCCAATGTCACCAGCTGTCAGTTCGCTCACCTTCTCGCGGTTTGCACCTGCACAAACGAAGAGCTGTGCAAGACGCTCCTTTGAACCACGGTCGGCATTGCTGAGGTCGTCGCCCTCGTGAACGGTACCGCTCATTACCTTGAAGTACTGAACCTCGCCGATATGGGGTTCAACAGCTGTCTTGAAGAAGTAAAGGCTGGTTGCACCATTTGAGTCGGGGTTAACCACCTCACCACGGGTATTGTGAACGGGAGGCATCTCGTCTACGAAGGGAACCACGTTGCCGAGGAACTCCATCAGACGGCGAACACCCATGTCGCGAACTGCATCTACGCAGAAAACGGGGAACATGCCACGGCTTGCCAAACCCTTGCGGATACCCTCGCGCATCTCGTCCTCGGTAAGGCTCTCGCTCTCGAAGAACTTCTCCATCAGGGTCTCGTCGTGCTCGGCAGCAGCCTCAACCAGCGCCTTGTGCATCTCTGTAGCCTTCTCCATCTCCTCTGCAGGAATTTCCTCGATGGTAGGAGCACCACCCTCGGGAGCCCAAGAATACTTCTTCATGAGCAGAACATCGATGAGGGAGTTGAATTCGGGACCGGTCTTGATGGGATACTGGATGGGCACAACCTTGGGACCGTAGATGCTAGTCAACTGCTCAAGGATGGCATCGTAATCGCAGTTTTCGCTATCGAGCTGGTTAACGAGGAAGATGACGGGCTTACCCAACTTCTCAGTGTAACGGAAGTGGTTCTGGGTACCTACCTCAACGCCGTACTGACCGTTCAGCAGCAAGAGGGCCGTGTCGGTAACATTCAACGCGGTAATGTATGAACCTGCGAAGTCGTCGGCACCAGGGCAGTCAATGATGTTCAGTTTCTTGCCGTTCCACTCTGCATGGAAAACCGTGCTGAACACACTATAACCATACTCCTGCTCAACAGGGAAATAGTCAGAAACGGTATTCTGCTGTGTGATGCGTCCACGACGCTTGATCACGCCTGCCTCGTAGAGCAGGCTCTCGGTGAGGGTTGTTTTACCAGATCCGTCATTACCAAGCAAGGCAATGTTCTTAATTTCGTTAGATTTGTAGGTCTTCATATTTCTAGGTATTAAATTTATGAATTTCAAAATTCGCGGTATAAAGTTACGAATAATAGTTGATTCGACAAAATAAAACAACTATTTTTATATCAATCGGACAAAAAGTGTTACTTTTGTAGAGAAAAAACTATCCACATGCCGTCCGTATACATCCACGTTCCCTTCTGCCAAAGTCGCTGCATCTATTGCGACTTCTATTCGACGACGAGTCTGGAGAAGCAGGCACGATACATCGAACGCCTGGAGAGGGAGATGAGGGATCGGCAGGTCGAGTGGAACTCTCGCGCACGTACATTATCTATTTATATAGGAGGGGGAACGCCTTCTACCCTACCCCCCAGCTTGATGTGCCGGATGATGAAGACCGTAACCACCCTCTACCCACCTGCCGGGGATGCAGAAATAACAATTGAGGCCAACCCCGACGACGTGACGGAGGAATGGGTCGAGGCACTGAAGACCACCCCCGTCAACCGTGTCAGCATGGGGGTGCAGACTTTCCACGACGAGTTGCTCCACACGCTTCGCCGCCGACACAGCAGCGAACAGGCACGTCGGGCCGTACAGTTGCTCCACAAGGCGGGGTACACAAACATCAGCATCGACCTCATCTACGGTCTGCCGGGGCAAAGCCTCAGCATGTGGGACGACGACATCACCGAAGCGTTACGCCTGGGCATTCCGCACATCAGCGCATACAGCCTGATGTACGAGGAAGGAACACCCATCACACGCATGCTGGAGAGTGGACTTATCGAGGAGATGAGCGACGAGATGTCGTGGCAATGCTACGAACTCCTCTGCCAACGTCTACAAGAGGCAGGATATGAGCACTATGAAGTGTCAAACTTTGCTCTGCCCGGCATGCACTCGCGCCACAACAGCGGCTACTGGACGGGCAATCCCTATCTGGGGTTCGGCGCGGGCGCCCACTCCTACGACGGGAAACGGACAAGGCGCAGCAACAAGGATTCGCTGGACGAATATCTCAACCATCCGGACGACAACGAGTACTTCGAGACGGAGGAACTCACAGACACCGACCTTTACAACGAATATGTCATGACGCGCCTACGCACTTCCAAGGGATTCGCTCTGACCGAGGTAGAGGAACGCTTCGGGCGAGAGGCGCTGCACCATTGCCTGGAGATGATGCAGCCCCACCTTCAAAAAGAAAACCTGATCCGAAATGTGGACCAGGTCTATCTTTCGAGGAAAGGCGTTTTCGTCTCCAATGACGTCATTTCCGACCTTTTCCTTTAGTTCCTTCTTGGTTTCTCCTTCCTACTTTTACTCTCTCATCTCCTGATAAGATATCTCATAGAAGCAGGGATACACGTTCTGCTTTGCATCGTCGTGATTCTCTGAATGGGGAACAACAAGTCTTACCTTTGCAATTCCATCTGTACTGCTCAGCTGACGACCAACATTGATGTAGCGAAGCGGCAGCAGCCAAGCGCTGGGCACAACGGTGGAACGATAGCTCTGGAACATAGCACCGCCGCCGTTGATACTGGTGTCGAAGGTTGCAGCAAAGACGCCATCCGTGTTAGAGACATTCATAATCTCCGGATTGGTGGACCAGTAGACAACATTATCTGACGTCTGCAAACTGTCGGTCATCAAGTTGAACTCAAAGTAACGGCAGACAAGGCGTTTCGTTTCGCCACTCTGTATCTTCTTGCCTACGCCCTTGCGGACAATCTGCATGTAAACACCCGTATTAGCAAAGAGCACGTATTCGTTGTCATCAACATTTGTCATGCTGTCGTGAGCGCAGAATTCCTCCTCCGAGATGACCTTCATCTTGGCGGTACTGAGCAACGTATCACCATCGTGATTTAGGAGCACGATCTTGTCACGGTTTACAAACGACAAAATGACGTTGCGCTCTCTCTCCTTCTGTTCGGCATACGTCTCTTCATCACGACACGAAGAGAAGACAAGCACACCAGCCATCATCACCAACAACAGATATCCGATTTTTTTCATATCTTCAAAATTCATTTTTTCTTCAAGTCCTACCCGCGCAGTTTGTCGGCATACTTGCGAACAGCTTTCTTAACAATCTCTACTGCCTCATCCATGGTGCAGTTCAAGCGACCGCCCGACGCATTCTTGTGACCGCCACCATTGAAGAACTCGGCGGACATCTCGTTGCAGGGGAAGTCATCGACACTACGAAGCGAGAGGCGTATGCAGTTTTTCTTCTCTGTATCTTCACGCATGAAAATGCTCAGGCGCATGCCATCAATCATCAACGGATAGTTCACCATGCCATCCGTCTCGCCGTTCTTCAGTTTGAACATCCGGCGTTCCTCATTGGTGAAGGTCATGATGGCGGTGTTGTACTCGTGCATCACGTCCATCTTCACATAGAGGAGATAACCCATCAGGCGGTAGCGGTCGGCCGATGAAGTATAGTAGACATTACGATAGAGACGGTCCTTGTCTATGCCCTTCTCGAGCAGGCGACTGATGATGAGGAAGACCTCGGGACGGTTGGAATTGAAGGTGAATCCACCCGTGTCGGTCATCATGCCCGTGTAGAGGCTAACGGCCTCATCATGAGTCATACCGTCCAGCCATCCCAACTGATCGAGCACACGATAGACAACTTCGCACGCAGCACAGAGTTGAGGACAGGAAAGCACAAAGGCAGGCCCCTCCTCCGGTTCGGGATGATGGTCGAGCACAACGCGAGGCGCATTCAGTCGAGCAACGACATCGCCAAGCGCCGACATGCGATCCAAGCGCCCATGATCCAGCATCAGCACCAGATCGGCATCCTTCATCACCTCTTCAACCTCAGCTTCATGCTTTGCATAGAACCTAACGTCCTGCATCATGGGCAACCAGTTGAGATTATCGGGCCAGTTGTCAGGCGCGACACCAACGACATCGTGCCCATACCTCTTCAGCACGCTCAGCATCGCCGTCATCGACCCCAGGGCATCACCATCGGGGTTGGTATGGCAGGTCACGACAATCTTGTGCGCCTCGTCCAACAAGGTGCGCAGTTGTTCCAGTTCTATATTTGTGAGAAGATTATCCATTCGTTGTTCTTGATCAGCACAGTTTCATCTGGCGGATGACCTCAACAGGATCCTGAGCACCAAAGATGGTACTGCCTGAAACGAGGACATCTGCACCGGCCTCTGCCAGTTGGGCAGCATTGTCCAGCGTCACACCTCCGTCAATCTCAATCTTTGTCTGGCAGCCCCTCTCGTCGATGAGTTTGCGCAACTGTCGAATCTTGTCGTAGGTATGCTGGATGAACTTCTGTCCGCCAAAACCAGGGTTGACACTCATTAGCAGCACCATGTCAACATCCTCAATAATATCTTCGAGAAGACTGATGGGCGTTGCGGGATTCAGGGTGACAGCCGGATGCATGCCAGCTTCACGAATCTGGCCGACCACACGATGAAGGTGCGTGCAAGCCTCGACATGCACATTCATGTAATAGGCGCCAAGCGCCTTCACCTCGTTGATGAACTTCTCGGGCTGCACAATCATCAGATGTACGTCTAGTGGCTTCTGGCAAAGACGCGCCACATGCTTCAAGACAGGGAAACCGAAACTTATGTTGGGAACGAACACGCCATCCATCACGTCGAGGTGCAGATAGTCGCAGTCCGAGCGGTTCAGCCACTCCATATCGCCTTCAAGGTTGGAGAAGTTGGCAGAAAGCAAAGAAGGTGAAACTTGCATACTAATTCGTTTTTAGACCACAAAGGTACGAATAAGCGCGAGATTATCCAAATTTATTTGTATAAATCCGAGCGAAAGCAACGAAGACCTGCAGCCAAACGTCCATTAGGAATCAAACGTGAACTTGGTCTGCACAAATGCCGAACAGCAAAAAAGATGTCCAGATTCAGACCGCAGCAACAGGGCGGAACTGACGTGCAAACTGGCGGATGTAGTCTATTACGGCGGGACGGGGTTGTGGGTTTTCTTTGGGTACAAATTGCATCATAGGCAGGAGTCATTTAAGATTGGTTACATCTTGTAAGGGCAGGACACGTTTTATCTGGATGAGTTAACTTTTTAATAGGACGAATCTCTTTTTTTTGTTGAACTACATCACAAAAAAGTCGAATACAACGGCCTTACAAACAATATAACGCAGACTCACTTCATTTATTGTGCAAAACAAAGAATTTTTGAGGAAAAAATTGGAGGCGTCCCAACCCATTGTAAATATTCTTCACGCCTCCAGGAAGAAAGTAGCGACAAACTTTTCACCCGACCAGCGACAGATGGCGTTCGCCAGCCATGCGGCGCAGGTTTATCAGGGCGTAGCGTACACGTCCGAGCGCCGTGTTGATGCTGACTCCCAACACCTGGGCAATTTCCTTGAACGACATGTCGCGGTAGAATCGCATGTAGATGATCTCACGCTGATTGTCCACCAGACTGTCTACCAGTTCACGCAGGCTTTCCTTCGTTTCGTGGTCAAAGATCTCGCTCTCAATATTCGATTCGCACAAATCGGCATTGTTCAGCAAGTCGCGCTTCAGTTCACCATTCTCATCAAGGCACTCGTGGGGCACCAGCGAAGCCACCTGCATGTGACGCTGATGATCCAGTACCAAGTTGCGACTGATACGCATGAGCCAAGAACCAAAATTACCTGTCGCCTCATAATTGTGCGAACGGATGGAGGTGACTACGCGGACAAAGGTATCCTGAAAGACATCGTTGGCGAAGTCTTCGTCGCGGGTAAGAAAATATATGTAGTTGAAAAGCTTGCCCTGATGACGGTTCAACAGGATATCAAAAGCATTATCATTACCATTTTCGTACAGACGTACCAACTCATCGTCGGAGAGGGTGCTGCATGTTTTCATTACTATCTTACAGATTGGTTCGGAAGTAACGATGTTTCGATAGGCTTATTGCTTTTGACAGTTAAAAAAATATGTTTCTGATTGCAAAGGACGCATTTTTTCGCGAAATACGCAAACTTTTACGCAGTTTTTTGCTTTTACGCTCTCATTTTAACACGAATTGCGTCAATTATGCATCCTCGGGATCTCCCATTTTTCCCTTTTTATTCGAATCGAGTGCCATCTGGAATGCGGGCTCCACGCAGGAAATCTGCCGTCGCCATACGCTTCTTGCCTGCCACTTGCAGTTCGTCAACGACAATGTATCCGTCGGGCACAACCACCTTGAACGATTTGCCATCCGCAACGACAGAACCGGGCTGCAATTCGGGAGAAACGGAGGTTTGTTCCTTCGTCGTCTTAAACACCTTAACATCCTGTCGCCTACCATCGGGAAAGACAAGCGCACTCCAGGCAGCAGGGTAAGGACTGAGGCCGCGCACGAAATTATACACGTTCTCGAGGCCAGCAGTCCAGTCAATCTGACAAGTCTCCTTAAAAATCTTTGGCGCATGGCGAAGCGGTTCATCCGTCAGGAACTGCTCCTGTGGAACACTCTCTGCCGTACCCTCCTCAATGGCGCAGACAGTCTTAAGTACCAGTTCCGACCCCATCATCATCAATCGGTCGTGAATATCCTCCACATTGTCGGTCTCATGGATAGGCGTACGACTCTGCATGATGATGCGACCGGTATCGATGTCGTGGTCGAGGAAGAAGGTTGTGACACCCGTCTCCTTATCGCCATTGATGATAGCCCAGTTCATAGGAGCGGCACCGCGATACTGAGGCAGCAAAGCGGTGTGCAGGTTGAAAGTTCCCTTGGGCGGCATAGCCCAGACCACCTCAGGCAACATGCGGAAGGCCACGACAATCTGCAAGTCGGCCTGTAGCGAACGTAAATCCTCCAGGAAGGCCTCATCCTTCAGTTTTTCGGGTTGAAGCAACTTTATGCCCTTCTCCTCCAGATGCTGTTCGAGGTAGAACTTCTTCACGGGACTGGGCTGCAGCGTATCGTGATGACGGCCAATTGCCTTGTCAGGCATCGTGATAATGCCTACTACATTATAACCATTATCGAGGAGTTGGCGGAGGGGCTCGACGGCGAAGTCGGGGGTACCCATATATACGATTCTCATGAATTTTGAATTACTAATTACCGACTGTGAACTATGAACTATGAACTGTGACTGCAAAGCTTGATGAGCTTAGCGAATAACTATGAACTGTGAACTGTGAATTCCATTTAGTCATCCGTGTAGTCCGCCATCATCTTTCTGTAGA
>JAKSLN010000065.1 GCA_024401165.1 Bacteroidaceae bacterium
GACACATGCCTCTCACGCATGGAACACGGGTTCGATTCCCGTAGGCGCTACAAAAAAAGGACTTGATTCTAAATCAAGTCCTTTCTGTTTTTTAGCCTTGCCTACACATTAGCTGATAAATTCTACGACCGTTATGCCTGCACCGCCGAACTGGACGTGTTCGTCATGGAAAGTGTCTACGCTGGAGACTGTTGAGAGGTATTGACGTACTAATTGACGGAGCGCACCCGTGCCTGTGCCATGGAGGATGCGAACGCGAGAGGCTCCGACGAGGATGGCGTCATCGATGTAATAGGTGATCTGCTGAAGGGCTTCGTCGGCGCGCAATCCTCGGATGTCGATGTCCTGATGGAAGTTTAGGGAACGCTGGTGCATGTCCTCCCGGGTCTCTTTGCTCAGATAGGTTGCTACCTTTGATATGCTTTCGACCTTGGGCTTCTCGGCAGGTGAGAGGCGGTCGAGGGCTACGGTGGACTTTATCATGCCAAAGACTACAGTTGCCTTTTTGCCTTGGATGCTCTCGATGGTTCCAACGGTGGATTGCCCTCGCATCTTGACGGTTGAGCCAACCTGGAGTGCTTCGGCAGTAGGCCTTAAATGTAGTTGGTTTGCATCTGTGGCTGCGGTTGTGCCGGCCGTATTCTGGCTTACGGTAGTTGAACTGATGTCGTGAAGCGTTGAGTTTGCGGCATTAAGGTCTGCGTTTTGTCCATTGCCCGACAGATTCTTCGCATCGTTGTTTCCCTTGTTTCTGCGCTCTTCCTTTCTTCTTCTTCGTTCCAGGATTTGCTGCATCTTGCGGTCGATTTCTGCACTCTTTGCCTCGTTTATGGCAGCCAAAGCCTCTTCCTGATCCAGTTGCTGCTGTACAAGTGCCAGTCTGGCACGGGCCGCTCTTGTTCTTTCCTGTTCGGCTTGCGCCTCCTTGATTTCGCGGATGGTATTTTCTATCTGTGCGTTTGCCTCGGCGATGATCTGCTTTGCTTCGTCCTTTGCCTCGCGCAGGATGGCGCGTCTTTGTTTCTGCAGTTCGAAGACTTCTTCTTCGTATCGCGAAATGGTAGACTCCATGTGCTTCTCGCGCTGATGGATGTTCTGGCGCTTTCCTTCCCAATAACGTTTGTCGCGAACGATGTCCTGAAGGTATTTGTCGGCATCGATATATTCCTGGCCGACGAGCTTGGAAGCATCCTCGATAACGTATTCGGGTATGCCAATCTTTCGGGCAATCTCGACGGCAAAACTACTGCCGGGGTTGCCTATCTCGAGCTGGAAGAGAGCCTGCATCTGATGCCGGTCATAGAGCATGGCTCCGTTGACAACTCCCTCATTATCATCGGCAAAGTGCTTGAGGTTCTGATAGTGAGTGGTGATAACGCCAAAGGTGCCGTGCTTGTGGAACTGCCGCAGAATGGCCTCGGCCAATGCGCCTCCGATGCCGGGTTCGGTTCCGCCGCCAAACTCGTCGATGAGGAGCAGCGAGGAGGGTGAGCATCCTCGCATCATGTTCTTCATGTTGAGCAGATGCGAAGAGTAGGTGGAGAGGTCGTCGTCGATGCTTTGCTCGTCGCCGATGTCGATGAACAGGCCTTGGAAGACGCCCATCCTGGAAGCTTCGCTCATGGGCACGGGAAGTCCGCATTGTACCATGTATTGCAGGAGTCCGACCGTCTTGAGGCAGACGCTCTTGCCACCTGCATTCGGTCCGCTTATGATGAGGATGCGCTGCTTGCGGTCGAGCCTGATGTCAAGGGGCACGACTTTGCGTCCGCTTTTCTCGAGGTTGAGGGCCAAGAGGGGGTGGACGGCCATCGACCAGTCGATGAAGGGTTTAGAACCGATTTGTGGTATGATGGCGTGCAACTGATCGGCCAGGCACGACTTGGCACGTACGAACTCGAGGTCGGCCAGGAAGACGAAGTCGCGCAACAGCTCGGGTATGTTCTTTCGAAGCGCATCTGTGAACTCCTGCAGAATGCGGATCACCTCGCGCCTTTCCTCGCCCTCCAGTTCGCGTATTCGGTTGTTGGCCTCTACAACCTCTGCCGGTTCGATGTAGACGGTCTTTCCGGTTGCCGATTCGTCGTGAACAATGCCTCGCAGCTTGCGCTTCATGGCCGGAGCCACCGGGATAACAAGACGTCCGTCGCGCAGGGTGGGGGATGCGTCCTGCTCGACAAGTCCCTCTGCTTGGGCAGATTTCAGTATCTTATGCAGCGTGCGGCCGATGCTGCCCTCCAGACTGCGCAGTTCGTGGCGAATCTCGTAGAGTGCACGACTTGCCTCGTCCTTTATCTTGCCATATTTGTCCAGAATCTGCTCAATGCGTCGGGTTACGGTCTTGAACGTGAAGACACCGTCGGCCATGTGGATGAGCGAGGGGTAGGGACTCTCCTCCTTCCTGATGATGTCGATGAAGGCGTGCAGCGTCTCCAAGGAACGCTTCAGGTCCCACATCTCCTGCTCCTCGATGAAGGTGCCCTCGATGCGGATGCGCTGGATGCAAGGACGAAGGTCGAAGAACTGCATGTCGGGAACGTTGTCCTCGGTCTCCTTCAGACGCATGAATTCGCGCGTCTCCTCCAGTTTCTGCTGAATGACCTTGATGTCGGTCAGGAATTTCATCTCGTCGACGCGTTCACGCCCCATCGTGCTTTCACAATGTGAGTGCAGCAGCGTCCTTATTTCGTCAAAACCAACTTTCTCTTCGTAGTTTTTGGGGTATATCATGCTTCTTTTTTCCTTCTCTTCAACTCTTCTCAACTTCTACTCACGTTCTTGACACCCTTGACGGTCTTTAGTTTCTTGATAAGCTGCTGCAGGCGGCTGGTGTCGTCGAGCATGACGGTCAGATGGCCGCTGAAGAGTCCGTCGTGACTGTCGATGCTAATGGATCGCATGAGCATCTTCTCCTCTTTCGAGATGATGCTCGTGATGTTGCTCACGATGCCCAGGTCGTCGTTGCCCACGATGTGGAGCGTGATGGCATACTGACTTGCGCCCTTGCCAGCCCAGCGTGCCTTAACGATGCGATAGCCAAAGCGCTGCTTCATCTGCGTGGCGTTTGGGCAGTCTTCGCGATGAATCTTGATGCCACCGGCAGCCGTCACAAAACCGAACACATCGTCGCCGTAGATGGGCTGGCAGCACTTTGCCAACTGGAAGTCCAGGCCCTTCAGGTTTTGGTCGATGACCATGACGTCCTCGTTGCCTGTCGAACGGAGCTTGCTCTCTTGCTTGTCCGTCATCACGAACTCCTCTGCCTTTCGCACGTCGGCCTTCTCCTCCTCGCCACGTTCGTGTCGCTGACGAGCCAGGTATTCCTCGACTACCGTGTTCACGTCCACCTCGCCGTCATTCAGGGCTTTGTAGAAGTCGGTAACTATCTTGTAGCCAAGACGCTTCATGGTGTGCATCAGCGTCGGTTCGCTCATCTCGATCTTACGGTTCTTCAGCTTGCGCTCCAGCAACTCCTTTGCCATGCTCACCTGGCCTGCCTGCATCTCCTTCAGGCTGGTTCGGATCTTCGTCTTTGCCTTGGTTGTTTTGACGAAGTTCACCCAGTCCTGCTTGGGCATCTGGTTGTTGGCCGTCAGGATTTCAATCTGGTCGCCGCTGTTGAGCTCCTGTCGTATGGTCACGTTCTTGTTGCCAATCTTGGCTCCGATGCAATGGTCGCCCACCTTCGTGTGTACGGCATAGGCAAAGTCGAGGACGGTAGCGCCCTTGGGCAGTTTGAAGAGGTCGCCTTTGGGTGTGAAGACGAAGACTTCATCTTCCACCAAGTCCATCTTGAAGGCGTCCATCAGCTGCGAGTCGTCGTTGGCCTCCAGCGCCGAGCGGATGCCTGCAAGCCACTCCTCCAGGTTGCCTTGCTGGCTCTTCACACCCTTGTAGCGCCAATGGGCAGCCAAGCCATGTTCTGCCACATCGTCCATGCGCTCGGTTCTGATCTGCACCTCCACCCACTTCTGCTCTGGTCCCAAGACGGTGATATGCAGGCTTTCGTAGCCGTTGCTCTTGGGCACGGACAGCCAGTCGCGCATTCGCTTCGGGTTGCTCTGATACATGTCGGTGATGATGCTGAAGACTTGCCAGCATTCCTGCTTTTCCTTCTCCAGTTCCGAGTCCAGGATGATGCGAATGGCAAAGAGGTCGTATACGCCATCGACGTCCACCTTCTGCTTCTTCATCTTCTGATAGATGCTGTGGATGCTTTTCGTGCGCCCCTTCATGTGAAACTTCAGGCCGGCAGCCTTTAGTTTCTCCTCGATGGGGCCGACGAAGCGGGCTATGTAGGCATCGCGGCTCTTCTTCGTCTCGTTCAGTTTGTCCTTGATGTGGTAGTAGGCATCGTGTTCGAGATATTTCAAGGACAAGTCCTCCAGTTCGCTTTTCAGTTTGTAGAGACCCAACTTGTGGGCAAGGGGGGCATACAGATAGGCCGCCTCCATCGAAATCCTCTGCTTCGCTTCGCCAGGTTCTGCGTCGCGAATCTGGCGCATGATGTTGAGGCGGTTTGCAATCATGATGAATATCACGCGAATGTCCTGCGCAAAACTCAGCAGCAGCTGCCTGAAGTTCTCACTCTCAACGGCGTTCGACTTTTCGTACAGCCCCTGAATGCTTTTCATGCCATGCAGGATGCTCGACACTTCCGTGCCGAAGTCGCGCTCCACATTCTCCAAGCTGAAGGCGCCAGTCTTCATGGCCGAACTCAGCATGACGGCTAGGATGGTTCCTCGTGTCATGCCCATCTCCCTCGACAGCAAAAGACCCGTCTGCATGTCGCAAAGGATGGGGTTCAAACCAAAATCGTCGCGCAAGAAGTTGCCCGTTTCGAATGCCCTTCTCAGATACGACTTCAGCATCTCCTTGTCACGAGCCGGAATTTCCGTACCCCCCTCTCTAAGCAACTGGTAGTGCAGTTCCATCAAGGTTTCTCGTTCGCTCAACGTGAGGAATTTGTTTTCGTTCATAGTCCTTGTGCATTAATTTCGTTCAAAGTTACGAATATTTTTTGGATTTCACCTTTACATATTATTATTTTTAGTAAATTTGCGTAAAAATAAAGAAATAAGGATTGTGCTTGCAGGTTTATCACGTTGTAAGTTGACGTGTAGCATAACCTCAAAACCATAACCTCAAAAACCGCATAACCTTTAAACCTCAAAAAATATGATTACACCTGAAGACAAGAAGCAATTAGAACAGAAAGGCATTACCGAGTCACAGATCGAAAGTCAGCTGCAGAGCTTTCGCGACGGATTTCCCTACTTAAAGCTGCGTGCAGCAGCCTCAGTAGGCAACGGCATTCTCCGTCTTGAAGATGACGAGGTAGAATCCTACATCAAGTCATGGAACGACTATAAGGCCGAAGGCCACCACATTACTAAGTTCGTGCCCGCCAGTGGTGCTGCCAGCCGCATGTTTAA
This sequence comes from Bacteroidaceae bacterium, assembly GCA_024401165.1. GTDB lineage: Bacteria > Bacteroidota > Bacteroidia > Bacteroidales > Bacteroidaceae > Physcousia. The sequence goes on from JAKSLN010000065.1 coordinate 5,436, forward strand.
GAACATGTTCGAGTTCCTCTCTGGCGAGAACGACGTACCCACCACACCTTTTGAGAAGAAGTACTTCGAGCAGATTCACGACTTTGCCTTCTATCCCGCACTCGACGATGCTTGCCACGTGAACGAAGGCAAGGGTGTTGATGCACTTGTTGAAGAGGGCAACTATAAAGCAGTCGTTGCCAATATGTTAGGCGAGGATGGCCTGAACTACGGCCAGCTGCCAAAGGGACTGCTTCAGTTCCATACCTACGACGACGAAGCACGCACTCCTCTCGAAGAGCATCTCGTCGAGGCAGCACTCTATGCCACCAGCAAGGGCGAGGCCGACGTCCACTTCACCGTCAGCACCGAGCATCGCGCTCTCTTCGAGGACTTGGTTCAGCGCGTCCTCCCTGCCTACGAGCAGAAGTTCGGCATCAAGTACCATGTTTCGTTTAGCGAGCAGAAGCCCAGCACCGATACCGTTGCCGCCAACATGGACAACACGCCCTTCCGAACCGAAGACGGCAAGCTCCTCTTCCGTCCAGGCGGCCATGGCGCTCTCATCCAGAATTTGAGCGACTTGCAGAGCGACATCGTCTTCATCAAGAACATCGACAACGTTGTTCCCGATCGTCTCAAGGACGAAACCGTCACCTACAAGCAAGTGCTGGCAGGCGTGCTCGTTACACTCCAGAAGAAGGCATTTGCCTACCTCCAGCTCCTCGACAGCGGCAATTACAAGCGCGAGGACATCCTCGACATCATCCAGTTCGTGCGTCACGACTTGTTCACCGACGTTCCCGGACTCAAGACCATGGAGGATGCCGAACTCGTTGCCTTCCTCAAGTCCGAACTCAACCGTCCCATGCGCGTGTGCGGCGTAGTAAAGAATGTGGGCGAGCCCGGTGGCGGCCCCTTCTTGGCCTACAACCCCGACGGCACCGTTTCTGCTCAGATTCTCGAAAGCAGCCAGATCGACAGCAACAACGCCGAGTACATGAAGATGTTTGCCAGCGGCACCCACTTCAACCCAGTCGACCTCGTCTGTGCCATCCGCAACTACAAGGGTGAGAAGTTCCACCTTCCCCGTTACGTCGATCCCGCCACAGGCTTCATCTCCTACAAGAGCAAGAACGGCAAGGAACTCAAGGCCCTCGAACTGCCCGGACTCTGGAACGGCGCCATGTCCAACTGGAGCACCGTATTCGTCGAGGTTCCGCTGGGCACCTTCAATCCCGTCAAGACCGTCAACGACCTTCTGCGCGACCAGCATCAGTAAAGGCTCGACGTAGTCAATTTAGGAATTAACCAGAAACAGACAAAAACGTAAAACCAATTTTGGAGAAATGAAGAAGATTTTATTATTAGGCAGTGGAGAACTTGGCAAGGAGTTTGTCATCGCATGCAAGCGACTTGGACAATACGTAGTGGCCTGCGACAGCTACGACAACGCACCCGCCATGCAAGTTGCCGACGAGCGTCGCGTCTTCAGCATGCTCGATGGCGATGCCCTCATGCAAGTTGTTGACGAGGTAAAACCCGACATCATTGTCCCCGAAATCGAGGCCATCCGCACCGAGAAACTCTACGAGTGCGAGGCACAAGGCATACAGGTCGTGCCCAGCGCACGCGCCGTCAACTACACGATGAACCGAAAGGCAATACGCGAGTTGGCACATACCCAGCTCGGGCTCAAGACCGCCAACTACCTTTATGCAACCACCTACGACGAACTCGCAAGTGCAGCCAGCAAGATAGGCTTCCCCTGCATCGTCAAGCCCCTCATGAGCTCCTCTGGCCACGGTCAGAGCAAGGTCGATACGCCCGACGAACTGCAACAGGCCTGGGAGTATGCATGCGGAGGAGCGCGCGGCGACCTTATGGAAGTTATTGTTGAGCAGTTCATCCCCTTCGACTACGAGATCACCCTCCTCACCGTCACCCAGCACGACGGGCCAACCCTCTTCTGCGCCCCCATCGGCCATGTCCAGAAAGGCGGCGACTACCGCGAGAGCTTCCAGCCCCGCGTCATGAAGCCCGAGCACATCCTTCAGGCCCAGCAGATGGCAGACAAGGTCACTCGGGCCCTCACCGGCGCAGGCATCTGGGGTGTGGAGTTCTTCGTCAGCCAAGAGCATGGCGTTATCTTCAGCGAACTCTCGCCCCGTCCCCACGACACCGGCATGGTGACGCTGGCGCAGACGCAGAACCTCAGCGAGTTCGAGCTCCATGCACGCGCCGTCCTCCACCTCCCCATCCCCGAGATCGTGCAGGATCGCCAGGGCGCCTCGGCCGTCATCCTGAGCGATGTCGACACCAATGCGCCCACCTACGAAGGCCTAGAATGCGTCTGCGCATCGCCCCGTGCCGACCTTCGCATCTTTGGCAAGCCCGCAGCCCACGTAGGCCGCCGCATGGGCGTCGTTGTATGCTGGGAACCCCTTGGCCGCACCGACGAGGAAACCGCCGCAAGCCAGTTGCAGCTGCGCGACCGTTGCAAGGCACTTGCCGCAAAAGTAACCGTCAGGTAAGCACCCCCTGCAGGCACGGGGCGTTCTATGGATAGATCTCAATGTGACTGCTGCCAGAGTTGCCGTTTTTGACGATTCGTATTTGCGTAGCTATGCGTTCGCACATGGTGTCAGTGTGGCTGATTACGCCCACCCTCTTGCCCTGCGATGTCTGCAGCATGGCAAGGGAGTCGATGACGTGATCGAGCGTATCGGGGTCCAGCGTGCCGAAACCCTCGTCGATGAACAGATTCTCGAACCTGATGTTGCGAGAGGACAAGGCCGAGAGTCCCAGTGCCAGGCCGAGAGAGACGATGAAGGTCTCGCCGCCAGAGAGCGATGTCGTGTCGCGCACGTCATCGGCACGATCGTGGTCGATGACACGTATGCCAAGCGAGTTTTTCACCTGCAGCAGCTCATAGCGGCTGTTGAACTTTCGAATCTCCACGTTGGCATGCTCAACGAGGAAACGAAGCGTGTAGCATTGTGCCATCTTGCGAAGTGTCTTGCCGTCACCGCCTATGGCATCTGCAATCTGACACCATTCGGTTTTCAACTGTTCTGCCTCCTGCTTTTGCCCGAACATCGCTCCCATCTGCCGCTTGGCCGTTTCGTGGCGTTGCAGACGAGCCTTGGCATCCACCAATTCTGTGTTTGCCATTCCTTCCAATTCTGCTTTACGGGCGAGCAGCGTCTCCTTCTCCTGTTCAGGCCGCTTCTGCTGATGTTCCAGCTGCGCCTTCTTCTCGTTGTTGAGGGTTGTCTCTGCAGAGGTATACGTTTCGGAAAGTCGCTTCTGTCGGCTGCGGATATCTTCCCAATCATCTGTAGAAGAGTAGAGTTGGGCAATGGATTCTTCTGTCAGTTGCTGAGGATTGTTAGCGTTGTAGTCCGACAACCATTGAACCAATTCCTGCTGCTTGCTGTGGCGAGTTTTGGATTCCTTCTCCATCTGAGCTTTGGTTGCCGTCTCTTTACCCATCACTTCTGTCAGTTGTTCACGTATGCTGGCAATTGACTCGATCTTTTCCTTTACAGCATTATCGGCTTTGTTCTTGGTATCGGTGAGTGCCCTTTCGTAAGCATCAGGATCTTTGTCACCTAGTTCTTGCTTCAACGCATCGAGTTTTGTTGCAACCTCCTCGGCAGACCTAGTCAACATGGTTTCGGCATTGGCGAGGGCTTCCTTTTTCTCTGCTTGTTGGGCTTTGAGGTTAGCAGTCTTTCCCTTTTCTGTTTCCAACAGGGTGTTGGCATCGGTTACCTGTTTATCGGCCCTCTCCATCTTCTTCTGCACCTCTTCTGCGTAGTTGAGGATAGCAGTATTGGCAGTATCCTTTTGGGCGTTTAGTTGGTCGAGGAGTTGCTTTGCTTGGTTGTAGTCCTTCTGCTGCTGTTGCTTGTCTTTCAGTTTGAGACTGAGTTCGTTTTCAACCTGATTAAACACATTCTGGTTGGCGTAAGGATGGTGTGTTCCACCACACAATGGGCACGGTTCGCCCTCTTTCAGAAGGGAGCGATGCTCCTCCCAGTTCTCGCTGGTCATCAATGTGTAAGTGCGCAGCAGGGCTTCCACGTCCGCATTCAGTTGCTCGATGTCGATGTTAGCAATTTTCGCTTTCTCTTCTGCAATCTTCACTTCGATCAGTGCCAGAGCACCTGTCTTCATTGCTTTCTCCGCTTCGATTTCTGTCCGCAAACGGTTCTTTGCTTCAACGGCATTACGTAAATCGGCAGTTACTTTTTCTATTACTTTTTCATTGTCCAATACCTCTTTGTCTGCTTTCTCTTTACCCTTTTTTGCATCCGCTTTAGCAGTTTTTTTTTCGTTCAGTACTCTTTTCAATCCCTCCAATTCAGCCTTTATCTCACGTGCTTTGTTGATGTGAGGCTTCTGCTGTTCAAGTTCATAGGTAGACTTCTCTGCTTCCTGCTTAAGCTTGGCCAGGTTCACGTCCACTTCTTGCTTAAGCTCCTGTTCATACTTAGCAATGCTATCTTTGAATCGCTTTAAGGTTTCCTCAAGATGCAGGATGCTTGCCTCTGCAGTTGTGATCTCTTTGTAAAGACTGGTGGCAGGCATTGTGGCATCGTGGAGTGCCAGACGTTCTGCTTGCTCACGTTGTGCTTCACGTTTTTGTTTTACTTCTATGAAGGCTCTTTCATACTTGGTGATATTATCCACGTGTTTTTCATTCGTGGTATACCAAGCTATGGCTTCACTCACCTTTAGCAATTCTTCCTTGGTCTGTTTTTCAATGGCCTCAAGTTCTGCAATTCGAACTCTGAGTGCAGACAGTTCCTCCTCTGGTATGATGTCTTTCTCCTGAGCCGAAAGGTTGGCAGCAATCTGGTCGTATGCCTTGACTGCTTCATCCTTCTGCAGCTTTATTTTGGTTGCAATGTTGACATACATCTCTTCGCAACCGATCAGTTTCTCCAACAGCTCATATCGCTCGTTCTCCTTGGCTGTCAGGAAGTTGGCAAAGGACCCTTGTGCAATGAGCACCGTACGCAGGAACTGCTCATAATCAAGACCTATAATCCGCGGCAGCTTTTCCCATTCGACTTGCTCTTCTGTCAGATTTCCGTCTTTCTGAGTAATCTTATATAAAAATGTACGTGCGTTTTCGTAGTTCTTTGTCAGTTTACGAACCCACCATTCTGCACGATAGACATCACCATTGTTGGCAAGGAAGGTCAATTTACTGAAACCTTCTTTCTTGCCTCGGGTGAGTATGTTGCGTGAGTCTGTAGGTGCTAGTCGATTCTTTTCACTTTCTTCCAGTTCGCCGAAGATCTCGATATTCTGGTTTCTGTCACCTTTTTTGCGTGGATAACGTGGAGCACGGTTGTAGAGCGCCAGACAGATGGCGTCCAGAATGGTTGATTTGCCACTACCTGTAGGACCAACAATGCTGAAAATGGTGCTCTCACCTAAAGCGCCCTCTTCGAAGTTGATAGTCTCGCCACCTTGACGGTCGAGTGACGCAAGATTCAGAATTTCTAGTTTAATAAATTTCATAGTTTTCAGTCTTCTTCGTTATATTCCTTAAGTATGTTTTGCAACATTTGCTCCTGTCGTTCGGTCATTTCCATTCCATGTTTTACGACAAAGGTCTCTCGAAGTGTCTCAAGAGGATCACGGTTCAGTATGTCGTCAATGCTCTGTATCTGTTGATTTCCTGTTATCGTGCTGAGGTCAAGTGTTGGGATAATCTTTTGAATCTTGCAAAGCACAGCATTCTTTGTGTTAATGAGTGCTTCTAAATCCTTGATGTCATCATTGTTCACCTTCTCCAGTTTCACTTTCAACACTACGTACTCAAAGTCTTCACCCGGTTTACCATCTTCGCCTCTGTCGGCCAGTTCTGATTGGATCAGTTTCTGCAGTTTCTTTGGAGTTAGTTCTTGGTCGCCTTCAGGCAGGATGCGCAACTTGTGTTGTGGTTCGTACTGCAGGAACTCAACCTTCGGTTTGTGGTCTTCTGTGATCGTTACCAGGTCTACGCCATGGCGGTAGTTTATCTCGGCAAACGACATTGGCAGGATGCTGCCCGTGTAGCGAGCCCAATCCGTGTTCCAGATGTGTTGTCGTTTGTGTATGTGGCCACAAGTCAGATAGTCGGGGTGCTCCTCCCAACCCTCCATGTTCACCTCTTCCTGTCCACCAATAACAATCTTTTCGCTGGCATCCTGTGTAGCAATGTCTGCTCCCTTGGCATACATGTGCGCCATCATCACGAGCGGTGTGTCGGGATATTTTGCTCTTGCTTTCTGAGTCAATTCACGCAGGAAACTGTTCACACCAGCTGAGTAGTTCGCATTCTGTACCACATCAGTTCGAAGGAATGGAACGGCCAGCACTACCACTTTTTCGCCTTTCTCTCCTGTGAGAGGAATCATCAGATCGTCATAATCAACTTCCCACGATCCTCCGTCTTCGTGTTTTACCCAGTTGCGATGCACCTTGCCTCGAATCTCCACTTTGTGTCGGGAGAGCAAGGCACGCGGTGCCTCAAGTCGACTTGCAGAGTCGTGATTACCTGCCGTTATCACGATCTGCATGTTTGGACACGCCTGTGTAGCGTCTGCCAGAAATCTATAATAGGCAGATTGTGCGTCTGCAGACGGGTTGGCGTTGTCAAAGACATCGCCTGCCACCAACAGCGCATCCGGCCTTTGCTCCTCAATCTGGTTTAGAAGCCACTTCAGAAAATGTTTGTGTTCAGGTAGTCGGTCATTGCCGTGAAAGAGATTGCCAATGTGCCAATCGCTAGTTGTTATTATTTTCATAGGAAGAATTTTTTGTTGACGCAAAGTTACGGTTTTTTATTAAAATCAATTCATCTTTCATACGTATAAAAGTTTTGCTTTGCCTTATTTGCTCAGGTTCGATTCTATTTTAGTCTGTTTATAGTTCCTTTATGCGTATATTGCGATTGAATTCTGTAGTGAAGACATTCTGTCACTCGACAAATCCGGGCGGCTCGTCTGCTTTTGATCGTCTTTAATTATTTTCATACGTAACTGTGCAAAGATGGGGGCGCTGCCGTTTTAGAGTTTTATGTCCCGGCAACCAGGGAAGTTACGGAGGAACTGCAGGGCGTCCATGGGACGGTCGTTCACATATTCGTTCATGCCCTCGTCTATGGCCTGCTGCATCTCTGCCGAGCAGTTGAGAGGGGGCGCTGACCAATCGTCTTGCGCGCTTTCTTTTTCCAGGAGTTTGTGCAGGGTGGCAGCAAGCCCATAGATGTCGGCTGGGGGACTGAAGTATCTCATGCCTCCCTTGTATTCGGGTGCAGAATACTCGCTGTTTGCTCCCAATTCGTGGGTGCTGACGAGTCTGCCTTCTGCATCGTATTGACGTGCCAGGCCGAAGTCGATCAGCACGGCTTCTCCGTTCTCGTCGATGACAATGTTCTTGGGGTTGATGTCGAGGTGCAGAATCATGTGGCTGTGCATTGCATATAGCGCCTTGCACAGGGGGATGACGATCTTCTCGGTAACAAGCTTCTCGGACGAGGGGACCTGGTCGGACCTGATCATGTCCTCGAGCGTGAGTCCTGAGTAGTATTTCATGGCATAGAACATGGTTCCTGCCTCCTTGCTTTCGAAGGACGACTTGAGTTCGGTGACGTGGTGGCCGGGCGTTGCGTTGAGGGTCTGGATGAATTCGGACTCGTGCTTGAAGAGTGCCATGCCGTTCTGGAAATAGGACTGGTAGGCTGCGTCGCAAACGACCCGTCCGTTTTCGTGCGTGCAGCCCTGGCAATTCAGGTACTGTCGGGGGAAGTATTCTTTCAGGGCAACGATCTCCCTCGTGCCGTTGGCGATGTTGTGCATCTCTGCCCTGTAGGTGTAGCCAAAGGCTCCGTTGCTTATGAAGCTGATGATGTGGTATTCCGTCTTGCCGTCTTTTACTACTGAACCGGCAGGCAGGGCATGGTCTTCAGCATCCTTGCGAAACCAGTTTTTTCTTTCGATCTCAGTTTTCTTTGCCTTTTCGTCCGCATAGCCAGGTATGTCTATGTACAGAACGACGTTCAGGTAGTCGTCCTCGGTCAATGGTTCGGGCACCATCTCGTTGTTTCCGTATGGATGCAGCTGGCGGTAGACGTATGTCTCGCTCAGTTCTCTTGCCAGCGCATCTGGATCTTCGAGGTTGTCCAGGCTGAAGGCGTATCCATCCTCGAAGAATGCGTTCCCATTGTATGCGCAGAACAGGCGAGGCTCTGCTTTGCCTGCCGAGTTTACAATGAGGCAGTCGTCATCGAGATAATACGCAGGACCAAAGAGGTTGCTTATCTCCCGGCGCTTGATGTTCTCGTCCCAACGCCCTCCCTGCCAGGTCTCGCGTCGGTCTATGTATGCCAGGACGCGTTCGTCCTCATCGACATGCTTCAGGTCGTACACCTTGCGGGGTATGCGGCTGACCAGCTCGCCCAGGCGCACCTTCTTGCGGCCTTCGCGTTCGGGAAGGGCAGGGCGGATGAAGTCCTTCAGGAAATTCTCCCTCTTTGCATCTTCTGCCAGGATGAAGTCGGCATACATGTCGCACTGTTCTACTATCTCCTCAATGTTCGTGTGCCGTGCCAAGGGGTTGTTGCAGTCTATGAGTTTTATGAGTCCCTTGTTTTCCCGGTTCGCATCCACCAGTACGGCAACTTCGCCAAATGGCAATACGGCAAGCGTGTCTATCCAGTCGCGATTCAATGCCTCCTTGAAGTTGCCGGTCATGTTTTCGAAAATCTCGCGAGGCGCCACCATGCCTGCGTACCTTCCCGTAAATTGCTCGTCGGCAAGGCACTTGCCCAGGCAGAAGTCGAAGGCGCTATGGTCTTGGATATAACCTGTATACGTAGAGAGCACGTAATCGATCTTCTTGCCCTCCAACCACAGCGTGGAGTCTCTCTGTATGAAGTGCTCGTTGCTAACGCCCATGCCGTAGTTCAGAAGCAATCCGGCTGCATAGACCTTGTCGTTCGAATCACCATCGCCATAGTAGTTCTGGGCAGACTGCAGCATGGCGCCAGCGAGCGAACTGCCTGCAAATGGGTTGTAGACAAGGCCATTGCCGTTATAGCCGAGCAATGCCGATAGCGTGCGCGCTACATTCATGCGTGGACGTTCGGGTTGCAGGCCTGACTTTTCGAGTATGTGATTGAATGTGTATAGGTATTCCTTTTTCAAGTTCTCAACAGGGCAGGCAATCATTGCGTCGGCCAGAATGTATGTCGCATACTGGCGCTGGGCCTTCTCGCTTGCCATGCGGCAGGAATGCTGTACAAGCCTTCCGATGCGGTGATGATGCTCCTCTACCACATCCTTGGTGTCGTTTCGATGGATTGTCTGATAGATGGGGTAGAGGCTTCTGCCAAGATCCATCTCAACGTTCAGGTACTGGCCTCCCTCGTTTAACAGACTCTCTACCTTCTCGTTGAGTTTTTCATTGAGCTGTACCCAATCGTAGTTCTTTATCTCATCAAGATGGAGAGAGCAGGCAAAGTAAGCCCCCTTCTTCTCCTTCGTTGTTATTATCAAATGTCCTCGAGATGCTAATGCCAACATCAACAGCGGCATCAAGGTATCGGGGTTGTACTGATAGTAGTTTTCGATTGCATCATGGAGTCTGCATGAAAACTCGTTGAGCCTGATCTTCATAGTATCTATTGTTTAAGGAATTCCTTTACATATTGGTTCGACAGAACGCGTTCCTCCGGATTGAATCCGTGACCGGCCTTGTCAATAATCTTCAAGGTGGCGTTCATGTACGTCTCTACAGCACGCTTTGAGTAGTCAAGCGGAACGACCTTGTCGTCCGTGCCATGAACAATGAGTACTCTTCCCTTGTAGCCTCCTATTGTCTCAAACGGCTTCATGGGTCGCAGGTCCATCATGAACTTCTTGCCAAGTTTTACGCCCCAAATTTCCGATACCTCCGGAATGTCTTCTACACGCGGGTAGCGCCCGTTCCAATTGTCGGGTATGCAGAGGGCTGGGTAGATGAGAACGAGGTTGCTCACCTGCTTCTTCAATTCAGAGGCTGCAAGGGCAGAGACGAGTCCTCCCTGGCTCTCCCCAATCAGCACGATGCGCCGTTTGTCTATGTTCTTATGCTTCTGGAAGAACTTCACAATTGTCTTGAGCGCCTCCTTCTCGTCTGTTACCGACATGTTCATCGTGTTGTTGTCGCTCTGGCTGTTCACCGAACCGCATGGGAAGTCGAAGGTGTAGACGGCATATCCCAAATCGTTGAGGGTCTTGAAATAGTCGCGCCCGAAATGGTGAGTGCCATTGAATCCATGACTGATGATGGCAATTCCATGCTTCTTTGCGTCTGCAGAAGGTTCGCAGATAACGCCATAGATGCTCTTGTCTGCGGCATAAGGAATGCGGAGCACCTTGTCCTGAGCCTTTGCTGCGATGCAGATTATTAGTGAAAAGAGTAATAAAATCTTCTTCATAATAGATTGTGTGTG
>JAKSLN010000066.1 GCA_024401165.1 Bacteroidaceae bacterium
GCCTTGTAACCGATGAAGAAGTCAAGTGTAAAGCGCATCTGCAACTGGCTGTCCACATCCACCCACTTCTTTCCGTCGAGCGAGTAACTCATGAACACCTTGTCGGGACCGCAGGTATCGTCGGCCTGGGGAGTAAAGACGTACCTCATGCGGAAGTAGGCCTTCTTGCCCTTCATGGGCGCACGAAGCACTTCCTTCACTTCACGGCGCTCGGTCGTCTTGGCCACGATGAAGCGACCGCCCTGGGCATCTACCTCAACGCCAATCTCGCAATGACCACTCTGGAAAGCACACAGGCCTGCATAGTCGCCAGGTTTCATGCCCGACGCATCCAGCAAGATCTCGTTCATACAACGAGGACCTACAGTGCGCTGGCACAGCGTGTTGCGGGCATCCAGTACGCTCGTTGCCAACTGAGCCGTTGTTAGGCGCAACCAACCTTTGCGCTGAGTGAGGCTCCACGCCTCGTCGATGGGTTTGTGGTTCCACTGCCACACAAGATCCAAGTCCTTGTTGTTCTTATACTTAAACTCATCCGAAGCCCAGACGTGATCCTCGCCGTAGGGAGCCAGGTTCACCTCAAACTGCTTCACGGGAACCGTGTTGTCGCCCAAGATAGGCCAACCATCCACCCACTTCATGGGCTGCAGCGTGGGTACACGACCCACACCACCATGGTCCTGGAACATCACGCTGTACCAGTCTCCCTTAGGTGTGTCGAAGATGGCACCCTGAGCCACACCGTCGCCACGACCGTCAAAAGCACCCTGCAGCATGATCTTCTCCTCGTACGGACCCGTCAGCGTCTTGCTGCGGAAGCAACGCTCGGTGCGAGGCTTGCCGCTGGGCCAGTCGATGACGATGACATAGTAGTAGTCGCCGATGTGATACATGTGAGCACCCTCGGCACGCAGGCCGAAGCCCTGTCGAGGTTCGGTAATGATGATCTGGTCCACTCCGCCCTTCTTGATGGCACGAAGGTCGGGCGTAAGTTCGGTCAGATGCAGCTCGCCGTTGCCATACACTACGTAGGCACGTCCGTCGTTGTCGAAAAGCAGACCGGCATCGTGGAAGAAAGCACCCTCAATCTCGTTGCGCTCCCAGTTACTCTTGGTGATGTCGTCCGTACGGTAAACGTAGGTCTTGTGCTGGTCGTTGGCGATGAAGAGGGCGTAGTATACGCCGTTGTGATAGCGCAGCGTTGTCGCCCACTGCCCCTTGCCATATGCGTTCTTTCCATTTCGCAGGTTGTAGATGTCGTCGTCAGCGATGCAGTCGTAGATGTAACTGACAATGCGCCAGTGGACAAGATCCTTGGAGTGCATGATGGGAGCGCCAGGACAGAAGAACATCGTCGTGCTGACCATGTAAAAGTCGTCGCCCACACGAATCACGTCGTTGTCGGGAATGTCCGTGTAGGTAAGTGGGTTCACCATCGTCGTGGTCTCGTTCTGTGCCGAAGCCGTGAGGTTGCCGCCCACCGTCAGTCCAAGGGCGAGGATAAAAGTCTTGAGATTCATTTTTTCAGGTTTTCTATTCGATTTAACATCAGATTTTACATTTCTGCTGCAAATATAGTGAAAAAACATTAAAAACCTTGGACGTATCCACTTTTTTAGTAATTTTGCCCACAGAAATCAGGAACAGAACCAGACAAACAACTGAACCAGACAATGAAAAAAACATTCCAAGCCTTTTTTGCAGTCCTCCTGCTGCCCCTTGTCTTGTGCTCATGCCTCGATAGCGCCCACGTTGGTCACCGGAGCATCCGCCACACCATCACGCTCTCCCTCCACACCGACGGGTACGACGTGCAGGGAGGCAGCCAGCAAGGCATCTCCCCCCTGTGGAAGGATGGCGACAAAGTCAAGGTCAACGGATACGACTACACCCTGCACGTTGACAACAAGGGACGCATCACCGTCCCCGACGTTGCCCGGGCCGACCGTTACGTGGCCATCTACCCCGCCGAGCAGGCTGCCCCCAGCCTGGCAGGCGCCTACACCCTCCACATTCCCCGCCAGCAGACTTTCGAGACCGACGATAACGGTCGGCAAATCCTGCGTGGGGCAATGCTGGGCGATGGCGGAAGCGACGGCCGGATCACCTTCCATCCCACGATGGCCGTACTCGACGTTGCCGTGAAGAACGAGCACGTCCGCCCCATCCGCCTGGTCAGCATCGAGGTGGAGTCCGATCAGGCTGCCCTCTGGGGCAAGACGGGACGCATCGCCTGCTGCGCCACCCCCACGGGAGAGCGCGAATGGGACACCCGCTACCTGCACATCGTCGATTCCTGCGGACGACGTGTTAAACTCAACTTCGACAACGCCTGCTCGACGCTCTCCGCCGGCGACGTGTGCCACTACTACATTCCCGTGACCAACAACGAGAACAACGACGTTCACTACACCTTCCGTGTCAAGGCAACCGAACTCAACGCAAACGGCACGCTCACGGGAAATGCCGTGCAGTTTTGCCGCCAGACCACCCATGCCCGAAGCCTGCGAACAGGCCACGTGAGCAGCGTCTTCCTGCACGTCGACCCTCTCGACGCCTATGCTGTCTGCTACCCCACCAACACTAGCATCGTCCTGCCCGGACAAGGTACGCGCGAGAATCCTTATATAATACGTAACGTGGAGGACTTCAACCACATCAACGACGTCCTGACGAGCGAGAACCAACGCTTCGGGTTCAACATGGGAGGCGTCTTCGGCCAGGGCGTCTATTTCTGCCAGGTCAGCGACATCAACGGGGGTGGCAGCGCCCTCAACAGCGTATGGAGAGAAAGCGAATGGCTTTGCTTCACCTGGCCCCTCCACTTTGCCGGGCACTACGATGGTTGTGGCCACTGCATCTTCAACTATACCGACAATGCAGAAGGACGTCCGCTCTTCCCCTACGTCGAGGATGCCTCCATCACCAACCTCTACGTCCAACACGAAAGCCCTGCTGGTTCGCCACTCATCGGCACGTCGGAGAACAGTCTCATCGAGAACATCCACGTCAGCACACTCCTTCAGGATTTCTTCGATTTCCTTGGCGTATGACCCAGGAACCTGCAACTTACCTGTACAAGCTTTTTGCTTTCCCGCTGCGCCATGTAATTATTAGCGCACAGCAACGAAAAAAAAGGCGCTGCGCCTCTTAACCGGCTGCCCCGGGGCAGCCGGTCACTTCCCGCTGCGGGATTTTTCAATTTGCGCAGCGGTATTTTTTGAAGAGCGCAGCAGTACTTTTTTTACGCCCTACGACCTTTCCTAAATGGTACTGCAAATGAACACTTGGAGACGGCTGGCGGACAACAGAAAACATGACGACATAACATAAAAAACACGGCGCTGCTTCCTCACGGAGACAGCGCCGTTCCATATAGAAATAGGAGCAAAAAGGTATAAATTTTGCCTACTATATTAAAGCGTGAGGTCAAGAAACCTCACGCCGCAAATAGTCGAATTATTGGGAAATGGTCTTGACAAAGTCAAGGAACAGCGGATGCGGATTGAGCACCGTGGTGGTGTATTCGGGGTGGAACTGCGTCCCGATGTACCAGGGATGCTGCTTCACCTCGACAATTTCCACAAGATCGCTCTCGGGGTTAATGCCAACGCAGTCCATGCCGTTCTGCTCGTACTGAGTCCGGTAGTCGTTGTTGAATTCGTAACGATGGCGATGACGTTCCGAAATGACTGTAGGTGATTCTGCGTCGCCTGCTGCCTGTCCCGCATAGGCCTGCAGTACACGACTTCCCTGCACCAACTGGCAGGCGTAGGCGCCCAGTCGCATGGTGCCTCCCATCTGCGCCAGATTCTTCTGCGACTCCATGATGTCGATGACGGGATGGTTAGTCTCTGCATTCATTTCGCGACTGTTGGCATCCGAGAGCCCCAGCACGTTGCGGGCAAACTCGATGACCATCATCTGCATACCCAGGCAGATGCCGAAGGTGGGGATGCCATGGGTACGGGTGTAGTGGGCTGCCACAATCTTGCCCTCAATGCCTCGCTGACCAAAGCCGGGGCAGACGAGGACGCCGTCCATGCCCGCCAACTTTTCGGCAACATTTTCTTCCGTAATCTCCTCGCTGTTGACAAATTCAAGTTTAACCTTCACACGATTGTAAATACCTGCAATAGAGAGGCTTTCGCGGATGCTCTTGTAAGCATCCTGCAAGTCGTACTTGCCCACCAGTCCCACGCGGACAACCTTTGTGAGCTCCTGCTGAAGAGTGAGGAAGTGTCGCCAGGGTCCCAGCGCCGGCGTCTCGCCCACAGGCATGCCCATCTTGCGCAGAATAGCGGCATCGAGCCCCTGTCGCTGCATGTTGACAGGCACCTCGTAGATGCTGGGCAGGTCCTCGCTCTGTACAACACAGTCACGGTCTACGTTGCAGAAGGAGGCTACCTTTTGCAGAATACCGTCTTCGAGGTGGAGTTCGGTGCGCAGGACGAGAATGTCGGGCTGGATGCCCATGCTCTGCATCTCCTTGACGGAGTGCTGCGTAGGCTTCGTCTTGAGTTCGCCCGCCGCACGCAGGTAGGGTACATAAGTGAGGTGAAGGTTGATGGCGTCGCGTCCCAGTTCCCAGCGCAACTGACGGATGGCCTCCATGAAGGGAGCGCTCTCGATGTCGCCAATGGTGCCTCCCACCTCGGTGATGATGAAGTCATACTGCTGGGTATCGTCGAGTCGGCGCATGCGATGCTTTATCTCGTCGGTGATGTGAGGAACGACCTGGATGGTCTTTCCCAGGTAGTCGCCACGACGCTCCTTGTCGATGACAGCCTTGTAGATGCGACCAGTGGTGACGCTGTTGCCGCGGGTGGTGTGTATGCCGGTGAAGCGTTCGTAGTGTCCCAGGTCGAGGTCTGTCTCCATGCCGTCGGCCGTCACGTAGCACTCGCCGTGCTCGTAGGGATTGAGTGTTCCGGGGTCAATATTGATGTAAGGGTCAAACTTCTGGATGGTCACCCTATAACCGCGTGCCTGCAGCAGTTTGCCTACAGAGGCAGAGATGATGCCTTTGCCAAGGGAAGAGACAACTCCGCCCGTCACGAAGATGAATTTGGTATTCATTGTCAATTATCTATTTCTCAATTATCAATTATCAATTATCAATTATTCTCATACCATGCCGCAAACGACTGGGCTGCCAGGCGATAGCCGCCAGGTGTGGGATAGTGACCGGTGAAATACCAGTCGCCAGGATGATTGGGACAAGCTGCATGCAGACCCTCAATGCTCTGGAAGACGAGGCGAATAGGCGTAGTAACACCCACAGGGCGAAGAAGTTGCACCATCTTATCGTTCAACTCGTCGGCTGTAAAGGGGGCGTAGAGGCGTCGCAAAGGGAAGTCCACGATTGAGTCGCAAGAGATTTTTCCTGTTGTCTGCCAAGCGGAAGGAGCATCTGCAACCTCGAGCATCTGCCTACACTCGGCATAGACTTCGTCGATGAGCGACTGCATGCCTCGGTCTTGGAGAAGGGCGATGCAAGCCTGGAAGGCAATGAAATCGGAGATGCGCGACATGTCGATACCGTAAAAGTCGGGGTAGCGTATCTGGGGAGCCGAACTCACGACGACGATGCTCTTGGGACGCAGACGGTCGAGAATCTTAATGATGCTCTCGCGCAGCGTGGTTCCGCGAACAATACTGTCGTCGATAACGACCAGATTGTCAATGCCAGGACGCACCACGCCATAGGTCACATCGTAGACGTGGGCGGCCAGGTCGTTACGTGCGCTGCTCTCGGTAATGAAGGTCCGAAGCTTGATGTCTTTGGCCACAATCTTCTCGGTTCTGACCTCGGGGTCGACTTGTCGCATGCCTTGTGTCATGCCATAGTAGGCCACCTCGGCCGTGTTGGGAATGTAGGAGAAGACCGTATTCCGTACATCTCCGTCTACGGCTTTGCAGATGGGGGTGCAAAGCTGCAGACCGAGCTGCTTACGCTCGTGGTGAATATCGGCATCGTTTCCTCTACTGAAGTAGATGCGTTCGAAGGAGCAGGGTTTTATTGTGCCTGCGGGTTCGATGATCTGCGGCATGGACATCTGTCCGGCCCGGTTGATGATGAGCGCCTGGCCAGGTTTGAACTCGACAATGTCTTCTTGCACGAGGTCGAAAGTGGTCTGCAGGACAGGACGCTCGCTGGCAATGGCCACAAACTCGTCATTGGCATAGTAGAAGGCTGTGCGGATGCCCCAAGGGTCGCGCATGGCAAACATCTCGCCGCTACCCGTCATTCCACACATGACGTATCCTCCGTCAAAGTGAGGCATGGTAGTACGCAGAACATTGGACACATCAACATGATTATCAATATATTGTGTAACAGCTCGCCCCTCAAGTCCCTGCTGGGTGGCAGTCACATAGTTGCGCTCTACCTCGCGGTCCAGACGATGTCCCATGAGTTCAAGCAGTATGTACGAGTCGCTGTAGATGCGGGGAGATTGTCCCTGTTCCGCGAGCCCCTGGAAGACCTCGTCGATATTCGTCATGTTGAAATTGCCACACAAGCAAAGGTTTTTTGCACGCCAGTTATTACGACGCAAGAAGGGGTGAACGTATTGCATTCCCCCTTTTCCTGTTGTAGAATAGCGCAGATGGCCCATGTACAGTTCGCAGTCTTTGTCCATGCCCTTTTGGTAGGCCTCGTCAAATATCTGAGTGATGGCGTCCTTTCCTAGGGCTCGTTCGCGGAACATGTACTCCTTGCCCGCCTCTTGCTGCATGTTTACACAGGCTATGCCGGCACCTTCCTGACCTCGGTTGTGCTGCTTCTCCATCATCAGATAGAGTTTGCTCAGCGCAAAACCCTTGGTACCGTATTTCTTTAGGTAATAATCAGCAGGCTTCAGTAGCCTGATCATTGCAATTCCACACATATTTGAATTTACAATTTTAAGATGTACTATTTACGACTTAACCATCTACAATGTACAACAACTTCCTCGATGGGAAATAAATTGTACATTGTAAATGGTCAAATGGCACATGTATTTACTTCTTCTTCAACGAAATGCCGATGGTGAAGTAGGCTTTTTCCATTCGGGGATTAGCCGTGATGGCGGCGAAGATGGGCAATTCGAACTGTGGTTTGTCAACCAGCGTGTAGGAAGCACCCAGCGTGATGTTAGTGACGGCAAAGCCATTAGCATTATAGAAGCTGGTGGCATAGGGGACGGCACCCACAGTTGCGCTCCAGTCTACGTCACCTACCTTGAAGGGAGCTGTCAATTGGAAGTAGCTTGAATAGGCGCGCTTGCCACTCTTGTTCACGCCGTCGTCGCCGGCAAAGTTGGTAAACCACTGGAGGTTGAGACAGCCGAAGTCATAACCTACGTTGGCCTCGAAGACGTGAGAGGTGTTATGAGCGCTGTAGCTGAAATACTTATTGGTATCGAAATAATAGTCGGTGACGCCCACGTTGAATGCTCCAGCGGTGTAACCAAGCGTGAGATCAAACTCCTTGGTATCGGAAGGATTAGTAATACCGATGCTTCCCCAGGCGCTCAGCGAGAGTCCTTGATAACCAACACCAAGAGTGGGTTGTAAAGCGGCATCGCCCATGTTGAAACCACGCCATACGTACTGGCTAACAACGTCGGTGCCAAGGCTGGTTTCTACTTCGTCCTGAGCTGCCATTGAGCCCGTAATCGTCATCAAAATTGCAGTAAAGAAATATTTTAGTTTCATAATCTCTAAGTTTTTACATTTATAATATAATGAGTTTAAAAGGAGCTATGGGAAGTTATTGAGAAGTTAGAGAGGAGTTAGAGAGGCAATACCATTCGATTGTCGGAAAGTGGCCGGAGTGATATCGCCCCTATAGCTTCCCTTAAACGTCCATTACTTCCATAAGAATCAGTTATATGCAGTCTCTCCGTGCTCGTAGACATCCAGACCTTCTTCCTCGATGATGCGGTCACAACGCAAACCGTGAACCTTGTCAAGGACTTTGAAGATAATGAAACCAGCAGCGAAACAGAATACAAAGACGGCAGCCGCACCAAGTGCCTGTACGCCCAGACTGGCCTCTACGCCGTCAATCTCGGGATCGCAGAAGATGCCAACAGCAATCGTTCCCAGAATACCACCTACGCCATGAACGGACACGGCACCTACGGGATCGTCAACCTTCAGAACTTTGTCGACGAAACTTACTGAGAGGCACATCACAAGGCTGACAACAACACCGATGATGGCAGAAGCGCCAATGCTTACGCAATCACAACCAGCCGTAATGCCGACAAGACCTGCGAGGACACCGTTACAAACCATTGAGAGTGAAGGTTTTTTGTCTACCAACCAAGTGTAGAGCATGGCAGCAATACCGCCCGTGGCAGCAGCCATGTTAGTGGTGACGAATACGTGAGACATGCTGACGGCATTGTCATAACCCGTAGCAGCAACCGTACTACAGGGGTTGAAACCGAACCAACCCATCCAGAGGCAGAACACACCCAAGGCGCAGAGCACGAGGTTGTGACCAGGAATAGCACGACTCTTACCATCCTTGCTGTACTTGCCTACACGAGGACCCAGCACGATGGCACCTGCCAAAGCCATGGCACCACCCGCCAGATGAACAACGGTACTGCCAGCGAAGTCGTGGAAACCCATCTCCGAGAGCCAGCCACCGCCCCATGACCAGTGACCTTCAATAGGATACACCAGGGCAGAGATCAGAACAGAGAAGATAACGTACATCGAGAACTTGGTACGCTCGGCCATGGCGCCAGAAACAATAGTGGCAGCCGTGGCACAGAAGACAGTCTGGAAGATGAAGGTACACTCAGCAGGCACGTTGCTGTCCTCGCCAATGAAACCGAAACCTTCCCAGCCGAACCAGTCGTTGCCGGCACCATACATGATTGAGAAGCCGAGAATCCAGAAAAGTAGCGAGCCGAACATGAAGTCCACAAAGTTCTTCATCAGGATGTTGGCCGTGTTCTTTGCCTGCGTCAAACCAGCCTCTACGAGGGCGAAGCCTGGCTGCATCCAGAACACCAATATCGCTCCCAGCAGAACCCAGAGCGTATCCAGACCATTCACAAAGTCTTTTGATTCCTCCACAACGGGAGTTGCAATATCTAACAGGGTAATCATAATCTGACCAATTTAAATAAACAATCTTTTTCTACTTCTTGTCACGCAAAACTGTGTCGCCGTTCTCGCCTGTGCGGATAGAATAGCAGTCGAGCACGTCAGAAACGAATATACGTCCGTCGCCAACCTTACCTGTATGAGCAATGTTGAGAATAACCTTCACGGTTGGCTCGAGAACAACCTCACGGCAAACAATGGTTATCTTGATGCGCTGAATCACGTCAGTACTATACTGAACGCCTCGATATACGCGCTCCTGACGACTTTGGCCAATGCCATGCACGTCGTGATACTCAAACCAGTCGATGTCGGAGTTGAGCAAGGCTTCTTTCACTTCCTCAAATTTTGTCTTTCTAATAATAGCCTCGATCTTTTTCATAAACTAACACCTTTTTAATAATAATAAATAGGATATCTAGCACAAACGTTTGTATCAAAGAGTCAGCAAAGAACCAATGACTCTTGCTTTCGAGTGCAAAGTTACGACATTTTGAAAGCATTTTCACCATCTTGACGCTACTTTAGTCAAAGAAAAACTTTCAAAATTATAATTCCAAAGCAAAAAAGGAGAAATTGCTTTCAATTTGTAAGCATTTTGAGCAGCATTTCAAGCAAAATGCAACTTTTTCTTCCTATTTTTGCATTTTTGTCAACAGCAACGCTTGTTTTTCTATCAAAAATAACTAACTTTGCACTCGAAATAGGACAAAAGGTAACCAATAAAACCCAAGAACATGGCATTAGTAAACGAATACTTTCTGCGCTTGTCCGACAACTACCTGTTTTCGGACATCGCCAAGAAGGTAAATGCATTTAAGTTAACCCACCCCAACGAACGCGTAATCAGCCTGGGCATCGGCGATGTGACACAGCCTCTTTGCCCTGCCGTCATCAAGGCCATGCACGAGGCAGTAGACGAGATGGCCACCTCGGCACAATTCCACGGCTACGGTCCCGAGCACGGTTATGACTTCTTGCGCGAGGCCATCGTGAAGAACGACTATCATAGCCGTGGCATCAGCATCTCGCCCAACGAGGTGTTCATCAACGACGGTGCCAAGAGCGACCTGGGCAACATTGGCGACATCGTGCGCTGGGACAACTCGGTTGCCATCACCGACCCTGTCTACCCAGTATACATCGACTCGAATGCCATGATTGGCCGCGCCGGAACATGCGTGGACGGCAAGTGGAGCAACATCATCTACATGCCTACTACCGAGGAGAACGGTTTCGAACCCCAGTTGCCCGAGCAGCGCGTAGACATGATTTACCTCTGCTATCCCAACAACCCTACCGGAACCGTATTGACGAAAACTCAGCTGAAGAAGTGGGTCGACTATGCTCTGAAGAACGATTCGCTCATCTTCTTTGACTCGGCCTACGAGGCCTATATCCACGACGAGGACATCCCCCATTCCATCTACGAGATACGAGGCGCCAAGCGTTGCGCCATTGAGTTCCGCTCCTACTCCAAGACGGCAGGCTTCACCGGCATTCGTTGCGGCTACACCGTCATCCCCAAGGAGGTCAAGGCATCTACGCTCGATGGGCAGAAGGTTGAGTTGAACCACCTATGGGAGCGCCGCCAAGCCACCAAGTTCAACGGTGCCAGCTACATCTCGCAGCGCGGTGCAGCAGCCATCTACTCGCCCGAGGGCAAAGAGCAGATCAAGCAGACTATCGACTACTACATGGGCAATGCGAAACTGATGCGCGAGCGCCTGCAACAGCTGGGCGTGATAGTCTACGGAGGCACCAACGCCCCCTATCTCTGGGTCAAGACACCTCGCGGTCTAAGTTCGTGGAAATACTTCGAGGAACTGCTCTACACCTCGGCCCTCGTCTGCACACCGGGTGCCGGATTCGGTCCCTCTGGCGAAGGCTACGTCCGTCTGACAGCCTTTGGCAAGCGCGAAGACTGCCTGGAGGCAATGGAAAGATTGAAGCGGTAACCTCTGCAAACTTCCTAAGCGAAGCGGTAACTCCCCAAAAATAAAAACATAGATTATGACAAAAGGTTTATATAGTTCGGCCTATGAGCACGATGCGTGCGGCGTAGGCATGGTTGTCAACATCCACGGTGGCAAAAGCCACGACCTGGTAGACAACGCACTGAAGGTGTTGGAGAACATGGAGCATCGCGGTGCCGAGACCCGAGACAAGACGGGCGACGGCGCAGGCATCATGGTACAGATTCCACACGAGTTTATTCTTCTGCAAGGCATCCCCGTTCCTGAGAAGGGACGTTACGGCACTGGCCTGGTCTTCCTGCCCAAGGAGGCCGAGGTGCAGCAAGAGATCCTGAGCATCATGATCGAGGAGATCGAGCGCGAGGGTCTTAACCTGATGCACATGCGCACAGTGCCCGTCAACAGCGAGGTGCTGGGCGACGCTTCACGCGACGTGGAGCCCGACATCAAGCAGGTCTTCATCACCGGCATCAGCGAGGAGCGCGCCCCCGAATTGGAGCGCATCCTCTACAAGATTCGCAAGCGCATGGAGAACCGCATCGAGCACCCCGACTTCTACATCTGTTCCCTCTCTTGCCAGAGTATTATTTATAAAGGTATGCTGACCAGCGGTCAGCTGCGTCGCTACTTTGCCGACCTCAGCAACAATTACTTCACCAGTGGTCTGGCACTCGTCCACTCACGTTTCTCTACCAACACCTTCCCCAAGTGGAAGTTGGCACAGCCCTTCCGCTATCTCTGCCACAACGGCGAGATCAACACCGTGCGTGGTAACCGTGGTTGGATGAAGGCTCGCGAGAGCGTACTCTCTAGTGAGAAGCTGGGCGACATCAAGGACATCCGCCCCATCCTACAGGAGGACATGAGCGACTCTGCTTCGCTCGACAACGTCTTCGAGTTCCTCGTCATGAGTGGCATGTCGCTGCCCCAGGCCATGGCCATTCTGGTGCCAGAGTCATTCAACGACAAGAATCCTATTTCCGAAGACCTCAAGGCCTTCTACGAATACTACTCCATCTTGATGGAACCCTGGGACGGTCCTGCCGCCCTCATGTTCAGCGACGGCCGCTACGCCGGTGGTATGCTCGACCGCAACGGTCTGCGTCCCTCACGCTATACCATCACCAAGCAAGGCATGATGGTGGTTGCCAGTGAGGTCGGCGTTATGGACTTCGAGCCCGGCGACGTCGTCAGCAAGGGTCGCCTCGAACCCGGCAAGATTCTGCTCATCGACACTCAGGAGGGCAAGATCTACTACGATGGCGAGATCAAGGAACAGCTGGCTAGCCAGCATCCCTATCGCCAGTGGCTCTCGACCAATCGCATCCAGTTGGAAAACCTCAAGAGCGGTCGCCACGTCGAGAACAGCGTAGAGAACTACGAGCGCAAGCTCATCAACTTCGGTTTCGGACAGGAGGACATCGACAAGACCGTCGTACCCATGTGTACCGGCGGCCAGGAGCCTGTAGCAGCCATGGGTAACGACACTCCTCTGGCAGTCATCAGCGACCGTCCCCAGATCTTCTTCAACTACTTCCGTCAGCAGTTTGCCCAGGTTACCAACCCCGCCATCGACCCCATCCGCGAGGAATTGGTAATGTCGCTCACCGAGTACATCGGTCGCGTAGGCAGCGGCATCCTGAATCCCGACGAGAGCAACTGCCACATGGTACGTCTGCCTCAGCCCATTCTGACCAATACGCAGCTCGACATCCTCTGCAATATCCGCTACAAGGGATTCAAGACCTGCAAGCTTCCCATCCTCTTTGACATCGAGAAGGGTGCCAGCGGTCTGCGCCAGGCTATCGAAGACCTCTGCAAGCAGGCCGAGCAGAGCGTCGACGAGGGTGTTAACTATATCATCTTGAGTGACCGCGACATCGACGACAAGCGAGCAGCCATTCCTTCGCTGCTGGCCGTCAGTGCCGTCCACCACTATCTGATCAGCGTACAGAAGCGCGTGCAGACCGCCCTCATCGTGGAGAGCGGTGAGATTCGCGAGGTGATGCACGCTGCCCTGCTGCTGGGCTATGGCGCTAGTGCCATCTGCCCCTACATGACCTTCGCCGTGCTGGACAACCTGGTCAAGAACCACAAGATCCAGGAGGAGTATGCTACGGCCGAGAAGAACTACATCAAGGCCGTAGGCAAGGGATTGAAGAAGATCATGTCAAAGATGGGTATTTCAACCATCCGTTCATATCGCGGTGCTAAGATCTTCGAGAGCATCGGTCTCTCTGAGGACCTGCTGAAGCGCTACTTCGGCACCGACATCAGCACCATCGGCGGTATCGGTATCAAGGAGATTGCACGCGACGCCATCCGCCTGCACGACGAGGCCTTCAAACCTGCCGAGATCAACGAGTTCCTGCCCAACAACGGTCTCTTCAACTATCGCAAGGACGGCATTGAGCATGCGTGGAACCCCGACACTATAGCCAACCTCCAGATTGCCACACGCCTGGGTTCATACAAGAAGTTCAAGGAGTGGGAGCAGATGGTTGACGACAAGGAGAAACCTATCTTCATCCGCGACTTCTTCAGTTTCAAGCAAGCCGGTAAGCCTGTTGCCATTGAGGAGGTTGAACCCGTCGAGAGCATCGTACGCCACTTTGTGACAGGTGCCATGTCGTTCGGAGCCCTCTCTATCGAGGCACACGAGGCACTGGCACTGGCCATGAACAAGCTGGGCGCACGCAGCAACACCGGCGAGGGTGGCGAGGACAACGAGCGCTACCACACCGAGGTTGAGATGGCCGACGGCAAGGGTGGCACACAGAAGGTGTCGCTCAGCTCCAAGACCAAGCAGATTGCCTCTGGCCGCTTCGGTGTAACAGCCGAGTATCTGGTCAACGCAGAGGAACTGCAGATTAAGGTTGCCCAGGGTGCCAAGCCCGGCGAGGGCGGACAGCTGCCCGGCTTCAAGGTGAACCAGATCATCGCCAAGACACGTAACGCCATCCCCGGCATCTCGCTCATCTCTCCCCCACCTCATCATGACATCTACAGTATCGAGGACTTGGCTCAGCTCATCTTCGACCTTAAGAATATCAATCCTACTGCTGCCGTCAGCGTCAAGCTCGTTGCCGAGAGTGGCGTGGGTACCGTAGCTGCCGGTGTTGCCAAGGCGAAAGCCGACCTCATCGTCATCTCAGGTGCTGAGGGTGGTACGGGTGCCAGCCCTGCCAGCAGTATGCGCTTCGCCGGTATCTCGCCCGAGATCGGACTCTCAGAGACCCAGCAGACACTCGTCATGAACGGTCTGCGCGGACAGGTTCGCCTTCAGACCGACGGTCAACTCAAGACCGCACGCGACGTCATTGCCATGGCGCTCCTCGGTGCTGACGAGTTCTCATTCGGCACACTGCCCCTCATCGTTTTAGGTTGCGTGATGATGCGCAAGTGCAACACCAATACTTGCCCCGTCGGTGTAGCGACCCAGGATGAGCGCCTCCGTGCTCGTTTCTTAGGCAAGGCCGATTATGTGGTTAACTACTTCACCTTCCTGGCCGAACACGTTCGCGAATACCTCGCCCAGATGGGTGTCACAAAGTTGAAGGACATCATCGGCCGCACCGACCTCATCGAGCGCCACATCCCCACCTCTGCCTGCGAGTCGACCATCGAGAAGTGGAAGACCATCGACTTCACTCGCTTGCTGGCACAGCAGGAGGTTCACAAGCACGCTAAGGACGGCAAGGAGGTTGAACTTTCCATGTTCTGGGATCGCAGCGAATTCACCAAGGTTGAGGGCGTAAAGGATGAAGAAATCATCAAGGCAGCCGAAGCAGCCATCGAGCGTCAGGAAGAGGTCAGCCTCGACTATGCCATCAAAAATACCGACCGTGCTGCCTGCACCATGCTATCTGGCGTCATTGCCAAGAAGTACGGCGAGGCCGGTCTGCCCGACTCTACCATCAACATTAAGTTCAAGGGATCTGCAGGCCAGTCACTCGGAGCCTTCGCTGTCAAGGGTATCAACATCAAGCTCGAAGGCGAGTGTAACGACTACTTCGGTAAGGGTCTCTCTGGCGGTCGCATCTCCATCCTGCCTCCCGCTCGCACCAACGCCGACTTCGTTGCCGAGAACAACATCATTGCCGGCAACACTGGTCTCTATGGTGCCACTTCGGGCGAGCTCTACGTCAATGGCCGCGTCGGTGAACGCTTCGGTGTCCGCAACTCGGGTGCCACGGCAGTCATCGAGGGTGCAGGCGACCACTGCTGCGAGTACATGACCGGCGGACGCGTCGTCGT
>JAKSLN010000067.1 GCA_024401165.1 Bacteroidaceae bacterium
GCGAAACTTGAGTAAATAAATAAGATATGAAATACAAACTGATTACTTTGCTGTTGCTTTTCTGCGGCCAGGTGCTGGCACACCCGCTGAAGGGACTGCTCGACCGTATCGATGCTGGAGCGTCCAAGCGCATCGCCTTTGAGATTAAGGACGACAAGAGCGGACTGGACTACTTCGAACTCTCGCAGAAGGGAGCAAAGCCTCTTATACGTGCCAACACGTACGTCAACGCAGCCGTGGGTCTAAACTGGTACCTCAAGTACTACTGCGGCATACACCTCTCATGGAACTGCATGAAGAGCAAACTGCCCTCCAAACTGGCCAAGGTCGAAAAGACGGAGCGCCACAAGACGGACCTCACGCTGCGCTACAACTTCAACTACTGCACCTTCAGCTACTCTATGCCTTTCTGGGACTGGAACCGCTGGGAGAAGGAGATTGACTGGATGGCCTTGCACGGCATCAACATGCCGCTGGCTGCTGTGGGGCACGAATGCGTGTGGCGCAACATGCTGCTGCGCATGGGCTACACGGAAGAAGAAGTGGGACAGTTCATTGCCGGCCCTGCCTTCCTGGCCTGGTGGGAGATGAACAACCTTGAGGGTTGGGGCGGTCCACTACCCCTCAACTGGTACAAGCAGCAAGAGACTCTGCAGAAGCAGATACTGAAGCGCATGAAGGAGTACGGCATGAAGCCCGTGCTGCCAGGATACAGTGGCATGAGGCCGAGTAAGACCCCCTCCCCTGTCTCAAGGACCCTCTCCCCCGCCTCCCCCTTTATGGGGAGGAGCGCTACCGCGAAAACAGCGAGTGGCAGTAAGGAGGATTCAAAGCTCACCACCATCGACTATGGCGAAGAATACGCTACCGACAATGGTAACCTCTCCTCCCCTAATGGGGAGGTAAGGGAGGGGTCTTCTACTTGGAACGGCTTCACGCGCCCCGGCGTTATCTTCCCAGGCGACCTTCTATTTGACGAATATGCGCGTCTCTTTTACGAAGAGACAAAAAAACTCTATGGAACAGCCGACTACTACTCCATCGACCCCTTCCATGAGGCCAAGGACCTGCCCGAAGACCTCGACATCGGTGAGGCGGGCAAGAAGATCATGCAGAGCATGAAGCAGTACGGCAACCAGCAGGCCAAGTGGGTGTTGCAAGGCTGGAGCGAGAATCCTCGCGACGAGATGATCATGGCCATCGAACCGGGCGACCTGCTCATCCTCGACCTCTTCAGCGAGTGCCGTCCACAGTATGGCGAGCCAAGCAGCGTGTGGTACCGCGAGCAAGGCTACCGCGGACACGACTGGCTATTCTGCATGCTGGAGAACTTCGGTGCCAACATTGGCATGCACGGACGCATGGACCAACTCGTGGAGAACTTCTTCAACGCCCGTCGCAACTTCAAGACGCACATGAAGGGATGGGGCTTCACGATGGAGGGTAGCGAAACCAACCCCATCATGTACGAGCTGATGAGCGAACTGCCTTGGCGCGAGGAAAGTACCCTGGTACAGGACGCCCTTACCCCCCAGTTCATCTACGACTATGCCTGTGCCCGGTACGGGCTGAACCAGATTCCGGCCGTGCCAACCCAGGATCATTCTGACCCGACATGGAAAAAACAACTTTGTAAGGTGTGGGTAACGCTTTATAAGACAATCTATAACTGCCCACGAGGCAACAACCAGCAAGGTCCCAGCGAGAGCATCTTCTGCAGTCGTCCATCGCTCAACAGTTACCAGGCTTCGAGTTGGAGCAAGATGGTTCCCTATTACAACGGCAACGACATCTGGGAGGCTGCCCAGCGCATGGCCGAGGTGGCTGATGAGATGCAGAAGGCCTACCAAGAGGGACTTATCTCCCCTGCTGCCTGGGACAACTTCCAGTACGACCTCGTAGACTTGTGCCGACAGGCCATTGCCGACCAGGCCCGCATCACTTACCACCAGGCCATCAACGACTTCAAGAACTTCGATCTATGGGGCTTCGAGCAGAAAAGCCAGCAGTTCCTCGACTTGCTGCTCACGCAGGACAGTCTGTTGGCTACACGTCCGGAGTTCCGCGTGGGACGCTGGATTGAGCAGGCCAAGCGTGTCGCCACCAACGCAAAAGAGGCCCGTCTCTACGAATGGAATGCCCGTGTGCAGATTACCACTTGGGGCAACCGCTACTGTGCCGACACGGGCAAGTTGCGCGACTATGCCCACAAGGAGTGGAACGGCTTGCTCCGCGACTTCTACTACCCACGTTGGAAGCACTTTTTCAGCATCCTGAAGCAAGAACTCAAGGGCGAGCTGCCCATGAGCCCCATTGGCAACAGCAGCACCAAGACGGACACAAACCCTGCCTTCATCATCGACTGGTACGCTATGGAGGAACCTTGGACCTTGCAACAGAATACGTATGGTGCAGAGGCAGAGGGAGACGCCGTGAAGAGGGTGAAGGCCATACTCCTCCCGATTGAGGGTTAGTGCAATAAAAGCGTGCAAAAAAAAGAACGTCAGCAAACCTGCACACAAAAAAATATGAACTAAGAATTATGACTGCAAAGCATGATAAGCATTTGAGAATAACTATGAACTGTGAATTATGAACTATGAACTGTGAACTATGAACTCAAATAAACGTCTTCTCTCACTCGACATACTGCGCGGCCTCACCGTGGCCGGCATGATTCTTGTCAATAATGGGGCTGGGCACGAATACTTCGAGCCCCTCACCCACTCTGCATGGAACGGCCTGACGCCTTGCGACCTCGTTTTCCCCTTCTTCCTCTTCATCGTGGGCGTCTGCATCCCCATGTCAAGCAAGGCGGACCTGCGCCAGGTCTTCTGGCGAAGCGTGAAAATGTTTGCCATCGGAGTGGCACTTCATGCCTGGGACATGTGGATAGGCGGCAAAGAGGACATCCTGGCCCACCTGCGCATCTGGGGCGTCTTGGAGCGAATAGCCCTCTGCTACCTGGCCGCCTGCATCATTCACCGCTATGTAAAAAAGGCGCCCTACCTACTATTAATCAGCGCATGTATCTTAGTGGCCTACGCCACCGTCTTGCTCCTGTTCAACGGTTATGCGCAAGACGAGAGCAACATAGCCAGCATCATCGACCGCGCTCTCCTAGGCAAAGAACATCTGTACCAGAAAAGTCCCATTGACCCCGAAGGCCTGCTCGGTACCGTGTCAGCTACTGCCCATACTCTCTTGGGCGTATTCATTGGCCGACTCCTGAAACACGAGAAAAAGAGCAATCCCCACTTCTCTACCCT
Organism: Bacteroidaceae bacterium; assembly: GCA_024401165.1. Classification (GTDB taxonomy): domain Bacteria; phylum Bacteroidota; class Bacteroidia; order Bacteroidales; family Bacteroidaceae; genus Physcousia. The sequence goes on from JAKSLN010000067.1 coordinate 3,270, forward strand.
CGTGACCTACGGCTTTCTCTTCCTATGCGTAGGTATAGCCATCATGTTCAAATGGCACAAAGGATCCGAACCGCTCCTGCCTCTGAACAAGCGCATCTGGTCTCCAAGCTATGTGTTAGTTACCTGTGGTTTAGCCACTTTACTGCTCTCATTGCTCAAATACATCATCGACAATCGGGACTGGAAGCAATGGTGCCGCCCCTTCCTGTGGTTTGGCACCAACGCCATCGTGCTGTACGTAGCAAGCGAGATGCTGTCTCCCCTCATGTGGAAGACGGGCATAGCCGGAACATTCTACGAGGATTTACTAAGCATGGGATGTTGCGCCAAGGTGGCTTCGCTGGGCTATGCCCTAACCTTCGACGTGCTGATGGGCCTCATCGCGTGGATACTTTTCAAACTAAAGATCTTCATAAAACTTTAAGTCAGCATAAAAGAGGCAGCAACTCTTCACCAACGAGATAGAAAACTCTGTCTATAAGCTTATTAGACAGGTGAAGGGTTGGCGATAACTCTTCACCAACCCTTCACCTAACCTTCACTTAACAACGGGGAATGCTTTATGCTAAGTAGGAATATCCTTGTTGTACTACTGATGATTCTTCTCCTCGAGTGTGTATGCAGATGAACCATCAAAGCAATGGGTACAAATCTTGCACTTGGGAAGACCGATAGCCTCTACCAAAGTCTCCAGCTTACTGAACTTCAGAGAAGAAAGGTTAAGCTGGTCGGCAATCTCCTGTACCATGCGAGTGTACTCGGGAGAGTCGGTGGTTCCGTATGCCTTGAGGTTTTTATTGCAGTCGCCCTCGAACTTGTCGATGACACGACGAGTGATGAGTTCCATGTCGCTCTTCGAAGCCGAAAAATTGATGAAGGGGCAACCATAGATGAGGGGAGGACAAGCAATACGCATGTGTACTTCCTTAGCGCCCAACTCGAAGAGTTCCTTGGTGTTGTCACGCAACTGCGTACCACGCACGATGCTGTCGTCGCAGAAGAGCACGCGCTTGTCCTTCAGGATATCTTTGTTGGGAATGAGCTTCATCTTAGCAACCAGGTTACGCATCTCCTGATTGGTTGGGGTAAAGCTGCGAGGCCAGGTAGGGGTGTACTTGGACACGGCACGCTGGTAGGGGCAGCCATGTCCCTGAGCATAACCTACGGCCATACCGATACCACTATCGGGGATGCCACAGCAGCAGTCCACCTCGGTAGGATCCTCCTGCCCCATTACACGACCGCACTCGTTGCGCACGTCCTCGGCGTTCTTGCCTTCATAACAACTGGTGGGGAAACCGTAATAAACCCACATGAACGAACAAATCTGCATGCCTTCATTAGGTTTTCGCAATTGTTCAACGCCATCGGATTTGATGCGGAGGATTTCGCCCGGACCGACGAACTGGGCTGTCTCATATCCCAGATTGGGAAATGCTGTCGTTTCGGTTGCCACTGCCATGGCACCGTCCTTCTTTCCAACGACGATAGGTGTACGACCCCAGCTGTCACGAGCTGCTATGATGCCATCTTCGGTCAGCAACAGCATGGAGCAGCTTCCCTTGATGCTATTGTACACATTCTCAATCCCTTCAATAAAGTTCTTTCCCTTGATAATCAGCAGGCCGACCAGTTCCGTAGGATTAATCTTGCCACTTGAGAACTCCGAAAGATGCATGTTTTCTTCGAGTAGTTGCTGTGCCAACTCTTCTGCATTATTAATCTTAGCCACCGTCACGAGGGCGAAACGTCCCAGATGAGAATTCATCAGCATCGGCTGTGCATCCGTATCGCTGATGACGCCAATCCCGGCATTGCCACGGAACTTGGGCAATTCTGCCTCAAAACGAGTACGGAAATAAGTACTCTCTAGATTATGAATTGCACGATAAAAACCTAATTCCTCGCTGAAAGTTGCCATACCACCACGGCGTGTGCCAAGGTGAGACTGATAATCTGTTCCATAGAAGAGGTCTGCAGCACAAGGTTGCGCAGACACTACGCCAAAGAAACCACCCATATACCTTAATTATTTTTAGTTTAAATCCGGTTTTCCTTAATATAACGGGTGCAAAAATACAAAAAAGATGTGAGGAATCAAGAAAGCGCCGTGATGTTTTTCACAAAAAAAAATATTATTTTCTCGTTTTCGATATTTTTTTGTAATTTTGCGTTGAAAGATATATGAATGAGAAGTCTCCCCCCAAAAGAGATGCTTTCAGGAATGTAAAGAAAAGACCATAACCGCCGAATCGACTCGATGAAGAAACTGATACTAACTTTGCTCTGCCTTATCTGCCTGACACCTGCTGTTTGGGCAGAACGCATATTCAACGTACTGGAATATGGAGCCAAGGGCGATGGGCGAACGGACGACGCCACTGCCATCCAGAAAGCCATCGACGCCTGCACACAAGCAGGAGGCGGGCAGGTGCTGTTGCCAACGGGACACACCTTCATGGCAGGACCAATCGAGTTGAAGAGCAACATCGATCTGCACCTCGACGTCAACGCAACCCTCCTCGCCAACCCTAACGAAGACATTTATTGCCTGAGCGCTTTTGGCGAAAACCGGGGCGAAGGCATGATGTGGCTTTGGTGTAAAGACATTGAAAACCTATCCATTACCGGACGAGGAACCATCGATGGAAACGGCATCGCCTTCATGGGCAAGGAACTGGGCGACTCGTATGAACTGAAGCCTTTGGTCGACCCGAAGTTCGACCCACGTCCCCACGTGCTCACCCTCATGGGTGTCAAACATCTGACCATCCGTGACGTCACCATTCGTCAGGGAGCCTACTGGACCGTCCACCTCGTGGGTTGCTACGATGCACTCATCGAGGGTATTTCCCTCCTGAACAGCCTCAAGATTCGCAACGGCGACGGCATCGACCTTGACCACAGCAAGAAGGTGCGCATCGCCAACTGCTTCATCGAGAGCGGCGACGACTGCATCTGCCTCAAGAACCGCCGCGAGTATGAGACGTACGGCCCCTGCCAGGACATCACAGTGACGAACTGCGTCATGACAGGACGCTCGTGTGCCATCAAGATAGGCAGCGAGAACATGGACAGCATTTCGCACGTCGTCATCAGCGACTGTGTCATCAAGGCCAGCAACCGTGGACTTGGCATTCAGAACAGAGACGAAGGTACGGTCACCGATGTCATCTTCAGCAACATCATCATGGACTGCCACTACTTCAGCGATGTTTGGTGGGGCAAGTCCGAACCAGTATACGTCACCAGTTACCCCCGTGCCATTGGCAACCACAAGGATGCCGGATGGCGTTTCCCCAAGGGTGCGACCGAGGGTAAGTGTGGCGAGGTGAGCCGCATCTACTTCAACAACATCACCTGCGTGGGCGAAAACGGTTGCTTCGTAGGAGGCGACGTGCCCGGCAAGGTTCACGACATTCACTTCAGCAACATCGACCTTCGCGTTGTCAAGAAGACGGATTACGAGGGAGGGCGATATGACCTCCGCCCACGTGTTGGCGAAGGCTTTATTCCTGCGCCGAAAGAGGAGCCCATCCATGTGGAGTGTGCAGAAAATGTGACAAAGAACAATATTCGCTACGAATATGCACGTTAGGTTTCTGGTCATATTCACGCTCTTTACCCTGACATTGCAGGCATGGGGACAGTCCAACGAACAGTTGGGCAGTTCTTATTTTGCATACCCCCCACCACCCGCTCTCACTCCCGCGCCAACGGGCTACGTCCCGGTCTTCCTGAGTCACTATGGACGTCATGGAAGCCGCTGGCTAACGGAAGACAGACGCTACGAGGAGGTGCTGAAGGAGTTTGACGAGCACGAACTGACGGAGGCAGGAAAGGCGTTGCGCAAACGCCTCGACAACGTATGGGCAGATGCCAAGGGACGAAGCGGCGAACTGACCGCATTAGGCGAGAAGCAGCACCACGACATCGCACAACGCATGGCAAGCAACTTCCCCACCCTCTTCCAGCACACACAGAACGTCAAGGCGCAGAGCAGCACCTCACGACGCTGTATGATGAGCATGATGGCTGCCTGCGAGGGCATAAAGGAACTGATGCCTACAATTCGGATACAGCGTTCTGCCTACGAGCGTGACATGACGGTCATCAATCAGGAGTCGGAAGAACTGAAGGGTTTCAAAAAAGGAGACTTCTGGACGCAAACAGAGGATTCCATTTACAAGGCTTACTGCCACCCCGAACGCCTGATGGCTCACATCTTTGTAAATCCCGAGCAGATTGAGGACCCCATCCAACTCTTCGATGGACTTTACTGGATTGCCTCCAACATGCAGGATGCCATGCTCAGCAACATGTATGACATCTTTGAGCATCAGGAATTAGAAGCGTACTGGAAAGCCATCAACTACAGAATGTACGTTACCAACGGACCTGCCACCCTGAACGATGGCACGACTTCGCGCAGTTCGCACAACCTCCTCAAAAGCATCATCGACGAGGCTGTAGAGTTTCTGCAAAACATCAATAAGACGAACGACAACAGCATCCACCTTCGCTTCGGACACGACAGCGCTCTCTTGCGCCTCCTTACCCTCATGCGGGTCGAGGAATGCAAACAAGTGCAAGGGAATGACACAGATGCAGATCGTGTGGCAACATATTGGCATGACTACGAGTTGGTTCCCATGGCCGCCAATCTGCAGTTGGTCTTCTATCAGGGAAAGGCAAAGCAAGACATCATCCTACGACTGCTCCTCAACGAGCGAGATGCTCACCTGCCACTCAAGGCCATCAACGGATGCTTCTACCGTTGGGAAGAAGTAAAAAAACTCTGGATTCAACAAATGGAACAAGACAAGAAATAAACTTAACTTAAAACTAATTATATTATGAGTAACAACTATCAGAAAGCCATGACGAACTTTCGCTGGATCATCTGCAGCATGCTCTTCCTGGCAACTTTGGTGAACTACATGGACCGACAGGTTCTCTCGCTCACCTACACGGACTTCATTGCCGTGGATTTTCATTGGGATGATAACGACTATGGTACCATCACAGCAACGTTCTCCATCTTCTACGCCTTCATCAGCCTCTTTGCCGGCAAGTTCATCGACATCATGGGCACCAAGAAGGGTTACATCTGGGCCATCGTGCTGTGGAGTCTCGCAGCATGTCTGCATGCCGGTTGCGGTTGGCTGACAATGTTTTGCAATGGTGCAGAGAGCATGGATGCACTCCGTGGAATGGAGAAGGCATCACAGTTAGGTCTCTGGGGACTGACCTTGAGCGTGTGGTTCTTCATCGCTTGCCGCTGCTTCCTTGCAGCCGGTGAGGCGGGCAATTTCCCCGCAGCCATCAAGGTGACTGCCGAGTATTTCCCCAAAAAGGACCGTGCCTTTGCCACCTCCATCTTCAATGCTGGTGCCAGCGTTGGTGCCCTTTTGGCACCACTCACCATTCCACAATTAGCCAATGCCTTCGGGTGGGAGATGGCCTTCATCATCATCGGTGCCATTGGCTTCATCTGGGCAGGTCTATGGATTGTCTTCTATTCTCATCCCAGCGAGAGCAAATTTGTCAATAAGGACGAACTAGCATACATCAACCAAGATGCCAACGAAGCTCCCGCACAGGTTGAGGAGAAGAAGGAGGAGGGTGCCAAGTTTGGCATCATCGACTGCTTCAAGTACCGTCAGACGTGGGCATTCATCATGGGCAAGTTCCTCACCGATGGTGTGTGGTGGTTCTTCCTGTTCTGGGCTCCCGCCTATTTCAAGGAACTTGGCCATCCCGCCTCAACCTTCACCGGCCAGATGCTACTCTTCGTACTCTATCTCATCGTTACCGTAGTCAGCATCATTGGCGGTTACGCCCCCAAGTACTTCGTAGAGAAGAAGGGCATGCACCCCTATGCTGGTCGTATGCGCGGTATGCTCATTTTTGCCTTCCTGCCCATCTTTGCCCTTGTGGCCCAGCCTCTGGCCGAGTATAGCGTATGGTGGCCAGCCATCATCATTGGTCTGGCAGGTGCAGGTCATCAGTCATGGTCGGCTAACCTCTACTCTACCATCGGCGACATGTTCCCCAAGCGCGCCATTGCCACCATCACCGGTATCGGTACCATGTTCGGTGGCCTTTGCAGCTTCGCCATCAACAAGGGCGCTGGTGCATTCTTCACCTATGCCGAGAACAATGGCTTCTCATTCTTCGGCAACGAAGGCAAACCCGCAGCTTACATGGTCGTCTTCTGCTACTGCGCTATCGCATACCTGCTGGCATGGTCTGTCATCAAGGTACTCGTTCCCAAGTATAAACCAATTGAAGATTAATACAAGATAAGAATATGAAACAATTCATGGACAAGGATTTCCTTCTGGAAACCGAAACTGCACAGATGCTCTATCACGAGCACGCAAAGAGTCTACCCATCATCGACTACCATTGCCACCTCATCCCCGAGATGGTAGCCAAGGACCACAAGTTCCGCAGCATCACCGAGGTATGGCTCGGAGGCGACCACTACAAGTGGCGTGGCATGCGTACCAATGGCGTGGACGAGAAGTACATCACCGGCGACTCTACAGACTGGGAGAAGTTCGAAAAGTGGGCAGAGACCGTGCCCTACACCTTGCGTAACCCCCTCTACCACTGGACGCATCTCGAACTAAAAACAGCTTTCGGTATCGACAAGATACTGAATCCCTCTACCGCTCGCGAGATCTTTGACGAATGTAACGAGAAGTTGCAGTTGCCCGAGTTCTCTGCTCGTGGCTTGATGCGCCATTACAACGTTGAAGCAGTCTGCACCACGGATGACCCAATCGACTCGCTTGAGCACCACATCGCAACCCGCGAGTCGGGCTTCGAAATCAAGATGTTGCCCACCTGGCGTCCCGACAAGGCAATGGCCGTTGAGAACCCCGAAGCATACCGCCAGTACATCGAGAAGCTGACAGAGGTATCAGGCGTCAGCATCAACAACTACAACGACTTGCTCGATGCCCTGCAGAAACGTCACGACTTCTTCGAGCAGCAGGGTTGCCGCCTCAGCGACCATGGCATCTGCGAGTTCTATGCAGAGGATTTCACCGAAACAGAAATCAACAATATTTTTAATAAGGTAATGGCAGGCCAGAAGCCCACCGACCTCGAGGACCGCAAGTTCAAGTCAGCCCTCATGCTCGACTTCGCACGTATGGATGCTCGCTCAGGATGGACGCAGCAGTTCCATTATGGTGCCCTTCGCAACAACAACAGCCGCATGATGGCTCAGCTCGGTCCCGACACCGGATTCGACAGCATCGGCGAGTGGAACACCGCCATTGCCATGGCCAAGTTCCTCGACACCCTCGACAAGGAGAACCTCCTAGCCAAGACCATCCTCTATCCGCTCAACCCCTCAGCCAACGAGATGATTGCCACCATGCTTGGCAACTTCCAGCAGGGTCCAACTCCCGGCAAGATTCAGTTTGGTTCGGGCTGGTGGTTCAACGACCAGAAGGACGGCATGGAGCGTCAGATGAACGCCCTCTCAGTGCTGGGTCTCCTCAGTCGCTTCGTAGGTATGCTCACCGACAGCCGCTCGTTCCTTTCATACCCCCGTCACGAATACTTCCGCCGCACCCTCTGCAACCTCATCGGACGAGATGTGGAGAATGGCGAAATCCCCGCAAGCGAGATGGACCGCATCAAGCAGATGGTAGAGGACATCAGTTACTATAACGCAAAGAATTACTTTAAGTTTTAAGGCTTATGGAAAGAACATGGCGCTGGTTTGGCAAGAAGGATAAGATCACTCTTGCCCAACTGAAACAAATAGGTGTGGAAGGCATCGTAACGGCCCTCCACGATGTCCCTCTGGGACAAGTATGGACACGTGAAAAGATTCACGAGTTGAAGGAGTACATCGAATCGTATGGCATGAAATGGAGTGTCGTAGAGAGTTTGCCCGTTGTCGAGACCCTCAAGTATGGCGGTCCCGACCGTGAGGAGCAGATTGAGGTCTACAAGCAAAGTTTGCGCAACCTCGGTGAGGAAGGCATCAAGTGCATTTGCTACAACTTCATGCCCGTTCTCGACTGGGCGCGCACCGACCTCTTACACGACAATCCCAACGGTTCGACCAATCTCTACATGGATTGGGGTATGTTTGCCTACTTCGACATCTACATCCTCAAGCGTGAGGGAGCTCGTGAGGAATGGGCGGCCTTCTCCCAGAACCACAAGTGGGGACGCGACCTCGTAGCCGAGGCCGACAAGATTAAGGAAACTGCAACTCCCGAGTTCGACCACGACATGGTGGAAAACATCATCATCAAGACACAAGGCTTCGTCTCTGGCAACTTCAGCGAGGGTGACGCAGCTCCCATCCAAAAGTTCCACGACCTGTTGAAACTCTACGACGGAATTGACAAGCAGCAGCTGCAAGCCAATATGAAGTACTGGCTCGAGGCCATCATGCCCATCTGCGAGGAATACGACATCAACATGTGCGTTCACCCCGACGATCCTCCCTATCCCGTATTCGGTCTGCCTCGTATTATTGGCAGCGACGAGGATATCCAGTGGTTCCTCGACGCAGTCCCCAATAAACACAACGGTCTGACCTTCTGCGCCGGCAGTCTCTCGGCAGGAGAGCACAACGATGTAACCGCCATGGCACGCAAGTTTGCCGATCGTACCCACTTCGTTCACCTTCGCTCTTGCCACATCTTCCCCAATGGTAACTTTACCGAAGCCAGTCATTTAGGCGGTCGCGGCGACCTCATCGAGCTCACCCGTATCTTCGAGCAGGCAGAACGAGACGGTAAATGCAACAGCGGCCGTCGTCTGCCCATGCGTGTCGACCACGGCATGACATTCACCGACGAGCCCGGCGGCATCTTTGACGAGTCAGCCCACGGACACAACTCAGGCTACACCCTACTCGGTCGCATGTTTGCCATGGGTCAGATGCAGGGCATCATGGCTACCGTTGACCGCGAACTCGGCATCGAGTACAAACAACCGGGATTCTTTGATTAAAGCAAAAAACGAGTAATCGTACAATCGAGTCGCCGAGTAATCGAATAACCGAATTATCGAAAAATCGAATTATCGAAAATGAAACTTACAGACATATTGAAGGAGGGATTTAATCCCTCAGAATGGGAAGCCAAAGGCTATTTGCTTCCCAAGTTCGACATTAAGGCTGTTGCACAGAAGACACACGACGAACCCACATGGGTACACTTCGGAGGTGGAAACATCTTCCGTGCCTTTCCTGCAGCCATCCTCAACGACGCCCTGAACACTGGTCAATACGACCGCGGCGTCATCGTGGCAGAAACCTTTGACTACGAAGTCATCGACAAGGCATACGCTCCCTACCAGAACCTTTCATTGGCCGTCTCGCTCTGCTCCAACGGCACCATCGAGAAGAAGGTCATCGCCAGCGTCACAGAATCGCTCAAGGCCGACCCTCAGTTCCCCGACTGGCAGCGCCTCGTGGAGGTCTTCCGTGCTCCCAGTTTGCAAATGATCTCCTTCACCATCACAGAGAAAGGCTACACCTATAACGAGGCCGATCTGGCTCGCGGACTCTCTCCCGTCTTCGCCATGGGTAAGGTCTGCGCTCTCCTTCTTGAGCGTTTTAAGGCCGGTTCCATGCCCCTCACCGTACAGTCAATGGACAACTGTTCGCACAACGGCGACAAGGTCAAGGCAGGCGTCATGGCTTATGCCGAGCGCTGGGCTGCCGACGGACTTGTACCTGCCGAGTTCCTTGCTTACCTGAAGGATGAGAGCAAGATAACCTTCCCTTGGTCAATGATTGACAAGATTACTCCCCGCCCCCACTCACAAGTACAGGCCATGCTGGCAGAGGACGGATTCGAGGACAACGACTACATCGAGACCGAGAAGCACACCTTCACCGCTCCCTTCGTCAACGCAGAGGAGGTACAGTACCTCGTCATCGAGGACAACTACACTAACGGTCGTCCTCCCCTCAACCTCGGCGGAGCCCTTTACACCACACGCGAGATTGTCGATCAGGTTGAAACCATGAAGGTCACCACCTGCCTCAACCCTCTGCACACCGCCATGTCCATCTATGGTGTGATGCTGGGCTACACCTTGATATCTGCCGAGATGGCCGACGAGGACCTGCGTCCATTCATCCAGAAGATTGGTTACATGGAAGCCATGCCCGTAGTCACCGACCCCGGCGTGCTGAATCCCTACGAGTTCATTGGCGACGTTATCAACAAGCGACTGCCCAACCCCTTCATGCCTGACGCTCCCCAGCGTATCTCGACCGATACCAGTCAGAAGCTTCCCATCCGTTTCGGCGAAACCCTCAAGAAGTACGTGGCACGCGGTCTTGACAAGAGCAACCTCGTCCTCATTCCCCTCACCCTTGCTGGTTACGCACGTTTCCTTAAGGCGCTGGACGACAACCTCCAGCCCTTCAGTCCCTCTTCCGACCCCAAGCTCGACGAACTCATGGCCATCGTTGCCCCCCTCGAGATTGGCAAGCCCGACCAGGACTGGAGTCCGCTCAAGCAACTCTTCTCACGCGCCGACATCTTTGGTCTCGACCTCTATGAGGCAGGACTTGGCGAGCAGATCGAAGGCATGGTCAAAGAACTCTACGCCGGAGCAGGTGCCGTTCGCGCCACCCTCCACAAATACGTTCAGGCACGCTAATCCGACCAATCTGATACACTACAAAACAGAGGCGCTCCTTGATGGGAACGCCTCTGTTTTGTTATGGACAGGTTGTAAGGTTATTCCTTAGGTGCGTGCTTTTGGATTTGTGAAAGCCAGAACGAGCGCACGTCAGCCCAGCGATAGTAGGGATAACGGTCGGTCTGCACGGGAATGGAAGTCTCCACCTCGTTGTGCATGATCTTCACCAAAATATCGTCCGAAGCCCCCTTGCGGTACAGGATAAGCTGGATGTTAGCACCCATGGGCGAAACGTAGTAGTTACGCCACACCTGATCCACCTTGTACAAGTCACTCTCATTGGCATCACAACCCTTCAGGCGCATGATTGACGCCAGGGGAATGATGTTTCCATCGTGGCCAAAACGAAGTGTAGCCGCATCACCCTTCCCCTCGACGGCAGCATCCACGCCGTCGATGATGTTCTGAAGCAAAGGTACGGTACTCTCCAACGCCGTACCCTTGTTGTAGGGACTGTCGGCATCGCAGTTGTAGAACCAACTGTTGCCGTTAAGCCAGTACTGATAGAGTTCCTCGGGCGTGAAGATGTCAAAGAGCGAGACCTCCGTTTCCATGTCCTGAAGGTCGATGGCAACGTCGAAGAGCTGACTCATCAGCATGTTGGGGAAGACGCGTGCCTTGCGATAGAACGAGGTGTCGGAAATCAGCTGCGAGGTAAAGCGTGAGGCATCGATTCCACGAGCACAGAACTGATTATGGTCGCGCTGCCAACCCATCGGATCGCGCTTCAAGGCATCGTAGCGACGGGTATGCGAATTGAGGTAACTCATGTGCTTGCGACTCGTCTCCCAGTCCAGGTTGACCTTGGGATTCAACTCCTTCAGGCGTTCGCAGAAGGCAACCATGCTCAGCGCCACGCGCATTGAAGTGGTTGAGCGGGCCGTTACGCGTCCTTTGTCCGTGAAGAGATGGGGGAACGAACGGTACATGCGTTCGGCGATGCCGCGGTGCTGACGCTTGCCCAACGGAGCCAATTCGTCACCGTGGAACTCTGCTTCGAGCCAGATTTCCTCCATACGCTTCAGCACGTCTTGTCCTTTTGGCGTCAACGCACCCATGTCGCGAGCCTGACGCAGCATGTTGAGTGGGCGTCGGTAGTCTTCGTCGCTCAGCATGTAGCGAGAACCATGACGTCCATAGTGGCTGATATAGAATGCTTTGTACCCTTTGGGAGCCGGTGTCTGATCCGTCGTAGGAGCAGGGTACGCATAGTACACACCACCACTCTTCCCAGGGTCTTTTGTTATCTCCTCCAAAGCCGTCTGAGCACGCATTGTGGTCACAGCACACAACGCAGCTAAGATGCTAACGAAAAGTCTTTTCATATTTTTT
>JAKSLN010000068.1 GCA_024401165.1 Bacteroidaceae bacterium
TCCTCGTCGAGGTTACGGAACAGACTGCGACAGTCATGGTTCCATGCCCACCACATGTTGTGAGCCAACTCTTCCAGTTTGCTCAGCGCCTCAGGAATATTACTCTTCACTGAAATAGTGCGAAAATTAGCCTGATTGCTGTTACTTGCTTTGATTTTCATAACTTAAATATTTGGTTATTAGTTGTTTAATCGTTTAGTCGTTTAACCTACTAATTATTTAGGGAATCAGTTGTTGCGAAGGTACATTCTTGTTTTCATGTTCTCGATTGCAACACGATAGGCATCATAATAGTATGTAATGAAGTTCTTCCACAATGCCATTTCTGCCAACTTTGAAGCATTCTTGCGTGCAGCATCAGTTTCCTTCTTGTTCATCTTGGTCATACGCAAGACGGTATCCTTAACGGCATTGCAAACATTGTCATAGTTGTAGTCATCACGTTCTATTACTTCAACGCCATCTTCTATGTGACTCTGCTCGCCCTTGACCTTGTTTGCCCACATGCCGAAGCCGGAAAGGCTTGTCGTAACACAGGGAACCTTGAATGCAACGCTTTCGAGAGGAGTATACCCCCAAGGTTCATAGTATGAAGGATAAATGCTCAGGTCGTTGCCAATTAACAAATCGTAATATGACATGTTGAAGATGCCATCTTGACCATCCAAGTAGCAAGGCACAAAGATACATTTTACCTTGCGATCACCTTGATTCAGCATATTCAAGTACTTCATCATTTCTGTTGCACGATCTCCATCGTATTGATGAAGATTGTGAGTGATGATGGGGAAGTCAAGGGGAGTGTTGTATGTCATGCCGCTTTCGAGACGGCCTTTCAGATCTTCACGAGGACCTGCCTGCCAGCCGGGAACTTCAATGAAGGCAAGAACATCACGGTTGAGGTCTTCTGTGTAGTTGAGTCGATTCATGGCATCGATAAAGACATCAATACCTTTATTCTTGAACTCGTAACGACCGGAAGTTGCTACGATAAGAGTCTCGTCTTTCAGTTCGGTACCCATCAACGCATTGGCAACCTCCAGTAGTCTGGCACGAGCGGCTTTGCGCTTCTTCGTAAACTGTGCTGCTTTGGGAACAAAATCAGCTTCAAAACCATTCATAAGAATAGCGTCGCATTTCTTGTCGAGCAGCTCCTCACACTCTAAACCCGTCACGTCGCTTACGGTCGTGAAGCAGTCAACATTGTGAGCGGTTTGACGTTCAATGCTATGCTTTGCCTCCATGTTCAGCTCCTGAGCCATCTGATTACCATTGTAGTTGTTCAGGTAAGTGTAAAGAGGTTTGTTGTTACCACAAATACTGCGGCCGATGCTAGTAGCGTGAGTGGTAAAGATGGTTGCAATTTCGGGAACATGCTTCTTGATGTAAAGTGCTCCAAGACCTGTCATCCATTCGTGAGCTTGGTAAACAACCTGCTTGCACTTCTTGCTCAATGCATAGTGATAATAGCTCTCCACTACCCTACCCGCTGCATAGCTGAACATACTTGCTTCGTCATAATCACCATAACCGTGAAGTGACTCAACCTGGTAGTCGGCATAGGCGGAACCATAAATATCATTCTTAATAGTAAAATATGGATTGAAGTCAACCAAAACAACAATGGGTTGACCAGGAATATTCCAACGTCCTACACGTACATGCAATTCCTCTTTCTCTGCTTTTTTACGCCATGCGTCAAAAAGAGTATTATCTTCCAAGAAAAGCGGATTCTCTTTACCCTGCCAAAAATCTGGACCAATAAAAACAACCTTGTCTTTTAATACTGTTTGCAAAGTTTTTGCACGAGTTGACAAAACGGTATAAATACCACCAACCTTGTTACAAACCTCCCAACTTGATTCGAAAATAAAGTCAGGCATGTACTGTGTTTTTTCCATTGAATCTTATCCTATCTTACTTTTACCTTAAATCGAGCGCAAAATTACTACATTATTATATATAAATAATGATAAAAAGTGTTATTTATTTGATAAATAATATATTTATTGACTAAAATCAATTACCTTTGTAGCGCAAATAATCAAGATGATATGAAATCCAATTTTCTAAAAAAATGGATACTGATGCTATCCATGATACCCGTTTCTCTCAATGCGTCCGAACCTTGGAAGGGAACTATTATTAGCGATACGGAAAATATCCGCCTCAAATTTGATCTCTATAACGAGAGTATTGAAGTGCCCGGCATGGAAATGTTTGGCAAAATGAATGGCTATATGAACGGCAACGTCTATGGTGTATGGTCAATAACTTCTTGTGAGATAAAGGACTCAACACACGCAAGCATTCATTTAAGCAATGACTTGGGATCAGACACTCAGGTTTGCAACCTGACCATCTTGAATGACAGTATTTACAAGTTGGAACTCAAGGGAGGAACCGTTATTAAAAAAGTAGAAAAGAAGAAACTCGTAAAGATTCCTTCTACACTTACCATGCGTAAGAGCAAGTATCTTTAAAAATTCCGGAAAACTAGGGAAATACGAGTCAAGAAACGACAACTTATTTATTGAAATAATAATAAGTCCAGTAAGTCTCGTTATAGTATTTTCTGCATATAGCCTCGCGTTCAACAGGATCATCTTCCTTCTTGTATTGTTCCAAGAAAGCAAGATAATTTTCTAAGGTCTCGTCATCGTCCAGTACAACCTTGGGACTCTCTGACATTCGTTGGTACAGTATTGTGGCTTCTGCAAAGTGACGAGGCAATGAGGACAGATGAACAGGAAATTTAACCGGTTCATCTTTTGGACTGTAGTAAACCACCAAGCTATCGACAAACGTGTCGATGTTCTTGTCAAGGAGCAAAGCGCACAATAAATATTCATGAACATGTTCTGAGGCTAAGGAATCTGCAGCTAAGTGTTGCAAATATCTGGTTGCATTCATGTCGTGGATGGGGAAACCTCCAAGATATTCTCTTAAAATCTTGGGTAAATTAGATGGGCGGAGGCTGTCCGTAGGTGGTGGAAGCAACGACTCTCCCCCACTGCTGTTTGGATAAAAAAACAGGCGGTCGCCCAACTCACCTAAACGACTCAAAGCATAGGCCCGAATAGACATAATACAGCGCGAAGGATGTTCCTCCTGTGCGCTAATGTCCAGAACATTCTGATACTTTTCCTCCGTAACAAGTCTTTCCAGACGAAGTTCATAATGAATCGTTCGGTTTGTATTGCTAACATACGTTGTAAAGGTCATGGCAATGACCAATAGCAAGATGTTGGGCCAAAAGATGTTGGTAAGCGGCGTATTTGCCTCTACTTCACGAGATAATCGTGTCCATGCAAAGATCGCCATGGCATACAGGATTGCCGTAATAACAAACGGCACAGCGTTTATGCTATGTGAGGTTGGTGCAACCTCTGATAAACCGACATCCGTAAGCCAGCCGAGTGCCCAAAACGAAGGGAACCACAGTAGCGATATGAACTTTACTGGCAGTTTGATGAAATAGGATTGTACGAAAGGAAGCACACTCAGAACAAGCGTAATAAGTGAAGAGAAAATCAGTACGTGATACGATGTGCGTCCATTCGACATGATATGCTGCACCATTGACAGCATATCTGACTGAAAAAAGAAAAGGTACAGAAACGTAAAAGATACAAAAATCAGGCAGCAAGTGGTATAAACCACTTGCCTTGCCTGTTTGATTCTTGTATTTGACGTTGCTGCCATTTGTTTATTCTTCTACGATTCGTAATACACAAGCGCTGCGAGCTGGAAGGTAAAGCTGGAGCCATCCCTTATGATCGCGAGCAAGAAGAGGATCATAGTTCGTGAAATGTCTAACACTATCGTCGTTCAATCCATTTCCGCCAAACTCCTTGGCATCTGTGTTGAGAACATACTCCCATGAACCTTCTTTGACCATAAAACCATAACCATCAAAAGAACGGTCGGGACTAAAGTTAAACACAAACAGAAGGTCGCCTCTCTGATATGCCAGTACTTGGTCACCATCATTGTGCCAGATCTCTTGAACCTTGGTCTTTTGGAGTGCCTTGATAGACTTTAGTGTAGCCACCATCTTTTCGTCAAAGTCTCCCAGATAATGAAAGCATAGTTCCTTGTTGTCTACAAGGTTCCATTGTCTTCTTGCATACTTGTGAGACCATCCGTTTCCTTCGCGAGGGAAATCAATCCATTCCGGGTGACCGAACTCATTGCCCATAAAGTTCAGATAACCACCATTTATGGTAGAAGCAGTCAGAAGACGTATCATCTTATGGAGTGCAATACCGCGATTGGCCATAAAGTTCTCGTCGCCCTTCTTGAAATGCCAATACATGTCGGCATCAACAAGGCGGAAGATGATGGTCTTGTCACCTACTAAAGCCTGGTCATGACTTTCACAATAAGAAATTGTTTTTTCGTCGGCACGACGGTTCGTTACTTCCCAGAACATACTGCTTGGTTTCCAGTCTTCGTCCTTTAGCTCCTTGATCGTCTTAATCCAGTAATCAGGCACGTTCATTGCCATACGATAATCGAAACCATATCCACCATTCTTGAAAGGTGCAGCAAGACCTGGCATGCCGCTCACCTCCTCAGCAATTGTTATTGCATGTTTGTTGACCTGATGAATGAGTTCGTTGGCTAGCGTCAGATAGCAGATAGCGTTTCCGTCCTGATTACCATTGAAATAGTCGCCGTATCCACAGAATGCTTCACCCAAACCATGACTGTAATAAAGCATTGAAGTTACGCCGTCAAAGCGGAAACCGTCAAAGTGGTATTCTTCCATCCAGTACTTACAATTGCTGAGCAGGAAGTGGAGTACTTCGTTCTTTCCATAGTCAAAACAAAGACTATCCCAAGCTGGATGCTCACGACGATCTCCATGATTAAAGTACTGATAAGGATCACCGGCAAAATTACCCAAACCTTCCAGTTCATTCTTTACGGCATGACTATGTACGATGTCCATGATGCATGCTATGCCGTTCTGGTGTGCTTCGTCAATCAGTGCTTTCAACTCCTCTGGTGTGCCGAATCGGCTGCTCGCTGCAAAGAAGTTGCTGACATGGTAGCCAAAGGAACCGTAATATGGATGCTCCTGGATGGCCATTATCTGGATGCAATTGTATCCATCCTTGATGACGCGTGGCAATACGTTCATGCGGAACTCTTCGTAGGTGCCAACCTTCTCGGCATCCTGTCCCATTCCTATATGGCATTCGTATATCAACAGAGGATCGGTGTTGGGCTTGAACTTCTTGGTCTTCCAAACATACTGCTCTTCGGGAGCCCATACCTGAGCATTAAAAATCTTTGTGTTCTCGTCCTGTACGACACGATTAGCCCATGCGGGGATACGCTCTCCCTGACCACCGTCCCAGTGAATACTCAACTTGAACAGATCGCCGTGCTTAAGAGCTTTTGCAGGCAGCTTGATCTCCCAATTATCGGACTTTCTGACATGCTTAAATGCATACTTGTCATTCTCTTGCCATCCATTGAAGTCTCCTACCAAATAGATTGCCGTTGCAGTGGGTGCCCATTCTCGCATGACCCATCCTTTATCGGTTCTGTGCAGACCATAGTACAGGTATCCGGTCGACACATCGCTCAACGTCTTTGCACCGTTTCCTGTTAGTTCTGCAATCTTGCTAACTGCATAGTTATATCTTCCTTCGATAGCGTCAGAATAAGGGCGCAACCATTCATCGTTCTTTATCAACTTCAAGGTTGGTGCCTTGGGTGCAGTTGCTTTCTTCGTCTTTGCCATGGTGTTCTTTTATTATTATTAATAAGGTTATAGTGAATCTTGTTTATTGTACGATGGTTCCATTCTTGTAAACGCCCTTACGAGTGATCTTGCCAGACTTGTCCTTCTCGACGAAGGAACCATCCTTGCGGTCCTCATGGAAGTTTCCTTCATAGCGATTGCCCTGTGCATCTTCCATGATGCCATATCCTTCCTTCATTCCGTTTTTAAAAGTACCCTTGAACTTCGTTCCATCAGAATGTCGGAGGATGCCATCACCTTCCATGATGCCATTCTTCCACATTCCTTCGTACATGTCACCGTTTGCCCAGACGTACTTGCCTTTGCCATGAGGCATGTTGTTACGCCATGAACCGGTGTAGCTTGCCTTGTTATTCCAAGTGTAGGTTCCCTCACCGTTCTGTTCGCCATTCTTGAACGAACCCACATACTTGTTGCCATTGGCAAAGGTAAAGATTCCTTCGCCTGAACGCTCACCCTTTACGTATGAACCTTCGTACTTGTCGCCGTTTTTGAAGTGATAGATGCCTTTTCCATGCTGTGTTCCGTTAAGCCAGTCACCACTATAAGTGTCGCCTGAGGAATAGGTGTAGGTTCCCTTGCCGCTCATCTGGTTGTCACGCCAGTAGCCCTCGTACTTGTTGCCGTCATTCCACGAGAACGTTCCTTTGCCGTTCTTCTTGTCACCTTTCCACTGGCCTACGTAGCTCTCGCCAGTCGCATAGGTGTAGGTGCCGTTGCCATCGCGCTTGTCTTCCAGCCAGGTTCCCTTGTAGACATCTCCATTGTAATAATACATGGTGCCTTCGCCTTGCTGAAAGTCCTTGTACCAAAGACCAACATATTTGTTATTGTTGGCAAAGTAATACGTACCGTATCCATGCTGTTGGTCGGCAAACCACTCACCTTCATACTTCTCACCGTCGGAGAACTGGTATGTGCCCTTGCCATGACGTTTGCCTTTTTCATAACTTCCCTGGTGAACATCACCATTCTTAAAAGTTGTCGTACCTTGTCCCCAAGGTTTACCCTTAAACATCTCTCCCTGGTACTCTGCTCCGTCAGGGAAGGTATAGTTGCCAATCTTGATTTGTTGTGCGCTCAGCGTTACGGGAAACAACAGGAACGCCATTGCAACAAATTTTACAGACTTTATTTTCATATCTATTATAATGATTTCATTTAGTTTCAAATACTGTTAGACACCTTTTGACTTAAGGTAGAGTTCTGCTTTTGCCAAGTCTTCGGGTGTGTCAATCCCAATCGTCTCAATGTTCGTTGTCCCGACCTTGATGGTATAACCATTCTCCAACCATCTTAATTGCTCGAGGCTCTCAGCCAGTTCAAGTGATGATTGTGGCAACGAAGTAATCTCTTTAAGCACGTCTGAGCGATAGGCATACAATCCTATGTGCTTGTAGTATGTGTGCTTCTTCAACCATTCGTTTCTTTCATCGACTCCTCTGAAATAGGGAATCACACTTCTTGAAAAGTACAGCGCATGCATTTGCTTGTCAACGACAACTTTGGGACTGTTGGGATTTTCAAGTGTCTGCCAGCCATCCTCTGGTGCGAAGGGTTTTACAAGCGTGGCAATATCAACGCTCTCGTCCTCAAAGCAACGGCAGACAGTCTGCAGTTGTTCGGGTTGGATGAATGGTTCGTCACCTTGTATGTTTACAATAACGTCAAACTCCTCACCCACTTTCGTGTATGCCTCCATGACGCGGTCAGTTCCGCTTCTGTGTTCGGTGCTGGTCATGATGACGTCACCTCCAAATGCGATAACTGCCTCGGCAATTCGGTTGTCATCGGTAGCAACCACTACCCTATCTAACGTGCCTTGTACCTGTCGGTAGACGCGCTCGATAATGTGCAGTCCTCCAAGCATAGCCAAAGGTTTGCCGGGAAAACGGGTTGATGCATATCGTGCAGGTATGATACCTATTACTTTCATATTCGTTTCATTGTTTAAAACTCCACGAGCTCGTCCAGACCTGTGGGAGCATCGGTGGGGCCATAGTCGTTATACATGCCTTCGCAATCCTGGTGCTCGCTTGGTATGTCAAACTCTTCAAGAGGAGAAATGTTAAGACTTGCATCGCGGAACACGCGCTTGAGGAACAAGGCAGCAATGGGTAAGGATGCTGCTGCACCCTGGGCGTAAGCCATTGAGTTGAAGTGGATGTCGCGGTCGTCACCGCCAACCCAAGCCCCACAAGTGAGTTTGGGAACGTAGCACATAAACCAGCCATCGCTGTTCTCGTTGGTCGTACCAGTCTTGCCACCCATTGGAGCGTGAATGCCGTACTTGCCACGCATTCTGGCACCCGTACCGCTGTTTATTACACCCTTCATTAGTGTAATCATGCGATAGCTTGATCCTTCGCTAATAACCTCCTTGGAACGAGGAATAAGTCCCTTAGAAACGTCTGCCAACACATTACCCTCCGAGTCTTCGATACGGGTCACGTAAACTGGAAGTTTTCTAACACCCTTGTTGGGGAATGCCGAATATGCTCCAATCATCTCGGCGAGAGAAATTTCCAGCGCACCGAGACAAAGCGTCATATTAGGATCAATACGTTTCTGCATAATGCCGAACTGACGAAGCGTCTGTACAAACTGAGTAGGTGTAAACTGATTAATCAGATAAGCCGACACAGCGTTGTTAGAAGAGGCAAGGGCGGCCTTCAGTGAAATCATGCCACCACCACCGCCACCACGGGGAGTCCATCCGCCGTAGCTACGTCTTTCGTTGGGAACTGCGTCACAAGGTGTCATGCCGCTCTCCATGGCCAGTGCATAGAGGTAGGGCTTGATGGTAGAACCCACCTGGCGCTTACCCTTGGAACACATGTCGTACTGGAAGTAACGATAGTCCAAACCACCCACGTATGCCTTGATCTCGCCCGTTCTATTATCCATGCACATAAAAGATGATCGCAAAAACTTCTTGTAGTAGAGAACGGAGTCACGGGGCGTCATGGTGACGTCGATTTCTCCCTTGGGCGAATAAACAGTCATGTCTACCGGAGTATCAAATGCCTTCTCAATCTCCTTCTCCGAATAACCTGCCTGCTGCATGGTTCTCCAGCGATCGCTTTGCTTTATTGCCTTGTCGATTTGGCGCTTGCGTTTGCCATAATCAGTACTAGAGGCATAGGGGAACTTAGAGTTACTCTTCTGCTCTCTTTCGAATGCCGGCTGAAGATAATTCGCAACATGCTCCTGCATGGCCTCTTCAGCATAGCGTTGCATGCGACTATCAATAGAGGTGAAGATCTTCAGGCCATCTGCGTACAAATCGTAGTTTGTTCCATCGCGTTTCGTGTTCTTGTTGCACCAACCATAGAGAGGGTCGGTTTCCCATGCGATGGAGTCTTCGTAGTATTGCTGCTCTTGCCAAGCGAAATAGTCCTTGTGGTTCGGCTTTTTAGCCATCATTATCTGGCGAAGATGCTCGCGCAGATAAGGTGCGATGCCCTGTTTATGATCCTGGCGGGTATAATGTAGTTCCAGAGGTTCGGCCTTGCAACTGTCATACTGTTCCTGAGTTAGATAACCGTTCTTAACCATCTGCTTTAATACCACATTGCGTCGTGACTCACAACGTTCTGGTTGACGAACGGGATTATAGTAGGACGGATTCTTACACATACCGACAAGCGTTGCCGACTCGTTGATGGTAAGGTCCTTGGGATCTTTGTTGAAGTAAGTCTTCGAGGCTGTCTTGATGCCAACAGCATTGTGAAGGAAGTCAAAGTAGTTCAGGTAAAGCGTGATGATTTCCTCCTTGGTGTAGTAGCGCTCTAGTTTGAGCGAAATAACCCATTCGATAGGTTTCTGAAGGAGACGTTCCTTTGCGCTGCTTGCTTTTTCGCTGTAGAGCTGCTTTGCCAGCTGCTGCGTAATGGTACTACCACCACCGGCACTCTTCTGCCCCATGAAACCGCGCTTGACGATGGCACGTCCAAGTGCGCGGAAGTCGATGCCGCAGTGGTCAAAGAAACGCTCGTCCTCGGTTGCGACAAGGGCCTTAATGAGCATGGGGGGTAACTGGTCGTAGCTGACAAATATTCGGTTACCGCTTGAGTAACTCCAGGTTCCCATCAACTTTCCATCGGAGCTGTACACTTGGGAGGCAAATTTGTTGACAGGATTTTCAAGGGCGCTGATGTTGGGCATGTAGCCGATGCTTCCGTTAAAAATGAGAGCAAAGCAAACGACTACCGTGATGAGGCCTGCAACGACAAGTCCCCAAATGGTTATGACAAATTTCTTGCGGATATTCTTCATTGGTTGATTTACGAAAATATTTATGCAAAGTTAATATTTTTAATTAATATAGTACGCGCGTTTATGGCATTTTTTGCAAAGCGAAACATTTTTTAGCAGAAAAATAAAACGAACACGCCTATTATCGAAAATTATTTTGTAATTTTGAACTCAAATTGTGTACGATCCAAATTTAAACACTTGGAAAAATGAAAAGCAGTCTTGTTACGATCGCAGGTCATTCCCGCGAGAAAATTGAATATCTCCTCGAGATGGCAAAAGAATTTGAGGCACACCCCAACCGCCGTCTTCTGGAAGGAAAAGTAGTCGCCACCCTATTCTTCGAACCCTCAACCCGCACTCGCCTCAGTTTTGAAACGGCCGCCAATCGGTTGGGTGCAAGAGTCATCGGTTTTGCCGACCCAAAGGTGACGAGCGGAACCAAGGGCGAAACGCTCAAGGACACCATCATGATGGTTAGTAACTATGCCGACGTCATTGTCATGCGGCACTACCTGGAGGGGGCAGCGCAGTATGCAAGCGAGGTGGCCCCCGTCCCCATTGTCAATGCCGGCGACGGTGCCAATCAGCACCCTTCGCAAACGATGCTTGACCTCTATAGCATCTACAAGACACAAGGTACCCTAGACAATCTGAACATCTATATGGTGGGCGATCTGAAGTATGGACGCACGGTTCACAGCCTCCTCATGGCAATGCGTCACTTTAACCCTACATTCCACTTTATTGCACCAGACGAACTGGCTATGCCTCAGCACTATAAGGACTATTGTGCAGAGCATAACATCAAGTACGTAGAGCACAAGGATTTTGATGCCGACGTCATTTCAAATGCCGACATTCTGTACATGACTCGCGTGCAGCGTGAGCGCTTCTCCGACCTCATTGAATATGAACGTGTCAAGGATAGTTACCTGCTCAAAGAGCACATGCTTTGCAAGGCGAAATCAAACATGAAGATCCTTCATCCCCTGCCCCGAGTAAACGAGATTGAGTACAGCATCGATGACACTCCCTACGCTTACTATTTTCAGCAAGCAGGTAATGGACTTTTCGCACGTCAGGCACTCATCTGCGACTGCTTGGGCATTACGCTCGACGACGTGAAGAACGACAAGACGATAATAGACTAACAAGCATCTTACATTTGTGCACAAACATTATGCAAAATACATAAATTGCACATTGTAAATCATAAATTTGTACATGCAATTATGAAACGACAAGAATTACAGGTCGCCGCCCTCGAAAACGGCACCGTTATTGACCATATACCTTCAGAGAAGTTATTTGAGGTTGTCAACCTTTTGCGCCTTGACAGAGCAAAAACGGCCGTTACCGTTGGTTTCAACCTCAAGAGCAAGAAGATGGGCCATAAGAGCATCATCAAGATTGCCAACAAGTTCTTTACTGACGACGAACTCAACCAATTGGCCGTTGTGACACCCAACGTCTCGCTCTGCATCATTCGCGACTATGAAGTAGTTGAAAAGAAGACTGTTACACTGAGCAGCGAGTTGACAGGAATTGTAAAGTGCAACAATCCGAAGTGTATTACAAATAACGAACCCATGCGTACTCGTTTCAGAGTACTTCAAGGCGAGAAGACCACCCTTTGCTGCCATTACTGCAACACAGAGCAGCCTCTCGAAGGTGTGAAGCTTTGCTGATTTTTGAAAACCTATATCGAAAAATCTAAAATAACACGTATTAGTTTTATGGAAAGAGACAATGAGATCTTTGCTCTCATCGAAGAAGAGCATCAGCGTCAGGCTCGTGGTATCGAGCTTATCGCAAGTGAAAATTCTGTTAGCCCCCAGGTCATGGAGGCCATGGGTTCATGCCTGACCAACAAGTATGCTGAGGGTTATCCCGGCAAGCGCTACTACGGTGGTTGCGAGGTTGTTGACAAGGTTGAGCAGTTGGCTATCGACCGCGTATGCAAGCTCTTTGACGCAGAGTACGCTAACGTGCAGCCCCACTCTGGTGCCCAGGCTAACGCAGCCGTTCTGCTCACCGTCCTGAATCCAGGTGACACATTCATGGGATTGAACCTTGATCATGGAGGCCACCTCTCGCACGGCTCACTCGTAAACACCAGCGGTATTCTCTACAAGCCCGTCGGCTACAACCTGAACAAGGAGACCGGTCGCGTTGACTACGACGAGATGGAGCGTCTCGCTAAGGAGTGCAAGCCTAAGCTCATCATCGGTGGTGGCTCAGCTTATAGCCGCGAGTGGGACTATGCTCGCATGCGCAAGATTGCTGATGAGGTAGGTGCCCTGTTGATGATCGACATGGCCCATCCCGCAGGTCTTATCGCTGCTGGTTTGCTCGAGAACCCCGTTAAATACGCACACATCGTTACCTCTACCACTCACAAAACTCTCCGTGGTCCTCGTGGTGGTATCATCCTCATGGGCAAGGACTTCCCCAACCCTTGGGGCAAGAAGACCCCTAAGGGTGAAATCAAGATGATGAGCGCTCTGCTCAACAGCGCCGTATTCCCTGGTCAGCAGGGCGGTCCTCTGGAGCACGTCATCGCGGCTAAGGCAGTTGCCTTCGGTGAAGCCTTGACCCCAGCTTTCAAGGAGTGGGCACTTCAGGTTAAGAAGAATGCTGCCGTGTTGGCTGACGAACTCGTTAAACGCGGTTTCCACATCGTAAGCGGCGGAACCGACAACCACTCTATGCTGGTTGACCTCCGCACCAAGTATCCCGATCTGACGGGTAAGGTGGCAGAAAAGGCACTCGTAGCTTCGGACATTACTGCCAACAAGAACATGGTTCCCTTCGACACTCGCAGTGCATTCCAGACAAGCGGTATCCGTCTCGGATCTCCCGCTATAACCAGTCGTGGTGCAAAGGAAGACCTCATGATTCAAATCGCTGCATGGATCGAGCGTGTCCTCAATGACCCAGAGAACCCTGAGGTTATCGCAGCTGTTAAGGCTGAGGTCAACGAAACCATGAAGAACTATCCTATGTTTGCCTATTAATACTTTCTCGAAAGTGTTATAATATGCCATCGGTCGGACTCAGTAAGCCTCTGCTTCTGAGTCCGGCCTTTTTTTCGGTAAGTCTGCAGGCTCATGTAGTTCAAGCGGCAGACACACTTCCTGCTTCGGCATTTTTTAAATTTGCTGCGGAAAGACGGAAAGGCAGCTTTAGGAGGTTGTAAAGGGTGAGACGAGAAGAAGTTGAAAAATACATGGCCAATTATGGATAAGCCATGACCTGCCATTCGTGTGAATTTGATAGTGAATGTCAGTAATATTATAAATTATGATTGCGTACGCGCATGATTTCTGGTTGTTTTGTGTGTTTTTACATTTTTTTTTTGTAATTTTGCGTCGTTTTGTATAAAATGAAGATTTTTAATCCTAAACACGTCAAAATTAGAAATAAAAAACATAATTATGCTTACACTGAAATTAATCACAGAGGAGACTGAAAGAGTAATCAAAGGTCTTGAAAAGAAGCATTTCAAGGGTGCTAAGGAGGCTATCGACGAGGTTATCGCAACGGACAAGCAGCGCCGTAATGCCCAGACGGAACTCGACCAGTGCTTGGCTGACGCAAAGAAGCTGGCTGCAGAAATTGGCATGCTGATGAAGCAAGGCAAGAAAGACGAGGCTGAGGGCGTAAAGGCTAAGGTTGCAGAACTGAAGGAGCAAAGCAAGGCTCTTGAGGAGAAGAAGTCGGCAGCAGAACAAGAACTGACCCGCCTGCTTTGCCAGATTCCCAACATCCCCTATGACGAGGTACCTGAGGGTTCTTGCGCTGAGGACAACTGGGTTGTAAAGAGCAACCTGAAAGATTGTGTTGTCGGCCAGGATACCGTTGGCAACTGGGATGCAAATCCTGTTGTTGAGAGTGCCAAACTTCCCCACTGGGAGCTGGCCAAGAAGTACAACCTCATCGACTTCGACCTGGGCGTCAAGATCACCGGTGCAGGCTTCCCTGTTTATCGCGGTCAGGGTGCCCGCCTTCAGCGTGCGCTCATCAACTTCTTCCTCAACGAGGCACAGAAAGCAGGCTACGAAGAGATCATGCCTCCCACAGTTGTAAACGCTGCCAGCGGTTACGGCACGGGTCAGTTGCCCGACAAGGAGGGTCAGATGTACCATTGCGACCTCGATGACCTCTACCTCATCCCCACCGCCGAGGTACCTGTTACTAACATCTATCGCGACGTCATCCTCGACGAGAAGGATCTGCCTATCAAGAACTGTGCCTACACCCAGTGCTTCCGTCGCGAGGCTGGTTCATACGGCAAGGATGTTCGCGGCTTGAACCGTCTGCACGAGTTCTCAAAGATTGAGATTGTCCGCATCGATACGCCCGAGCACAGCGCCGAGAGCCACAAGGAGATGCTCGAGCATGTTGAGGGTCTCCTCCAGAAGCTTGAGTTACCCTACCGTATCCTCCGTCTCTGCGGTGGTGACCAAAGCTTTACCTCTGCCATCTGCTACGACTTTGAGGTTTATTCTGAGGCTCAGAAGCGTTGGTTGGAGGTTAGTTCAGTCAGCAACTTCGACACCTATCAGGCTAACCGCCTCAAGTGCCGCGTTCGTCGCTCAGCAGACAAGAAGACGGAGATTGCACATACGCTGAACGGTAGCGCCCTAGCGCTCCCCCGCATCGTGGCAGCCATCCTGGAGAACAACCAGACGGAGGAAGGCATCCGCATTCCCAAGTGTCTCCAGCACTTCATGGGTTGCGACATGATCAAATAACTTTTTCGGTAAAACGAAGCATTGAAGAACCAGAAAAAAACAGAAAGCAAAAACCAATCAAATCAATTAAGGTAAAATGTTTAAGATTGTAAAGAAAGAGCAGTTCAGCGAGAAGGTATTCAAGCTGGAAGTAGAGGCTCCCATGATCGCCAAGTCACGCAAGGCAGGTCACTTCGTCATCATCCGTGTTGACGAGAAGGGCGAGCGCGTACCCC
>JAKSLN010000069.1 GCA_024401165.1 Bacteroidaceae bacterium
ATCCTCGCGACACCTACGCTGAGGCTTCTATCTGGGAGGAGAAGGCTAAGGATCTCGCAGCTCGCTTCATCAAGAACTTCGCTAAGTACACCACCAACGAGGCTGGTCAGGCACTCGTTGCTGCTGGTCCCCAGCTCTAAGACCCCTCTCTCCCGTCTCCCTCGAAGGGAAAAAGGCGCTGCCGCGAAAGCTGTGTAGCGTAAAAGGGAAAGACAAATAAATAAAGGAACCGCTCCTCATCGTTGGGGAGCGGTTCTTTTTGTTATATAAGATGCCGGCTTCGTTCAGGCAAGCGTCTCTTTGATCTTTGGGCAAGTATAGTAAAGGTGCTGTAAAGATGCACACTTTGTTAGACCTTCGTGAAAGTATTCCTGCCAATATCCATTTTACAGGCGGGAACTTTCATAATATCAATAATGGAACAATAGAGAAGAGGGTGTATAAAAGCAAAAAGCAGAACCGAAGTTCTGCTTTTCTTAGGTCGGGATGACAAGACTCGAACTTGCGACCTCGCGCCCCCCAGACGTGTGCGCTACCAACTGCGCTACATCCCGTTCCTTGTTTGCGAGTGCAAAGTTACGGCATTTTTTTGGAACGACCAAATTTTTTTTGTAATTTTGTGCCGAAAAAGTTAAAATTCGTGTTTTATGACGCAGATTAGGGTGACAAGAAGGGCAGAACTGCCCACGTGTGTCGTGCTGCCTGCCAGCAAGAGTATCAGCAACCGTGCACTCATCATCAATGCCTTGAGCGGCATGGAGATGATGCCGGAAAACGTGTCGGACTGCGATGACACGTTCGTCATGGTGAGGGCTCTGAAGGAGCCTGTGCAGGAGGTCATCGACATCATGGCGGCCGGTACGGCGATGCGCTTCCTGACGGCTTACCTGAGCGTACAGGCGGGTGAGGAGCACGTGCTGACGGGCACGGACCGCATGAAGCATCGCCCCATAGCCATCCTGGTCGACGCCATGCGGGGACTGGGTGCAGACATCAGCTACGCCGGTGAGGAAGGGTTTCCGCCGCTGCGCATCAAGGGCAAAAAGCTGGAGGGCGGTAGCATCGAACTAGCCGGCAACGTCAGCAGCCAGTACATCAGCGCCATGCTGATGATAGGTCCCGTGCTGACCAAGGGACTGACGCTGACGTTGACGGGCGGCATCGTGAGTCGTCCGTACATCGACATGACGCTGAGCATCATGCGACAGTTTGGTGCCAAGGCAAGTTTCGAAGGCAACGTAATTCGCGTGGAACCAACGGGTTACTCGCCAATACCTTATTATATAGAGAATGACTGGAGTGCCTCTTCGTACTGGTACGAGATGGTGGCACTGACGCCCGGAAGCGAGGTTCGCTTGCCCGGACTGTTTGCAGAGAGTCTGCAGGGCGACCAAGGCGTGAAGGACATCTTCGAGAAGCTGGGCGTGGAGACACTGACGGACGGGGCTGCACAGCAGGCAGGCGTGCTGCTGCGCCACACGGGCAGGGTGGTCGAGAGGCTGGAGATAGACATGCTGCGCGTTCCCGACCTGGCACAGACGGTCGTCGTGACGTGTGCCATGCTGGGCGTCCCCTTCCGCATCACGGGTCTGCAGAGTCTGAAGATCAAGGAGACGGACCGCATCACGGCGCTGCGCAAAGAACTGGGCAAACTGGGCTACGTGATAGGCGAGGCCGACGACAGCATCCTGTTCTGGGACGGCGAGCGATGCGAGGCCAACGAGGTGCCTGCCATCGACACGTACGAGGACCATCGCATGGCCATGTCGTTCGCACCATGCAGTCAGGTGCTTGGCGAACTGCGCATTAACAATCCCGAGGTAGTGAGTAAGTCGTACCCAACATTTTGGAACGAGTTTAGAGTTCATAATTCATAATTATTCGACATACGTCTCATCAAGTTAAAGCTGTCATAGTTATTCGCAAAAACTCATCAAACTAAAGCAGTCACCATTCAGAAAGCGAAGTAAAATGTTCATACTCATCATCATAGCAGCACTTGTAGGGTTAGGTGCTGTTGCCGCTCTGGCCAGTTGGCTGCACAACAGGAAGTTGCAGCAGCAGTTAGAACGTGGCGAGATAGACGCGATGCCCGATGTGCAGCAGGTGCTGGACATGGAGTGCTGCGGACAGCATGAGACGTGCGAGAAGGACAGTCTGCTGGCTGCCGTGAGCAAGCAGATTGAGTACTACAACGATGAGGAACTGGACCGCTTTCGCGGCAAGGAGGGCGACGAATACACGGAGGAGGAGTGCGACGAGTTTCGCGACATCCTCTACACGATGCGCGACGACGAGGTGGCCGGCTGGGTGCGCAGTCTGCAGCTTCGCTACGTGAACCTGCCCGACGAGGTGAAGGACGAGGTTTTCCTGATCGTCGGAGAGAAGAGAGGGCAAAAAGTGTGATTCTGCACAATAAAGCAGGCCACGCGCGCGTTATATTAGGAAAAGCTACTTCGGATGCGAAAGGAAGGCAGACATAACGGCAAAGGGGACCTGGCCCGATGGACCAGTCTGGCAGTCGTGTGCTGCCTTTGTTGTTTCCTCGTGGCCTGCTCGACCCAGAAGAACACGTCGCAAACCCGCTTCTGGCATGCCTTCACGGCACGCTACAACACCATGTACAACGGCAAGCAGGCCTTCAAGGAAGGCATGGAGGCCCAGCAGAAGGGTCATCAGGACGACTACACGCAGCTGCTGCCCATGTACATCAGCACGGTGAAGCGCACCGCCGGCGTGGGAAAGAGCAACTACGAGACGGCCATCATCAAGTGCGAGAAGGCCATCAAGCTACACAGCATCAAGCAGAAACCCAAGGTGGACGGCAATCGCAAGCCCTCGCCCAAGGAGAAGGAATTCAGGGCCCGCAAGGAGTACAACCCCTACCTGTACCGCGTCTGGTTGCTGATGGGCGAGGCCCAGTTCCAACGCGGAGAATTCATCGAGGCCGCCAGCACGTTCAACTACATCATCCACCTCTACAGCACGCAGCCCGATGTATACAGCGTGGCTAAGGCATGGCTGGCCCGCTGCTATGTGGCGCTGGAATGGCCATACGACGCCGAGGACATCCTGAACAAGATGAAGCGCGACAGCACGAGCATCCGGGGCGAGCGCGAGAAGGAGAACACACAGGCCGCCTTCCTCATCCAAACAGGCCGATACGCCGAGGCCATCCCCTACCTGCAGCGCACCGTCAAGCACAGCAAGGGCAAGCAGAACAAGGCACGCCTGAACTATCTGCTGGGACAGTTGTTCCACGAAACGGGTGACAACCAGCAAGCCTACAAGTACTTGAGCAAGGTGGTGCGCAGCAATCCACCCTACGAACTGGAGTTCAACGCCCGCATCATGCAGACCGAGGTGATGTCGAAGGACAAGTATCGCCAGATGATACGCAAACTGCAGCGCATGGCCAAGAACCAGCGCAACAAGGACTACCTGGACCGCGTGTACTATGCCATAGGAAACATCTACCTGAGCACGCTGGACACGACGCGCTGCCTCTCGGCCTGGGAGACGGGTGTCGAGAAGGCCACCCAGACCGGCATCGCCAAGGCGGTGCTACTGCTGCGCCTGGGACAGGTGTATTGGGAGGTGGAGAAGTACGTGGAGGCACAAAAGGCCTATCAGCAATGCATCGGCATCCTGGACAAGGAGCACAAGGAATACAAGGAGAGCGAGCGACGCAGCAAGCTGCTGGACGAACTGGCTCCACCGCTGGCCGACGTGCAGCTGCAGGACAGCCTGCAGGCGCTGGCCAAGATGGACGAGAAGGACTATCTGGCTGCCATCGACCGCGTCATCGAAGCGCTGAAGAAGAAGGAGAAAGAGGAGGAGAAGAAGGCTGCCCAGAACGGCACCACAGTCAACCGACCCACCGTGCCGACGGCCACGGCTCCCACCACGGCAGCCACACCCGGCAGGAAGGGTGCCTGGTACTTCTACAACCCCACGACGGTGATGAACGGAAAGCAAGAATTCCAGCGCAGGTGGGGACAGCGTCCGAACGAGGACAACTGGCGACGCAGCAACAAGCAGACGACCATGAACGATGAGTTCGAGGAGTACGACTACGACGAGAAGAACGACTCGCTGTACGGCAGCGGCGGCGAGGAAGAGCTGGAGGAAGGCAAGGCCATCAACGACTCGCTGGCCAACGACCCCCACCATCGCGAATACTACCTGAAGCAGATTCCGTTTACCGAAGACCAGCTGGCATCGTCGCACGCCATCCTGAGCGAAGGACTCTACAAGGCAGGCGTCATCGAAGTGGAGAAGCTGGGCAACTTCCCGCTTGCCACCAAAACCCTCCAACGACTGCTGAGCGACTACCCCGACTTCGAGAAGAAGGACGACGTGTACTACCACATGTTCCTGCTGAACGGGCGCATCGGCAACCTGGCGGAGGCCGAACGCTACAAGCAAATGCTCATCGACGAATTTCCCGAGACGAAGACAGCCATCCTCCTGGCCAACCCGAACTACGAGATGATTGCCAGCCAGGGCAAGCACATCGAGGACTCGGTCTACATGGCCGCCTACGAGGCCTACAAGGCAGACCGCTACGACGAAGTGAACCAGAACTTCACATTCAGTACAGAGAACTTCCCCGAGGGCGCGCACCGCGGCAAGCTGCTCTTCGTGCATGCCATGTCTCAACTCTACACCGGCCACCGCAAGGAGTTCCTCGAGGAACTGAAGGAGGTGGTGCAGAAGTACTCGAAGGACGAGATTGCCGAGATGGCGCAGTATATCGTCAAGGGAATGGACGAGGGTCGCCTGCTCTCGGACGACAAGTATAACGCCTCTGGCATCTGGGGACGACGCACCATAGGACTCTCCGGCGACTCAACGGCAGTGGCCGACACGCTCAGCATCGACCGCTTTGGCGACTACAGCTTCGTGCTGGCCTACCCCACCGGCGTGCTGAACGAGGACCAGTTGCTCTACGAACTGGCCCGCTATAACTTCAGCAGCTACATGGTGCGCAACTTCGAGATTGAGCAGCAGGAACTCGAGGGCATCTCGATGATGTGCGTCAAGGGATTCCGCAGCTACGACGAGGTGCACGCCTATGCCCAGCAGCTCTATGCCGACAAGCACATGAACACGCTGCTCGAGGGAATCAAGAGCCTGCTCATCAGCGACCGTAACCTCCAGATGCTGGGCAAGCAGTACAGCTTCGACGACTACGGCATCTTCTTCGACGAGAAACTGGCTCCGCTGAACGTTCCGCCCGGCCTGCGCATCGACGACCAGACCGACATCCCCTTCATCGATCCCGACGACGTGGAGGAGACGAAGGAGGAGGAGGAAGAGGAAATCATCGAGGCCTCCGATGACGACGACTTCATGTATGGACTGTAAGACGCCGCACCAGACATACGAGAGTTGAACAACTATATATAAAATAAGGTGGATTACAAACTTCTTTGGATTGACGACGAGATAGAACTCCTGAAGGCACACCGCCTGTTTCTGGAGAAAAAAGGCTATGCACTCGACACGGCCAGCAACGGCTACGACGCACTCGAGATGTGCCAGGAGCAGTCGTACGACCTCATCCTCCTCGATGAGAACATGCCGGGCATCAGCGGACTGGAGACCCTGCAGCGCATCAAGGAGATCTGCCCCTCCACGCCAGTCGTCATGGTTACCAAGAGCGAGGAGGAGAACATCATGGAACAGGCTATCGGCCAGCAGATTGCCGACTATCTCATCAAGCCCGTCAACCCCATCCAGATACTCTCCACGCTGAAGAAGAACATCCACAAGCAGGAGATCGTGACCGAAGTGGCACAGAACGCCTACCAGCAGGACTTCGGCAAACTGAGCATGCAGATTGACGACTGCCGCACCATAGCCGACTGGACGGAAGTCTACAGGCGACTGGTTGCCTGGGAACTGCAGCTGAGCAGCACGGACTCTTCGATGAAGGACATGCTGGCCATGCAGAAGCAGGAGGCCAACCACTCGTTTGCCCGCTTTGTCAAGAAGAACTATCTGAGCTGGGTGGAGCAGAGCGACAACCGCCCGACTATGAGTCCCGACATCTTCAAGAAGAAGGTGTTCCCCCACCTCAACGACGGCGAAAAGGTCTTCCTAATAGTCATCGACAACTTCCGCTACGACCAGTGGTGTGTGCTGCGCGACGAACTGGCCGACCAGTTCCACATCGAGGAAGACCTCTACTGCAGCGTACTCCCGACGGCCACTCAGTATGCCCGCAACGCCATCTTCAGCGGCCTGATGCCCAACCTCATCGCCAAGATGTTTCCCGAGCTGTGGGTCGACGAGGACTCGGAGGAGGGTAAGAACCTGAACGAGGCACCCCTCATCAAGACGCAGTTCGACCGCTACCGTCGCAAGAACACCTTCTCCTACCACAAGGTCAACGACTCGGCCGCCGCAGAGCGACTGGTACACGAACTTCCCAACATGGACAAGTTCGACCTCAACGTGGTGGTGCTGAACTTCATCGACATGCTGAGCCACGCCCGAACCGAGAGCCGCATGGTGCGCGAGCTGGCCAACAACGAGGCCGCCTACCGCAGCATCACGCAGAGCTGGTTCCGCCACTCGGCAGTCAAGGAACTGTTCCGAGCGCTGGCTGCGAGCAACTATCGCGTCGTCCTGACCACCGACCACGGCTCCATCCGATGCAACACACCCATCAAGGTGGTTGGCGACAAGAACACGAACACCAACCTGCGCTACAAGCTGGGCAAGGCGCTTTCCTACAACCCCAAGGAAGTGTACGAGATCAAGGATCCCCTCAAGGCACAGCTGCCCGCCCCCAACCTCAGCACGACCTACATTTTTGCCACCGGAGGCGACTTCTTTGCCTACCCCAACAACTACAACTACTACGTAAGCTACTACAAGGACACCTTCCAGCACGGCGGCATCTCGATGGAGGAAATGCTCATCCCGCTGATTACACTTCAGGGAAAAAAAAGATAACCAATAAGACCCATTAGACTAATAAGACCAATTAGACTAATCAGTCCAACAAGACAGAAAATCGTTATGGAAATCATCATAGAGTCTATAGATAAGGTACGCGAGGCGGCTCGTCAGTTCATCAACCATTTTGGCCTGGACGGTGGAGGCGCATCCTCGGCAGCGGGGAAAGGAAGTCTGCCGGTCTTCGCCTTCTACGCTCCGATGGGAGCGGGCAAGACGACGTTCACCAAGGCCATCTGCGAGGAGTTGGGCGTCGAGGACGCCATCAACAGTCCCACCTTTGCCATCGTAAACGAATATGAGGCAGCCAATGGCCACCCCATATATCATTTTGATTTCTACCGCATCAAGCGCCTCAGCGAGGCTTACGACATCGGCGTCGACGACTACTTCTACAGCGGGCATCCCTGCTTCATTGAATGGCCGGAACTCATCGAGGAAATCCTGCCCGAAGAGGCCATCTGCGTCCACATCGAGGAGCAGGCCGACGGCAGCCGAAAGGTGCGATTCTAAGATTCTGCTTCGTCCAGGCTGTCCAGATAGTCGAACTCGGCATCCAGGACTTCGGCCACATCGTTGGCGTCCAGTTGTCCGATCTTCTCCTTGGCCGCCATGGCCACCACATACTGGGCAACGTCGTCCAGCGCGATCTCCTCTTCATCCTCATTTTCCCTCTTCTCGCAGTACTCGTCCAGCACGTCAAGGATGTACTGGATTGTCTCGTCGTCGTACTTCTCGCTCAGTTCGGGAGAGATATGCTTGCGGATGTACTCAAACTCTTCCGGATCAACTCCGGCCAGAGCCATCAGCTCGTCAAGAACGTCGTTTTCCATCGTTACAGAATAGCCTTAAGTTTCTCTTCCAGCGTAGCGCGGGGAGCTGCACCTACCTGCTTGTCAACAACTTCTCCGTTCTTGATATAGAGAATGGTGGGAATGTTGCGCACGCCAAACTGCATGGCCAGGTCCTCACTCTCCTCGATGTCCACCTTGCCGATGATGGCTTGACCCTCGTAGTCGTTGGCCAGCGCCTCGACAATGGGAGCCACTTTCTTGCAGGGACCGCACCATGTGGCCCAGAAGTCCAGTACCATAGGCTTGCCCTGAGCAGCCAGTTCCTCGTAGTTAGCTTCAGTAATTGCTTGCATTGTTTCAGTCCCTCTCTTATACCCTTTGCGGGGCGGCCAAATAGGGATGTCGGGCCAGGGTTATTACTTGTTTGTTGTCAAAAAAATTATTCTTCGTTGATGGAATAGCGGATGCTGGGTGTGTCGCGCAGGAAGGTGGCCAGTTGATGGGTGATGTCGATCGTGCAGGGCGACTTCATGTTGACCTGCATCCTCCCCTTGCTGTCATAGAATTTGAAGTAGAGCTTGATGTCACCCTTGGCGTCCAGGACAAGGGCAGCCAGCTCGGCAGCTTCTTCCTCGGTCAGGTCGGTCACGGACACGTGGATGGTCAGATCCTTGATGAGATTGTCCTTCGCATTGGAGAGGTACTGCACCTGGTTGTAGCGGATGGAGAGGAAGTCGCTGTTGCGGAAGCGGGGCTCTACGCGTCCGTTGAAGAAGAGCGTGCTGCCCTCCTGCATGTAGCCGCGCCATTTCCCCCAGTCGTCGCCGAAGAAGCGGAGGTCGCCCGAGCCGGAGAAGTCCTCCATCGTGACGATGCCAAAGGGATTGCCGCGCTTGTCCAGTCCCGTCTTGATGCCCGTAATGATACCTCCGAACTGGACGTCGTGGTCGCGCAGGGGTGTCAGGTCGCTCATCTGTGCCATGGGCAGGTTGCAAATCTCTTCCAGCAGAATGCGGAACTCGTCCAGGGGATGGGCCGAGAGATAGATGCCCACCAGCTCGCGCTCCTTGTTCAGGCGTTCCAGCGTAGTCCAGCTTGCGGCAGCCGGTATGGCAGGCGTCGACACCTCCACGGCATCCATGCCGAAGAGTGAATACTCGGCCTCCTGCTTGGCCTGCAGATACTGGTTACCATATCGGGTCAGGGTGTCGACGAACAACTCGCCCTTGCTGTTCATGGCAAAGAACTGCTCGCGCTTGATCTGGTCGCTGAAAGCGTCGAAGGCACCGCTCATGGCCAGGCACTTCAGACCGCTGTTCTTGACCTGCGACATCGGCACGCGCTGCACAAAGTCGAAGATGCTCTTGTAGGGACCGTTGGCCTTGCGCTCGGCCACAACGGCGTCGGCCGCTGCCTCGCCAAAGCCCTTGATGGCTCGCAGGCCGAAGCGGATCTGTCCCTTCTTGTTCACACCAAAGTTGGCGTACGACTCGTTGACGTCGGGCCCCAGCACGTCGATCTTCATGTTGTGGCACTCGTCCAGCAGCTTCGTGATCTCGGTGATGTCGCTGCTGGCGCGTGTCAGCAAGGCCGACATGAACTCGCTGGGATAGTGCGCCTTGACGTAGGCCGTCTGGTAGGCCACCCACGAGTAGCAGGCCGCGTGCGACTTGTTGAAGGCGTAGGAGGCAAACTTCTCCCAGTCGCCCCATATCTTCTCCAGCACCTTGGGGTCGTGACCGTTCTTCTTGCCGCCCTCGATGAACTTAGGCTTCATCTGGTCGACGATGTCCTTCTTCTTCTTACCCATGGCCTTACGGAGCGCGTCGCTCTCGCCTCGGGTGAAGTCGGCCAGCAGACGGCTCAGGAGCATCACCTGCTCCTGGTAGACCGTGATGCCATACGTGTCCTTCAGGTACTTCTCCATGACGGGCAGGTCGTACTTGATTTCCTCGCGGCCATTCTTGCGGGCAATGAAGGAGGGAATGTAGTCCATTGGACCGGGACGATACAGCGCGTTCATCGCAATAAGGTCCTCAAAGACAGTCGGATGCAACTCCTTCAGGTACTTCTGCATACCGGCCGACTCGAACTGGAAGGTGCCGACCGTCCGGCCTTCCTGGTAGAGTTTGTATGTCAGTTCGTCGTCGATGGGGATTCGGTCCAAGTCGATGTCTACGCCGTGCGCCTCCTTGACGACGCGGCAGGCCTCCTTGAGCTGCGACAGCGTCTTCAGACCCAGGAAGTCCATCTTGATCAGGCCGGTGGACTCGATGACGTGACCGTCGTACTGCGTCACCGCCGTCTTCTTGTCGGGGAAGTCGGGGTCAACGGCTGTCGACACGGGCACGTGGGACGAGATGGGATCGCGGCAGATGATGAAGCCGCAGGCGTGGATGCCCGTGTTGCGGGTCGTTCCGTAGAGTTTGCGGGCAAACTTCACGGTGTTGGCCTCGACGGGCTCCAGCGAAGCCTCCGTCTTCTGGAGTTCGGGCGTGCATTTTATGCAATTGTCCAGCGTATCCTTCAGTCCGTCGGGCAGACGGTCGGGGATGGCCTTGCAGAGAGCGTTTATCTGGTCCAGGGGCATGCCCACGACGCGGGCCACGTCCTTCAGCGAGTTCTTGGCGGCCATCGAACCGTAGGTGATGATGTGGGCGCAGTTCTCGTGCCCGTACTTATCCATTACCCACTGCAGCACCTTGCCTCGTCCGTCGTCGTCGAAGTCGGTATCGATATCGGGGAGTGAGATACGGTCGGGGTTCAGGAAACGCTCAAACAGTAGGTCGTACTTCATCGGGTCCAACTTGGTGATACCCAAGCAGTAGGCCACCACGCTTCCGGCAGCCGAACCACGCCCAGGGCCGACCCATACGCCCAGTTCCTTTCGGGCAGAATTGATGAAGTCCTGCACGATGAGGAAGTAGCCCGGGAAACCCATCGTCTTCATGATGTGCAACTCGAAGCGGATGCGCTCGTCCACCTCCTTGGCAATGCCGTGCTCGGCAGCCCAGGCCGACAATTCGTCGGGCTGCAGGGCCTTGTCGTCGGGTATCTCCTCGTAGCCCGTTCCGTACAGGCGCGAGGCTCCCTCGTAGGCCAGTCGGCCCAGGTAGTCGGCCTCGAACTTGATGCGGTACAGCTTCTCGTATCCACCCAGCTTCTTTATCTTCTTGGTTCCGTCCTCCTCCGACAGGGCGTTCTGCCCGTACTCGTCGGTGGTGAACTCGCGGTACAGCATCTCTTCCGTGAACGTGCCTCGCCACTGCTCCTCCGTTCCGAATGCCTCGGGGATGGGATAGAAGGGCATGATGGGGTCGCTCTCGATGTCATACGTCTCCACCTTGTCCAGCACCTCGCCCGTGTTGGTCAGTGCCTCCGGCACGTCGGCAAAGATGCGCGCCATCTCCTCCGTCGTCTTGAACCACTCCTGCTTGCTATAGAGGATGTGGGGCTCGTCCAGCTTCTTGCCCGTTCCCAAGCACAGCAGCACCTCGTGGGCCTCGGCGTCGTCCTCGTTGACGAAATGGCAGTCGTTCGTGCACACCAGCTTGATGTCGTGCTTGCGCGCCAGCTCTATCAGTACGGGGTTCACCTTCTCCTGCAGGGGGAAGGTCTCGCGATTGGCATTCGCATTGGGGTCGGTCACCTCGTGACGCTGCAGTTCGAGGTAGTAGTCGTCGCCCCATATCTTCTTGAACCAAAGGACGGCCTCCTCCGCAGCCTCGATGTTGCCGCTCAGGATCTTCTTGGGCACCTCGCCACCGATGCAGGCCGAGCAGATGATCAGTCCCTCGTGGTACTTCTCCAGGTCTGCATGGTCCGTTCGGGGACGCATGTAGTATCCGTCCACCCAGGCGCGGCTCACCAGCTTCGTCAGGTTGTGGTACCCCACTTCGTTCTTTGCCAGCACCACCAGGTGCCAGCCGCTGGCGTCTACCTTCGTCTCCATCTTCGTCTTGTCGCCGCGGCGCGCCACGTACATCTCGCACCCAAAAATGGGCTTGAAGGGTTCCAGGCCTTCCTTCTTGCGGCCCTTGTTAACCTTGTTGCAGTAGTCAAAGAGATCCTTGACGCCAAACATGTTTCCGTGGTCGGTGATGGCCATGCCTCGCATGCCGTCGGCGATGGCCTTGTCCACCAGTTTGGACACTTTTGCCATTCCGTCGAGCAGAGAAAAGTCGGTATGTACGTGAAGATGAACGAAGTCGGACATTGTTGATGAAAATTTGGTGTAAAGATACGTATTTAAATTAAAAATTAAAAATTATGTTCCGAAAATTGAGGAAAAACACCTCCCGAAGACTCATTTTTCACCTTTCACTTTTCACTTTTCACTTTTTTCCCTTATCTTTGCACGGCAATATAGGCAAATCTAATGCCCAAATAACCTAAAAATGGGAAAAAGACTACGTAAACTCCGCAAAAAAATAAAGCTACATCACGAAGGCACGCACACGCTCGTCATTGGCGCCATTGCCGTTGTCCTGCTCGATGTCCTGCTATTCGAACTATCCTGCAGCCACGAGTGGCTTCGTGTACCCTTCTATATTGTTGCTGCCGTTACCGGCGTGCTCTACCTCGTTGTCGTCAACTTCTTCCGTTGCCCCGACCGCAAGTATGAGGAAGACACCAAGGGCGTAGTCATTGCTCCCGCCGACGGCAAGATTGTCTGCATCGAGGAGGTGGAGGAGAAGGAGTACTTCCACGACCGACGCCTCATGGTAAGCATCTTCATGAGCATTACCAACGTACACGCCAACTGGGTTCCTGTCGACGGAACCGTACAATACGTTCGTCACCACGACGGAAACTTCCACCGCGCCTGGCTGCCCAAGGCCAGCGAGGAGAACGAACGCGCCACAACCGTAATCCGCACCCCCGAGGGTACCGACATACTTGTCCGCCAGATTGCTGGCGCCGTAGCCCGCCGCATCGTCACCTACGCACAGGACGGCGACGAGGTCGAAATCGACGACCACCTGGGCTTCATCAAGCTGGGTTCGCGCGTTGACACCTACCTTCCCCTTGGCACCAAGGTGCTCGTCAAGATGGATCAGAAGACAACGGGTAACGAGACCATTCTGGCAAGACTATGAGAAAGCACGTTCCCAATTCGTTGACCTGCTGCAACCTCATTTGCGGTTGTATGGCCACAACGGCTGCCCTGTACCACAACATGCAGCTGGCCCTCATCTTCATCATCTGCGGAGCCGCCTTCGACTTCTTCGACGGCATGGTGGCACGCCTGCTGCACGTCTCCTCACCCATAGGCAAGGAGCTCGACTCGCTGGCCGACGTAGTCACCTTTGGCGTGGCGCCTTCGGCCATGCTCGTCATGGCATCGGGCAGCATGCTGTGCCCATTGTGGATGACCGACTACATGGGATGGTTCAAGTTCATCGGCTTCGTCATGGCCGCCTTCTCGGCCCTGCGCCTGGCCAAATTCAACCTCGACACTCGTCAGTCCACCTCCTTCATCGGACTCCCCACACCCGCCAACGCCCTCTTCTGGGGTTCCCTCATCGTTGGGCAGGGCGACTGGCTTATCCGCATTCCAAACGGATTCTTGTGGATCGTGGTGCTTGAGTTCGTCTCATGCTACTTGCTCATTGCCGAGCTGCCACTCTTTGCCCTGAAGTTCAAGACACTCGCGTGGAAGGACAACTGGATCAAGTATGTCTTCCTCTTGGGCTGTCTGCCCTGCTTCCTCCTGGGCTGGACATGTTTTGCCGCCATTGTTGCCTGGTACATCCTTTTGGCTGTGGCATACAATGTTGTTGTAAAGAAATAAAAGTGCAGGGATCGCACTCTTCTTAACTCTCGAATACATGCGAATGGAAGACCTCTATATCCGTCTCCTGGTAGCCCTCATACTCATTGGCTGCCTCTTCTCCCTCCTCCCCTGGTGGGTCATCCTCATTCTCATCTCACCCATCCTCTATGTGGCGTTCAAGATTTGGTGGAAGATTCACCAGATTAAGAAGATGGCCAAGGGCGACAACCCTTTCGGACAGCAGAATCCCTTCGGACAGCAAGGTCCCTTCGGTCAGCAAAGTCCCTTCGGCACGTCCTCTCATTCGCAGGACACCAACCAGCAGACCAACACTTCCACCACCTCTTCTGCCTCCTCCAACAAGAAAGTCTTCACCGAGGATGAGGGCGAATACGTAGAGTTCGAGGAGGTGAAGTAGTCTATTGGGCCAATTAGGCTAATTAGTCCCACTAGACCCATTAAGCCAATTGCCCCAATTAGTCTTCCCTCTCTTCATCAACCTCCTCACACTACCCTCTTAACTTGCATTTCTACACCTTTTTTTACAAAAAAAGCGCCTTTTTTACAAAAAAAAGGTTGAAAATTTGGTGGAGGTTGTTAAATTTCCTAAATTTGCACATCAATGTTGTGTTATAAACATATTTATTAACTTTTCAAAAAACACTAAGAAAATGAAAGCTATTAAGACTTTGGTAGCTGTTGCTGCTACCGCTCTGTTGGCAAGCTGCTCTTGCACCAACCCCGTTACTGCAACCTCTAACACCGTAGGTAACAAGTGTGGCCAGTCTACCGCTACTACCTTCCTGAGCGTTCTCTGCTTCAATGGCGACTGCAGCATCGACACCGCTGCTAAGAAGGGTGGTATCAAGAAGATCTCTCACGTTGACCAGAAGGTATTCAACGTACTGGGTCTCTTCCAGACCACTACTACCATCGTTTACGGTGAGTAATA
>JAKSLN010000007.1 GCA_024401165.1 Bacteroidaceae bacterium
ACGTGCAGCGCAACATCAACGCCCAGGGCCGCACCGAGACGTGGTACAACACGCAACCCTCATACGCACTCCTGAGTGTAGCCTACCGCCTCAATGTAACTCCCAAAAAGAAGAAATAAAAAAGTACAAAACAAATATCATTATGAATTCAAAAGACACAAAAAGCAACACTGCCGCAGCCTCGACAGGGAATTCACAGCAAACGATTGGCAAGCTGTCCAAGCGTAAGCTCCACGCCCTGCTCAGGCAGCACGAGAAGTTGAAGGACAAACGGCACCCGATGTTCGAACGCAACCGCTTTGTCAAGTTCCTAATGTATTTCATGGTGGCCTACTATGCCGGCTGCATGATTTTGATGGGCGTTACGCTGCCCATCCCCATGAGTCAGGCATACCACGGTGTGGCCGGATTCCACGTCCTCGACGGATGGGCCTTCATACTCCCCATCATTGACTTTTGGGTACGCTTTGTCGTGCAGGACACACCCGCCAACCAGACCCGACCCTACTCCCTGCTCCCCATCAGTCGCCAGTTCCTCCTGCGCCGCTACATGGTCAGGGCAGGACTCTCTGTAGGCAACATGTTCTGGGGGTTCTTCCTTGTGCCCTTTGCACTCATGAGCGTGCTCCCTGCCATGAACCTTGGAGCCGTCGTGGGCTGGCTCGTCGGATGGTGGCTCATCTTCATCATGAACGGCTACGTATACCTCTGCGTCCGCGCCCTCTGCACCCGAAGCATGTTCTGGATTGCAGCCCCCATCGTCGTCCACGGAACCATCCTGCTTGCTTCCTTCCTCCCCGACCATAACCTGCTCGATACACCTTTCACACAGTTCATGTATGCCTTTGCAAAATGGGAGTGGTGGCCCTTCGCCATCGTTGTCGCCCTCGCCGCACTCTGGTTCTGGATCAACGTCAAGGTGCAGGGTAGCATCGTCTACGACGAAGTGGGCAAGAAAGAAGACGTGGTAGTGGTGAAGAGTGCCTCGCAGATGAGTTTCCTAAACCGCTTCGGCATTGTGGGCGAATACCTGAAACTCGAACTGAAGATGAAAATGCGCAACCGAATGCTCAAGATACAGTTCTTCGTACTGCTCGGTTGTATGCTGCTACTCAGCGGCGTGCTCTACTTCAGTAGCATCTACGACGGCGACTTCATGCGCAGCTTCATCGTACTCTACGACTACATCGTACCCGGCATGTCTACCCTCGTCATCATCATGTGCCACGAGGGCAACTACATGGATCTCCTGATGAGCCGCCGCGAGAGCATTCTCGACCTCCTCACCGCCAAGTATTACTTCTACGTAGTCCTTCTCTTGCTCCCCTTCCTCCTGCTCATCCCCCTCACCATCGAGGGCAAGATCACCATCTGGATGAACCTTGGTTACCTCTTCTTCGTGGGTGGCCTGCTCTACCCCATGATGTTCCAGATGGCAGCCTACAACAAGGAGACCCTCCCTCTCAACGCCAAACTCGGAAGCAGGCAGGGTAACGGAGCCCAGAACATGGTCACCATCGCTGCCATGTTTGCACCCATCCTCCTCGAGCGCCTCTGCGTGGCACTACTCGGCGATCCATGGGGCTACGTCGTCCTCATCGCCCTCGGCACCGTCGGCTTTGCCACCCATCGCCAGTGGCTACGCTTCACCTATAACCGTTTCATGCAGCGTCGCTACCAGAACATGGAGGGATTCAGAGCAACAAGGAAATAAAGAGGCAAAAAACTCTCCGGTCGCAAGCGGCCACCTCCCTCATAATGGGGAGGACTTGGGATGGAGATGCTTCCCAAGAGAGCACAATTACAATACAACAGACAAAAACTGTAGATGAGCACTGCCCCTATTAAGGACCAAAGAGCGCCACTACGGTTCAACAGATAAAAAAGAAATAGTAAAATGAAAATCAAGATTGATAATTTAAAGAAGACCTTCGGCGAGAAAGTCGCCGTTGACATCCAGCAGTTCGAAATCAACGACGGCCAGATTCTTGGCCTCGTCGGCAACAACGGAGCCGGCAAGAGCACCCTCTTCCGTCTCATCCTCGACCTCATCAAGGCCGACACCGGAACCATCACCAACGGAGGTGTCGACGTGGCTCAGACAGAGGAGTGGAAAGACTGGACCGGAGCCTACATCGACGACTCCTTCATCATCG
This sequence comes from Bacteroidaceae bacterium, assembly GCA_024401165.1. Taxonomy (GTDB): domain Bacteria; phylum Bacteroidota; class Bacteroidia; order Bacteroidales; family Bacteroidaceae; genus Physcousia. The sequence goes on from JAKSLN010000007.1 coordinate 2,157, forward strand.
ACTACCTCACGCCCGACGAGTACCTCCAGTTCATTGCCCGCATCTCTGGCATCAGCGACGAACAACTCGCCACTCAACTGCAGAAGTACGAACACTTCATGGCTGGCGAGATCACCGGTCAGAACAAACTCATCCGCAACCTTTCTGCAGGAAACAAGCAGAAGGTGGGCATCGTCGCCGCCCTACTCCTCCGTCCCCAACTCCTGATCCTCGATGAACCCTTCAACTTCCTCGACCCTAGTTCCCAGAGCGCCATCAAGCGCCTTCTCCAGGACTACAACCGCGAGACCAACGCCACCATCCTCGTTTCCAGCCACAACCTCAACCACACCGTCGACATCTGCCCCCGCATCGCCCTTCTTGAGAACGGACGCATCATCCGCGACATCGACAATACTGACGGCTCGGCCGAGAAAGAACTGGAGAGTTATTTCGAAGTTGATTAACCTCGCAAGACCAACAACTTTTTAACCTTACAACCTCATCACTCGACAATGAAGAAGACCACTCTCGCCTTCCTCTTAAGCCTCTGTGCTACAGGAGTCACCGCACAGAGCGAGCTCTATCCGCAGCACTTCGACCTCGAAGAAGTATGCCTACTCGACGGCCCACTCAAGACATCCCAAGACCTCAACATCAAGCATCTCATGAGCTACGACGTTGACCGTCTGCTCACCCCCTTCGTGCGCTTGGCCGGACTCAGCACCACAACAGACACAAAGAGCAGATACTACCGTTGGGAGACGAAACACCCCAACCACCAGAACTGGGGCGGTAACGGATTCGACCTGAGCGGACACGTAGGCGGCCACTACATGACAGCCATGGCACTGGCCTACGCTGCCTGCCACGACGAGGCCACCAAGGCAAAGATTCGCCAGCGCATTGACTACATCATCAGCGTGGTGAAGGACTGCCAGGATGCCTACAACGACGACAAGACCGGACTCTACGGATTCATAGGCGGCCAACCCATGAAGGCCAACTGGCAGAAGCTCTACAAAGGCGACCCCGACGGATTCTGGAACGGAGCACACCCCGTGCCCTTCTATTGTCAACACAAAATTCTGGCCGGTCTACGCGACTTGGCCATCTACACCGAGGACGACGACAACTTTGCCCGTTCCACTATCGCCAAGGAGATGTTCCGCAAGATGTGCGACTGGGCCATCAACGTCGTTTCCAAACTGAGTGACAACCAGGTACAACAGATCCTTTGGACCGAACACGGCGGCATGAACGAGACCATTGCCGATGCCTACAAACTCTTCGGCGAGGCAAAATATCTGACGGGTGCCAAGAGGTACAGCGACATGGGCATGGTGAACGGTTTGCAGTCGCTCAACACCACCTTCCTGGACAACCGCCACGCCAACACCCAGGTGCCCAAGTACGTGGGCTTTGCCCGCATCAGCCAGGTATCGACCTCGGGTACCAGCAATTTCAAGACGGCGGCAACCAACTTCTGGCAAGACGTGACGGCCAACCGCACCGTTTGCATCGGTGGCAACTCCGTCAACGAGCACTTCATTGCCAAGTCAGCCGGCAGCCGCTACATGGACGAGACGAACGGTCCCGAGAGCTGCAACACGAACAACATGCTGAAGCTCACCGAAGCTCTCTTCGACACGTATCATAACAGTAAGTACAGCGACTACTATGAAAATGCGATGTACAACCACATCCTCTCTACACAGGATCCCAAAACGGGTGGTTACGTCTACTTCACACCCCTCCGTCCGCAGTCATACCGCATCTACAGCAAGCCCGATCAGGATATGTGGTGCTGCGTGGGTACGGGCATGGAGAATCACGTCAAGTATGGCCACTTCATCTACACCCACAACGACAAGCAAACGCTCTACGTCAATCTCTTCACGGCTTCGACCCTGAACAGCGAAACATTTGCCCTGACCCAGCAGACGCGATTCCCCTATCAGCAGGGTACTCAGATCACCATTGATAAGGACGGTGAGTTTACGCTAGCCATCCGCAAGCCCTCATGGACCGGCGAAGGTTACGGCATACGCATCAACGGCATGGAGGCAGCCTTCACCCTGAAGACAGGCTATGCCACTCTCGAAAACAAGACTTGGAAGAAGGGCGACATCGTCGAGGTAACGCTCCCCATGGCACTGCGCTACGAGCAGTGCCCCAACATGAAGGACTACATAGCCTTCAAGTACGGTCCCGTCCTACTGGGTGCCCGCACCACTAAAGTCAACTCTGGCGATAAGGGTAACCTCTCCTACGAGAAGCTCAATCACGAATACGCAGCCGGTGAGCGCATGGGCCACGCCCCCGACAGCTATGCTCCCAAGAAGCAACTCAGCACCATGCCCATGCTCATCGGTCAACGCAGCGATGTGCTCAGCCGCATCAGTCCCTCGCTCAACGATGGCGAGCCCCTCGTCTTCCTGCTCGACACCCGTGCCGACCACGAGATGGCCAGTGGCAACCCCTGGGGTACCATGGTGCTGCAACCCTACTACGAACTGCACCACAGCCGCGTGATGAACTACTGGTACCAAGCTACCTACGAGACTTACATGAAGAGCGACTGGGCACAGGCTGAAAAGGAGGCGCAACGACTGGACGAGCGCACACTGGACAAGGTGGACGTAGGCCAGCAACAGGCAGAAGCAGGTTGCGTCTTCCACAGCGATAACTCCAGCACTGGCAGTTACAAAGATGAGGACTATCGCGACACACAGGCCAACGGATGGATTGAACTGACACTCAACAACCCCGATCCCGAGGCCCGCAACCTAGCCATCATGCTGCGCTACACTACCGACGACAAGAACCGGAAGTGTAAGATTTATGTCAATGATGTCCTACTGAAAGACTACACGGTTCCTAATGCTGTCCCCAATGCCGATGCCAATAACTTCTACAACCTCGAACTCCCCCTGCGCAAACTGGCCTTCGATGCCGACGGAAAGATCAGGGACAAATTCGTGGTTCGCATCGTGGCCAGCAGCACCACGCCTAACCCCGGTCTTTACTTTGTCCGTCTGGTGAAGGACAACACAGCCGATGAGGTTGCCTATAAGTTCCGTGCTTCCGACTGGGCCTACACGGGCGACGGAGGCCGCATCAGTCAGGACAAGATCAAGGTGGACGCCACGGCTAACACCATCACGATGACGCAAACGGGCAGCAACAACATCTGCCTAAAGTACGGCAGCAGCAATACTCACGAGGTGCAACTCGACCAGAAGTTCCTCGTCATACGCGGCACCAACCTCAGCACCACAAGCGGCAAGTCCTACCTATGGTGGCTCAACGGCAAGAACCAAGGCAGCAGCGTGGCTCCCACCAAAACGAGCAAACTGGCCGACGGACGCGTGCAGCTCGTCTGGGACATCAGCAAGAGCGGCATCGACGACAACTGCAAGAGCGACCCATGGACGCTCACCACGTCCTACAATGCGGCCAGCACAACCTTTGGTCTTACGGCAGCCACAGCCACCAAGGAAGTCGTCATCAGCTACATCGGATTCCTCAACCAAGCACAGCTCAATGGTACGGACGAGGAACCCCAAGGCGACATGACCGCCATACACGCTCCGTCTCTCCTCCCCACCTCGCACACCACCTACTACACGCTCTCTGGCATCCAGTACGCAACACCTCAGACGGGCATCAACATCGTGCACAATCCCAACGGTACAGTCCGAAAAATAAGAAAATAAAAAGGATATACTTTTTGCACGATATTGCAGAGAGACAAAACTAAAAACACGAAAAAACTGCCTGACCAGGGATAAACCTGATCAGGCAGTTTCGTTTGTTTAGCGTTGCCTCACTTCAAAATTATCTTGACGCCGTTGACGATATAGATGCCACGATGGAGGGGACGACCTTCGATGCGCTTACCATCGAGGGTGTAGATGTCGCCCTTTGCTGCAGCCATGTCAATACGCTGGATGGCAGTGGGATCGTAGTTGGGATCCTTAGCAACAACAAGCAGGCCTTCGTCGATACGCGAGGTGTCAAAGATGAGAGAGGGATCATCCACATTGGGAGCGCAGAGGTCGAACTTGAGGTTGGTTCCCAGCGTGATCTTCTGGGCATCGATGATCTGGATTTCCGTTCCCTCAGGTAAAGCAAGCACGTCGCGTCCACGGACAACGAGGGTGCCGTTGAGCTTGAGGGTCTTGATGTCGGTGAAGCGACTGAAGAGGGACTTGCCGCTGACGTAGGTCTGCAAGGTTCCATTGACGGTGAGGTCTTTGCCGCTAAAGACAAGGTTGCCGCCAGCATTGGTATCGTTGATGCCGCTACGGATGACACCGCCTGAGGCAACGGTAACGCTGCTATTGCCGAGCACACCCTTACCAGAGAGAGTACCACCCTTGGAAACAGTGAGCGCACCGGTTCCGAGCGCAGGAGTCTTGGTGTTGGTGTTGTTGATGCAGAGTTCGCCGGCCGAGATGCCCACGGTTCCCGTCAGGTCCCAAAGTCCTTTGACGGTCATCTTTCCGCTACCCATCTTAGTGAACTTGTCGCTACTGGTGACGATGCCGTCGAAGGTGAAGTTGCCGTCGTTACCCACTTGCCAGGTGTTGGCACCCACGGAGGCTCCGTTGGAGAAGGTACATCCTCCACCCAGTCGACCCGAACCGGTGATTTGGCCGATGCGCAGTGTCTTTCCGGTATTCTGTACGAAACGGTCAGAGGGGATGTCAAGCGTCCAACCGTCACCGCCATTGCTGGTGTCGAAGGTAAAGCGGCCGTCAGCAGCGTAAGTTGCCTGAGCGACCAGCGTTCCCAGGAAATTCTTTAGGTTGAGTTGGATGGGCGTACGTGTAGCATAATAGTTAGAACCCTTTTCGGTTGCACACCAAACCGTTAACTGACCGCTGCCGGTAAGGGCGAGACTGGTAGTGGCACGGTTGACTGTAGTGAGGTTGGCCTTTGCCTTCTCGGCCACTTCGATGGGTGTATTGAGGAAAGCATTGCCACGCAGGTCGGCGGTTCCTTCTGCCACGTACTTAGTGGCCAGACGCTGACTGGCGTCGACAACACCTGCGCTGATGATGAGCGTCTGCAGGGTGCCGGCAACGCCCGACTTTAGCCATCCGTTGCCCTTCTTGGTCAGTCGGGTACCGCTAAAGGCGGCATCCATCACGAAGTCGCTAGCATTATTGAGCACAGCACCCTCGGTAGTCTTGACAGTGATGGGTGACCCCATCTGCACGTTTGTCGTCGTGTTAAGCTCGGCTCCGTTCTGCATGACAAACTTACCTGTTCCGGTGATACCACCCAGGTTACCGACCTCGCTGAACTGATTGGAGAGAAGCGTAACGGTGGTAACGCCACCGCTGAGGGTGTTACCTCCTGTGTAAGTATTGCTGTTTTTCATAACGACCTTGCCCGTGCCCTCCTTGACAAACTGAGCATCGCCATCGATGCCGCCCGCGCCCTGGAAGGTGTAGGCTGTACCGCTGTTATTGACAGTAAAGGTGCGAGGAATGACACTGCCCACCACATTGACGGTGCGTACAGAGGCATCGTCATTGAAGATGACGTCGTCACCAGATACAAATACGGTTGACTCGCCACTTCCCACAGCAAAACTCTCGGTGTCGCCCAAATCCCACTGGGTGGCGGCGCCAGTCCAAACAATGGATGCAGCATCGCGCATGTCGAAGATCTCAAGGATGAGTTTGCCGTCCTCGAGTTGCAGTTTCTTCTTCACATTGTCCAGACCTTCGAGCACAATGTTATCCAAGCTACCTTCAACGCTGCCGGAAAGGGTACCGATAACGTACTTGCCGGCCGTCATCTTGCTGCCCTGAGCAGTATGTCCGACAAGTTGGATGACGGGAGAGAGGTAGAAGGGACCAGCGGTGGTCCAGACCTTGTCAGTCTTTGCCTCAATGGTGAGGTTGCCGAGCAGCAACTGGTCGGCGCTGATGTCATCGGCATAGAGGTCGAGGACAAGACGCGAACCGAAACCGAGTTCGAGGCTCTCTGCCGTCAGACTACCTTTGTGATTCTCGCCGCCAGGACGAATGACAGAGGCATAGTCTGCCTTGATGCTGCCGAAAACGCCGCCGTCGGTGTTTAGCTCGGCAAAGCGATTAAGCCAAAGGGGCGATTGCTTCATGGTGCCGTCGAACTCGAGCACGCCTGCCCAGACGTCGGTGGGACCCACATGGGTGAAGTCGGTCTTAGGCAACTTGAGCACGCCATCGCCCTGCTTGACAAGACGGGCATCGCCGGCGAGCGAACCAGACTGTACCTCGCAGGTGTAGTATTGATACTTGATATTGGCATCCTTGTCGGTATAGTTGGTGCCAGCCGTTCCTTGTACCCACGAGGGGACGTTGAAGGTGACTATGTAGGGTGTGGCACCATCGGCCATGGTGACCTTGGTGTCGTTGGTCTCGCAGACAATGAAGTGCTTGTCCTCGCTCGTTATCAGACCGCCGTTAGGCACTTCGACGCGACCCTCCATGGTGAGGGGAGGAGGCGTGACAGTGATACCTTCGAGCTTGCCCATGAAATAGCTGACGTGGGGAGGTTGGTTGTAGCCGCACATCTGCCATACCATGGCGTTGCGGTACTGATGGTCAGACCAAAGCGTGGGAACACGGTAAGTGGTGGGAGTGGGAGTGCTGTAGATGCGGATGTTTCCGCTGGCCGTTCGCATGATGATTTCCTCTCGCCAGTCGCCTAAGATATCACCCTGATAGCAGGGGGTTCCCTTGGTGTCGTTGTTTGTCATGGAACCGGCGCAAGTGTAGATGGGAGTCCAACTTCCATACTTAGCGACGCAACCCTCGGTATTCTTGCCGTTAAGGTAGTTGAAGGTCTCGCTGCAGAGGTCTCCATCCCAGTAGATGCGGAAGTTGGTGTTGATGCCGGTGGCATCCATTCCTGACACGGCACCATAGGTAACCGAACTGATGGCTCCCTCGCGTGCCGAACAACCGATGGAACCAGGGAAACGGTCGGTGAAGTTGTCCATCATGGCACGTCCATCGTCATTGCCGGCATTGAAGCGGTGATAGACCTTGGAAGTGGTGGCGTCGCGATAGTTGTTGCCAGGTTGGTCTTCGTTGCAGGCGTAGATCTCGAGTCCCTTGGTATAGGGATTGAAATCGCCGCAATGCTGGGCATCGCCATGTCCAAAGCCTGTGGTGGAGAGTCCCTTTCCGTTGTCGTCGACAACCATGGAACCATAGACGATCTCGTCACGTCCGTCTTCGTCAACATCGGCTACACCAAAGTTATGATAACCCTGCCACATCCAGAAGCCACCACTTGTCTGTCGCCAGTCCCAGCGCTTCGTGAGTTTGTTGGTGGCGGTGTTGACGTCGAGGGCACACATCTTGATCTGCGTATAAATGCCACGTGCCAGAAAGATGCTGGGGTGGCGTCCGTCAAGGTAGGGAGCACCAAAGAAGAACTTGCTGCAGCGGTGACCATAGCCGTCGCCCCACGCCTTCTCCAGACTGGCCTCACCGGGTTCGAGGCGCGCGAGGGGGTAGTCGATGATGTCGTAGACTTCACCCGTCTGACCATTGCAATAAACAAGGAATTCCTTGCCATCGTGCATGAACCAGTTGACACCGCCACCCGTAGCGCCGCGATAGTTGGTCCAAGAGGAACCGTTCTTGCCATTGGCGCCAATGGTGTAGACGGTGCCGTCGGCCATGTGGATGCTGGATCCTTCAAGCAGTCGCATGACAACCTCAGCCTTGCCATCCTGGTTCCAGTCGTAGCCGACGATATTCTGCTCATTGTTTTGGAAGTCGCCCATGTTGGGACCGCAGTTGACCCACCAGAGACGCTGTCCATCCTGCTTGAAAATCTCGAAGATACTATATTCGCCCGTGGCCTTGCCACCAATGGTAGGACCAGCCTTGGGATAAGACTGTGCCATCTCGCTTTCGTTGTCGAACTTCATGAGGATCTCCAACTCGCCATCACCGTCGACATCGGCGCAGCAGGCATCGTTGGGGATAAGTTTGCTGGCAATGCCCTCGTGAGCAAGCTTGACCTCCTTGTAACTGCTAGCCCAGGGAGTCACCCCCTTGCAGGCAGGCTGTTCAACGCCACGCACCACAGCCCTGACGGTGTAGGTACTGGTGGACGTACCTCCCTTGTCAGTGTAGCAAGAGACGCTGAGAGGTTCGTCGTTGACTTTCGTGCCGTCGCGATAGACGTTGTACTGCACATCGTAATACTCTTCGCCTAGCACGCGCCAACTGAGGTAGATGCCTGTGCCTGAGGCCTTCATAGCAATGAGACCACGGTCCAGTTTGTCCACGATGCGCTGCGCCAGAACAGGCGTGAGGGTCAGCATCGCAATCAGCGCTGCTGCCAGCTTCATTAAGTTAGTTTTCTTCATTTATGTAGTTTGGTTAAGTTTCATTTCTGAAATTCTTTGGGGTGCCATGGAGATTTGCATTATGAGTCAACTCAAAAGTCCTTGCCTTCAGAATGGCATCTTGTAGTTCATGAGGGAATCCATGGTAAGTCGGGGATTTCGCCCCGTTCATCATAGTAACTCGGGCAACTGAAAGAGTTTGGTGCCGTTGCTGCCCTTGATGAGAATGGTGCGACCTTCGAGCGGATGGGCTACCAGTTCTGCCTTCACCTCGTCAACATTGCAGAAGCAGCGATGGCAAGGCAAGGCAACTTCGCGGAAATTCTCGCCCACAAACCAGACCTCCTCGACACCCGTCTGCTGCAACTTCTCAACGATACCCTGATGCTCCCGACGGCTGTCGGCACCCAACTCGCGCATGTCGCCTAAAATGGCCATCTTGCTATCTGCCTTGACAAATTGGAAATTGTCGAGCGCAGCATTCATGGAGGTGGGGTTGGCATTGTAGGCATCCACGATCAGACGGTTGCGTCCGGTGTCACGGAACTCACTACGACTATTGGTGGGGACGTATTCTGCCAGGGCGTCATCGATGTCCTCGGTAGGCACATCGAAGAAGAGGCCAACCGTGACGGCCGCACGGATATTAGCAATGTTGTAGGCACCCACAAGATGGGTCTGCACACTATGCCAAGGTTCGTAGTCATCGCCGCGCCATTGCACCTTGAGGAACGAAGAGCAGTCCTCGACCCTACCCTCTACGTAAGGTTCAACTTCCAGACGAGGATTCTCGGTAAAGGGTTCGCCACCGCGTTCCTTGGCCATTGCCAAGAGGTTGTCATCAAAGCAGTTGAGGAAAATGGCCTTGCCTCGACTGGACAGGTCGTCATAGAGTTCGCCCTTGGTGGCCTTCACGCCATCGAACGACCCGAATCCTTCAAGATGGGCACGTCCCACGTTGGTGATGAGCCCATAGTCTGCCTGCACCATACGACACAGGAAAGCAATCTCGCCGGGATGATTGGCACCGGTCTCGATAACGGCAATCTCATGCTCGGGACGAATGCGAAGCAGGGTTCGGGGCACGCCAATGTGATTATTGAGGTTGCCCTGGGTGTAGAGCACGTTGTATCGTTTGGAAAGGACGGCGCTCACGAGTTCTTTGGTGGTTGTCTTGCCATTGGTTCCGGTGATCTGCAGCACGGGAATCGTCAGTTGCTGACGGTGGTAGGCTGCCAGGTCTTGAAGCGTCTGCAGCACATCATCGACCAGGACATAGCGGCCATCGCCTTCAGGCGCAAACTCAGCCTCATCGACAACGGCATAGGCACAGCCTGCCTCGAGTGCAGAGGCGGCAAAACGGTTGCCATCAAACGTGGCACCTTTCAGGGCAAAGAACATGGCGCCCGGTTCGCACTGACGATTGTCGGTTGTGATGACGGGATGCTCCTTGTATATTTCGTAGATTTGTTCGAGTGATTTCATAATTCCTTATTGTACATTTTACGTGGCAAATATACAAAATAAAAATATTATGTACGCGCACAAACCAGCAGAAAAGTGCATTTTGCTACATTTAGATTACAAATTAAGACTTTTTTCGATGGACTTTCATCAAAATATTCGTAACTTTGCAATGATTGTATGACAACAATCACGAAAACCATAAAACCACAAAACGTACACATGACCGTCAACATCCAAGGCAAACTCCTCGACCTCAGCACGCCGCAAGTCATGGGCATCCTGAACGTGACGCCCGACTCGTTCTATGCCGACAGTCGCAAGCAGACGGAGGAGGCCATCAGCGAACGCGCCAACCAAATCTTGGCGGAGGGTGGCAGCATCATTGACCTGGGTGCCTACAGCAGCCGACCCGGTGCTGCCGACGTATCGACGGAGGAAGAGATGGAGCGCCTGGCGCGTGCCCTGCGCATCATTCGCAGCGAACACCCCAACGCCATCGTCAGCATAGACACATTCCGAGCCGAAGTAGCAGAACGATGCGTGGTGGAATATGGAGCGGACATCATCAACGATATCTCGGGCGGAGAGATGGACGATAGAATGTTCGACACGGTGGCACGACTCAACATCCCGTACATCCTAATGCACATGAAGGGCACGCCACAAACGATGCAGCAGAATCCTCAATACGAGGACGTAACGAGCGAGGTCATGCAATACTTTGGACGCAAGGTTGATCAGTTGCACGACATGGGCGTCAACGATATCATCCTCGACCCCGGCTACGGTTTTGCAAAGACGCTGGACCAAAACTACGAACTCTTCCGCAACCAGCACATTCTCCAGGAGCTGAACCTCCCCATCCTCGTTGGCATCTCTCGCAAGAGCATGATATACAAACTACTGGGAACAACGCCCCAAGAGGCGCTGAACGGAACGACGGTGCTCCACACGCTCGCCCTGCAACAAGGTGCTAACATTCTGCGTGTTCACGACGTGAGAGAAGCAGTTGAAACCATTAAAATTGTGAACAAATGCTATTCGACATTGGCATAAAGGACGTCATCGACATCTTACTGACTGCGGTCATCCTGTTCTATTTCTACAAGGTGATGCGCGAAACGAGATCGGTACGCGTCTTCACCGGCGTGCTCGTCTTCGTCAGCTTCTGGATTGTCATCTCCAAAGTTCTCGAGATGAAACTGCTGGGCAGCATCCTCGACCAACTGATCAACGTGGGTGCCATTGCCCTCATCGTCCTTTTCCAGTCTGAGATTCGCCATTTCTTCTACAGTATCGGAACGCACGACCGCTTTGGACGCGTCATCCGCTATCTGCGACCCTCTCGCAAGAAGCAAGGTGAGTTCCGGCACGAACGTAGCGACATCTTCCCCATCGTCATGGCCTGCCTTAACATGGCCAAGCAGAAAGTGGGTGCACTCATTGTTCTTCAAAACGACCTGCCCTTGGGTGACTTCATCGACACGGGCGAGAAAATTGACGCACGCGCCAGCCAGCGCCTCATCGAAAACATCTTTTTCAAGAACAGTCCCCTGCACGATGGTGCCATGATTGTCAGGGATGGACGCATCGTTGCCGCAGCTTGCATCATGCCGACATCTCACGACCTCGATATACCCAAAGAGTTTGGTCTGCGTCACCGTGCAGCCAAGGGAACGAGCACCGAAACGGATGCACTCTCAATCGTTGTCAGCGAGGAAACGGGTGGTATCACGGCAGCCTACCGAGGCAAATTCAAAATGCACGTCACAAGCGAAGAACTGGAAGACATGCTGATGCGAGGAGAATTCTAAGAAGAATAATCACGTAACCCAACGCATAAAAGGAAGGGGATATAACCCAACATAAATATAATCACCTGAATAACAACATTTTCTAATCACAATAAAAACATACGCTCTATGAGTTTAATGCAACAAATCATCGCTCGCGCCCAGAGCAACAAGCAGCGCATCGTGCTGCCCGAGAGTCTGGAGGAGCGAACCATCAAGGCTGCCGACCAAGCACAGGCCGACGGACTGGCAGAGATTATCCTCATCGGTAATCGTGAAGAAATCCTGGCACTGGCTGACAAACTTGGTCTCAGCCACATAAAGGACTGCACCATCATTGACCCCGCGACAAGTGAGAAGACTGAAGAGTACGCTCAGTTGCTCTTTCAGTTGCGTCAGAAGAAGGGCATGACCATCGAGAAGGCTCGCGAGCAAGTCTTGGACCCTCTTTACTTCGGATGCCTCATCATCAAGAGTGGCGATGCTGATGGTCAGATTAGCGGTGCGCTTTCAACAACGGGTGACACCTTGCGTCCTGCCCTGCAGATCATCAAGTGCGCTCCTGGCATCTCATGCGTCAGCGGTGCCATGCTCATGATTACCGACAAACCCGAATACGGAGAGAACGGCATCTTGGTTGTTGGCGATGTTGCAGTAACCCCCATGCCCGACGCCAGCCAGTTGGCACAGATCGCTGTCTGCACAGCTCAGACTGCCAAGTCAGTGGCAGGTTTTGCCGATCCTCGCGTTGCCATGCTTTCATTCTCAACAAAGGGAAGCGCCAAGCATGAGGTGGTGGACAAGGTTATTGAGGCAACCCGTCTGGCCAAAGAACTCGCTCCCGACTTGAAGGTTGACGGCGAATTGCAGGCAGATGCTGCACTCGTTCCCAGCGTTGGCGAGAAGAAAGCTCCCGGAAGCGACATCGCCGGTCATGCCAACGTCCTCGTCTTCCCCTGCCTCGAGGTGGGCAACATCGGTTACAAACTCGTCCAGCGCCTTGCCGGTGCTGATGCCATCGGTCCCATCCTGCAGGGTATTGCCCGTCCCGTCAACGACCTCAGTCGTGGCTGTAGCGTGGATGACATCTACAAGATGGTTGCCATCACGGCTTGCCAGGCTCAGGACGCGAAGTAAGGCCCCTCTCCCCAGTCCTCCCCCGGAGGGGAGGGATAATTTAAGAAAGAGGAAAGCTGTTAATAACATTCTCATAAATTTCTAAAAGCGCCACCCCCTTTGGCGCACAAGTATTATATATACTGCAGTAACCACTCCCTCCCCTTTCGGGGGAGGGCTGGGGAGAGGGGCTTTCAATATGAAAATTTTAGTTCTCAACTGCGGTAGCAGTTCAATCAAATACGCATTGTACAACATGGATGACCAAAGCGTCATCACAAGTGGAGGCATCGAGAAAATCGGTCTGGCCGACAGTTTCATCACCGTAAAATTGAATGGAGAGAAGCACAAGATGGAGCGTCCCATCGAGGAGCACACGGCTGGTGTGCAGTGGATATTTGAGGTTTTGACATCGGGCGAGTATGCCGTGCTGAAGAGTCTTGAGGAACTCGATGCCGTTGGCCATCGCATGGTTCATGGTGGCGAGAAATTCAACAAGAGCGTACGCCTCACTCCCGAAGTCATGGAAGCCTTCACCGCCTGCAACGACCTGGCACCTCTGCACAACCCCGCCAACATCAAGGGTGTCAATGCCGTAACAGCGTTGCTGCCCAATCTGCCCCAGGTTGGCGTATTCGACACAGCCTTCCATCAAACCATGCCCGACTACGCCTACATGTATGCCCTCCCCTACGAACTCTATGAGAAGTACGGCGTTCGTCGCTACGGTTTCCACGGAACCAGCCACCGCTACGTTTCACAACGCGTGTGTGATTTCCTGGGCGTTGATCCTGCCGGCAAGAAGATCATCACCTGCCACATCGGCAACGGCGCTTCCATCGCAGCCGTCAAGGATGGCAAGTGCGTAGACACCTCAATGGGGCTTACTCCCCTCGAAGGCCTCATCATGGGTACCCGTTCTGGCGACATCGACGCCGGTGCTGTCACCTTCCTCATGGACAAACTTCAACTCGACACCAAGGGGGTCAGTGACCTTCTCAACAAGAAAAGCGGTTTGGCTGGCGTTAGCCAGGCTTCAAGCGACTTCCGCGACATCCTGGCAGGCATTGCTGCCGGTAACGACAAGGCACGCTTGGCCAAAGAGATGTACACCTACCGCATCAAGAAGTACATCGGTCAGTATGCAGCAGCCATGGGTGGCGTAGACATCATCCTCTTCACTGGCGGTGCTGGCGAGAACCAGTGGGAAGTACGCGAAGGTGCAACCAAGGGGTTAGAGTTCATGGGCATCAAGATAGACGACGAGAAGAACCGCTCTTGCCGCGCCACCGAGGCCATCCTCTCTGCCGACGACAGCAAGGTTACCGTCTGCTGCATTCCCACTGACGAGGAACTCATGATCGCCCTCGACACGCAGGCACTCTGCAAACAAACCGAAGCATAGATTGACCCAATAATCGGGGACGATTCCATCCGCCTATGTGGATTGAGGAACCGTCCCCGTATGTTTTTCCAAACAGCCAAATAGCCATGTCCAACAACGCTGACAACCAACCCTCCCTCACGTACACCCAACGCATCAAGCGCCTCGTCAACATGGGACACGACAAAGCTCCAGAAGATGAAATCATCAAGAGTATTGAAGAAGGCACAGAGTTCCATGGAGCAAAGCTTTGGATTCTCGTCCTCGCCATCTTCGTTGCCTCCCTTGGTCTCAACACCAACAGTGCCGCAGTCATCATCGGCGCCATGCTCATCAGTCCTCTCATGGGACCCATCCTGGGCATGGGACTCGGTGTTGGCATCTACGACTTTGACCTTCTCAAACAGGCTGTCCGGAACTATATCGTCACAACTCTTTTCAGCGTCATCACAGCCTTCGTCTACTTCAGCATCTCGCCACTTACCGAAGCACAGTCCGAACTGCTCGCCCGAACATCTCCCACCATCTACGACGTCTGCATAGCCCTGTGTGGCGGACTCGCCGGCATTGTCGCCCTCAGCAGCAAAAGCCAACGTACGGGCAACGTCATCCCCGGTGTAGCCATCGCAACAGCGCTCATGCCACCTCTCTGTACCGTCGGCTACGGTCTTGCGCTTGGCCAATGGTCCTTCGCTGCCGGGGCTTTCTACCTCTACCTCATCAATACGGTCTTCATTGCTACCAGCACCTTCATCGGCGTCAACTTCATCCTCAAGATGCACAAGAAGAAACAGGTCAACACTCAGCGAGCGAAGCGTGTTCGTCACATTATCCTCACCATAGCAGTCCTCACTCTCATTCCAAGCATCTACATCACTCTCGACATTGTGCGCGACACAGTCTACACCCAGCACGTACGCCAGTTTGTGCAACAAGAACTTCACTTCGAGCAGACTCATCTCCTCAACTACAGCGCCAACCGCCAAGACAATTTCCTGCGACTTGTTCTGTTTGGCGAGCCTCTTGACTCCACCAAAATTCGTCAACTCGAAACCAACCTGCAACAATACAGTCTTGATGACACGAAACTGGTCATCGTGCAAGGTCAAGAACAGATGAGTGCCAACGAGATACGTTCGCTCATCAACGACGAAAACCGCCTCGTCCAGCAACTTGAAGCAGATCACCAAATCAGCGAGCTCCATCAACAACTCGAGCAATGCATGGAGCACCACCAACTTGCCGCCATCCTCTTCCCCGAGGTCAAGGCTCTCTACCCTGACGTATTGGACTTCTCGCTCCTCAAAGGCACCAACTGCTTCCAAAACGACAGCATCACGGGTGACAGCATACTCACTCTTGCTCTCATCCACATGAAAAAACGTCCCAACACCGATGTCGTGCAGAAGATAGAAGCATGGTTGCGCCAGCGCACCAAGATTGACAACCTGCGCCTCACAATAGAATAAAAAAAGAAAAACGCCATGTCTGGAATCATACTTTTCTTCGTTGCCATCAACCTCCTGGCATTCGTACTCTACGGAATTGACAAATGGAAGGCACGCCATCAGGATTGGCGCATCTCGGAAGCCACGCTGCTCTGGGTCGCTGCATTGGGAGGCGCCCTCGGTGCCTTGATTGGCATGAAGGTTTGGCGACACAAGACGCAGCACAAGAAGTTTAAATATGGCATACCTGCATTGCTGCTCGTGCAAATCATCATTGTCATCCTACTGAGCGGAGCAGCCTACCTGCTCAGTTACTCGTTGAACCCAGTAGGCAGGGAGCAGCGCGATAATACTTCGATGGAGTACCTCAGTCAATATCCTGGTGTAGCAGAATGGGTTGACAGCATGCAAACAGTTGGTTCATTGCGCGACACATTCATCAGAAACAATGAGGACTTGCGCCTGCACGCACTCTGTGCAGCCCACAAGGATGCCAAGGGAACAGCCATACTCGTTCATGGTTACACAGACAATGCCCTTCGCATGATGATGCTGGGCAAGCTCTACTACGACTCCCTTCAATACAACATTCTGGCTATGGATCATGTTCGTCACGGTCAGAGCGAAGGAGACGCCATACAGATGGGTTGGTTGGACAGACTGAATGTTGAGCGTTGGATAGACATTGCAGACAGTCTTTGGAACGGAGTACCCATCTACCTGCATGGAATCTCGATGGGAGGAGCTACGGTGATGATGTGTTCAGGCGACGCCCTGCCCTCTTCGGTGAAAGGCATCATCGACGACTGCGGCTACACATCTGTTTGGGATGAGTTCTCAGGAGAGATAGAAAATCAATTTGGTTTACCCATTCACCCTTTGATGGACCTTGCATCATGGATGTGCCAGCTGAAATACGGTTGGAACTTCAAGGAAGCCTCTGCCCTGGAACAAGTGAGCAGATCAACACTCCCTATCCTCTTCATTCACGGTGGAAACGACACCTTCGTTCCTACCGACATGGCATACACTTTGTTTGGAGCAAAAAAGAAGGGGCGCAAGCAGTTCTGGATTGCTCCTGGTTCTGCACACGCCCAATCATATAAGGATCATCCGAAGGAATACTTCCGCGAGATGAAAACGTTCATTAACACGACTACTCAACAGTAACGGACTTGGCCAGATTGCGAGGCTGGTCAACATCAAGTCCCTTGGCTACGGCAACATGGTAGCTAAGAATTTGCAAAGGAATGACGCTCAATAAGGGGTCGAGGCAATTGAGAGTCTGCGGAACCTCGATAACATCGTCCACCATCTGACGAACCTGCTCGTCACCCTCGGTTACAACAGCAATGATGTGACCCTTGCGTGAGATAACTTCTTGCATATTGCTAACAATCTTCTGATACAAGTCGTAGCGAGTGGCAATAAACACGGCAGGCATCTCGCTGTCAACAAGTGCAATAGGTCCATGCTTCATCTCAGCTGCAGGGTATCCTTCGGCATGGATATAACTGATTTCCTTCAATTTCAAGGCACCTTCAAGCGCTACAGGATAATTGTAACCACGACCCAGATAAAGGAAATTGTGGGCGAAAGTGAAGCGGGCTGCAATCTGCTTAATCTTATCATTCTGTTTCAGTACGGTCTCTATCTTGTCGGGGATGCGTACCAGTTCCTCCAGCGTCTCCTCATATTCTTGCTGGGAAACGGTACCCTTGGCCATACCCAGACACAACGAGAGCATGGCAAGAACGGTGACCTGACCGGTGAAGGCCTTGGTACTGGCCACTCCTATCTCGGGACCCACGTGGATGTAAACACCCGTGTCGGTGTTGCGACTGATGCTGCTGCCTACCGCGTTGACAATACCGAAGACGAGGGCACCTTGTGAACGAGCCAGTTCAATGGCAGCAAGCGTGTCAGCAGTCTCACCACTCTGGCTAATTGCAATAACGACATCATCGGGTTCAATGACGGGATCGCTGTAGCGGAATTCACTGGCGTAGGCAACCTCAACGGGAATACGGCAGAAATGTTCAATAAGTTGCTTGCCGATGAGACCTGCATGCCAAGATGTGCCGCAACTGACAATAACTATACGACGCGCACGGAGCAGTTCGCGTCGATGGTCGGTAACGGCACTGAGCACAACACTCAACTGTCCTTCCTGACTGTAAGGATTGTTGATGACGCGGCCACGCATACAGTCGCGTAACACGGCTGGTTGGTCAAAAATCTCCTTCAACATGAAGTGAGGGAATCCGCCTTTATCCAGCATGGAGAGATCGAGGTCAACCTCCTTTACCTCCATTTCGGCCTGCTCACCCGTGAGCTTCATTACCCTTAGTTCCTGACCGCGCTCACAGACAACCAGTTCCTCGTCATTGAGGTAGACCATCTGCTTGGTATAGCTGGCAATGGGACTGGCGTCGCTGGCAATGTAGAATTCGCTGTTATCGTCGACAACGCCCACAACCATAGGACTACTCTTTCGAGCAGCCACCAGCTGCTCGGGGTGGCGACGGTCAATGACACAGATGGCATACGCACCAATAACCTTGCTGAGCGCCAAGCGGACACTTGTTGCAAGATCAGTCCTGTTCTTCTCCATCGTGTACTCAATGAGCTGAACTAGAACCTCCGTGTCGGTCTCGCTCTTGAAGGTGAATCCACGTTTCTGAAGCTGAACACGCAAGTCGCCATAGTTCTCAATGATGCCATTGTGAACAAGGGTGAGATTTCCGCTCTGTGAGGCATGAGGATGAGCATTGGCCTCGCTAGGAGCACCATGCGTTGCCCATCGAGTATGGGCGATACCGAGTGAACCGGTAGTGTCCTGCCTGTCGGCAACTGCCTCAAGGTCTGCCACTTTGCCTTTAGCACGATATATATTGAGCGCATCACTTTCACTTATCAGGGCGCAACCAGCACTGTCATAACCACGATATTCCAATCTGTGGAGACCCTCCATCAAGATTGGATAGGCCTTACGATGACCTATGTATCCTACAATTCCGCACATATTTATCTCACAATTTTCAATTAAGAATTATCTTTTTCAACCAGAAGTCATATCAACCGACTTCACGTTTCTTTTTGCTACCTATTTTATCTTTTACAGCGCACAAATTTACACAATTATTAACAAACAGCACGAAAAAGCCATCAAAAAGATTACATTTAGACAAAAAGAAACAGAAAAGAGAGTTCAATTTTCGTTTTGTTCCGCCAAGAAACGACAATAAATGCGGACAGCAGTCTCTACCATACGAATACACGGGCGCTTTCGATAGTACTCATCGGTACGGGCTTCGGGGGTGGCGCAGATTTGTATCTCAGGTATCGTGCCGTCAAGGCGTTGCTTGTTGAGTCCGAGCAGTTCCTTGCAGACGACGGAACCCGTCTCTGCCTTGAAGTCGGCTGCCAGCCGTTGCACGTACTCGTAGTTTCGCTTCTTCAATTCCTGGTCGGGATAGGCCTCGCCATGCTTCGTCACTTCCAGGCCTGCCAGCATGAACATGCCACAGGCTGCTCCACACGTCTCACGCATTCGGCCTATGCCTCCACCAAACGAACCGGAGAGGCGGGCCATGAGCGTTTCATCTATTCCATAATTCTGAGCAAAGGTCATGGCAACACTCTGCGAGCAGTTGTAGCCTTGCTTGAAGAAGGCTACAGCACGGGCAACGTAGTTATCTGAGTTCATAGTTCATAATTCATAGTTCATAGTTAGGCTGCGCGATGTGACCTCATCCAACTAAGAGTCTTCCCCCCTGGGGGAGTTAGAGGGGGCTACTGTTTTATTCGGAAGTTCCACATTTTGTCCATCAAATAATCGTCAGGATAAACAAAGCAGGCTGGTTGAGGTAGTCCATAGGTCGATGAAAAGCGGATCTTGAAGGTAACGGACTGTTGTGGGATGCAGTATTCCGGGATGGTACCCGTACCTGCTCCGCACGACCCATTGCCCACGCCACGGAGCGCTCCGTCAAGGTGAAGGTACAGGTATGGACGTGGTTCCAACTGCCACTCATGGTTGGCATTCATCAGGTCGGCATCGGTGTAGCGACTAAGCGAGAAACTGACATCCCCTTCGACTTGCAACCTTAGTGCATCTTGGAAGGGACAATCTAGGATAAGTTCGCGCAACGCTCCACGGTCGTCCATAGTCTGAGGCTTTATGTAATGCTCTGACAAGCTCGCTATTGAGGATCTATACCATCCAAGAGAGACGCCATCGCGACGGTCGGGATAGTTCTCCCAAGGACCAAGACCATAGTACGCCACCTCATCGAAGGCTGTGCCAAGCCCCAATGCCACACCAGCACGGCGCAGGTCGGAGGTCTTCGGGTCGATGGTCACCTCCATGTCGACGGTGCCATTGGCATAGATGGTGTAGACGATCTTTTGGTCGGCCAAAGCCCCCTTGCGCGTGGTTGTCACCACGTAAGGGCGGCAGTTGTAGTCCATTTCGAGTGTCTGCATCGTCTTGGGATTCTGATCCAGGCAATGCTGCATGCTGCGCAACTCCTCTGCACTCACCTTGGGGGCCTGCTGGACACAGGTTATCGTTCCTTCCTCTTCCAGCCCATTGGTCGTATTGGTGAAGCGATCGTTCTCTATCCAACGATGATTGTCGAAAATGGGGCCCATGCCGTCGACAAGGACATCATCGTTCCAACGTCCAAACTTCAGATGGAGCAGCCGCCCCGTCCTCATGTCAAATTCCGTATATACCTTATTATTATATACGCGTAAGGTACCCTTCTGTCCTTCGACCGCCTCACCCGATGGGGAAAGTGTAGATTGCCTTGCCTCAAGAGGCTCATCGGTTTCATTCACGAAGATGGCAGGCAGGCTTGCAGGCTTATAGATGGCAAACTGCTTCCAGGCCAGCACATGACCAGCCTCGGTGCTGTGAGTGGCCTTTGGTTCCACAACAAAGGCATTGAGCAGCACCTCCTTGCCGGCCTTATTCTTTGTCTTTGCAATGATGTCGGTAGCAATGACGAAAGTAGAGTCGCCAGGCTGAACATTGCCTAATTTTATCGTCTTACTTTTTGCCACACGACCATCAACCAGCACATCAAGTCGGAGTTGCAGTCCCTTCAACGAGCGGAAAGCGTAGGCATTCCTAAGGCTGAGCACACCACCACGAAGATTCATCTTGATGTACTGATAGGCAGCCTTCACCTCGGCCAACTTAGCCGTGGGTTCGCGGTCGGCCGTCAGGATGCCGTTCGAACAGAAGTTGCCCTGATGCGGACCGGGGAAGTCATAACCGGTACGCAACTTCTTGACTCCCTGCAACAGTTCCTTAGGTTCGTAGATGGCTTGATCCACCCAGTCCCAGATGCAGCCACCGATGCAAGTCTCGCTCTGCTCAATGGCCTCCCAATACTCCGAGAGGTTGCCGATGGCATTGCCCATGGCGTGGGCATACTCGCAGATGAAGAGGGGCTTGTCCATCTTGGGAAGGTTCTCGCTGAGCCACGTCATGTTGGGGTACATCTTGCTGTAGAAATCGCTGTAGGCATTGCCACCGAAGGACTTGCCCATGCGGGTGCCCTCGTAGTGGACGGGACGCGTGGGATCCATACTGCGGGCCGTCTTATAGCACGCGTCGAAGTTGCTGCCAGCACCAGACTCGTTGCCCAGGCTCCACATAACGACTGAGGGGTGGTTGATGTCGCGCGAGACAAGACGCTCGATGCGGTCGTTGAAGGCCGGAATCCAGTCCTTGTTGGCCGAGATGCTCTGGTTGGCATGGTCCTCGAGGTCGGCCTCATCGCAACAGTAGAGTCCGAAGTAGTCGAACATGGCATACATGCGGGCGTCGTTGGGATAGTGGCTGGTGCGGATGCAGTTGATGTTGTTCTGCTTCATCAAGGTCACGTCCTTCAGCATCGTCTCCACACTGACGGTACGACCCGTCTCTGGATCGGTATCGTGACGGTTGACGCCCTTCAACAGGACGCTCTTCCCGTTGACATAAAACTTCGTTCCACGTATTTCCACGTTACGAATTCCTACCTTGGTCGAGAAGGCCATCTCGTCCATCCCCTTGGCATTGCGCAGCACGACATCAAGGGTGTAGAGATTGGGAATCTCTGCCGACCACAAATGTGGGTTGTCTACTTCGAATGTGGCAGACATGGCCGTTTGCGGTATGCCGTTGAAAAGCATGTTGTGGCGTTGCTTTGCCACCGTCTTTCCCTTGGCATCAACCAAGCGCAAGTCAACGAACTTCAACCCCCTGAACTCCGAACGATTGGAAAAGTCGAGCGTTACATCCACCCTTGCACGCTGGTTGCCTTCAGCCAGCGTAGTCACGACACGATGGTTGCACACGCTAACGTCAGGCACACTATACATATAGACGCTACGGAAGATACCCGACATGCGAAACATATCCTGACACTCTAGGTACGAACCATCGCACCAACGATGCACGACTACCGTCAGTTGATGGTCGTTTAGTTGTTTAGGAGATTGGTCGTTTGACCGTTTAGCCACATCCCCCTCGGGGGCTTGGGGGGTCAGATAATCCGTAATATCAAACTCACTAACATTGTTCGAGCCTTGCGTATAGCCTACGAAACGTCCGTCTACATAGACAAAGGCGCTGCTGTAGATGCCGCCAAAGTGAAGAATGGTGCGCTGCCCCATCCATTCCTCAGGCACAAAGATGCTGCGCTGGTAGATGCCGACGGGATTGATGGCATAGTTCTTTCCTCCATCGTTGTAACCGGGACGGGCATTGATGTAGGGAGGCGTGTTACTGTGGGGATATTCTACGTTGCAGTAGATGGGACGATCGTAACCCTGCATCTCCCAGCAAGAGGGGACAGGGATCTCAGCATCTTCCGGATTGAGAATTAGCGAGGCTGGAGCGAGAGAGCCACTCTCTAGCGAACGCATCAATTCGTTATTGAAGTCATCAGAAGGCGCATCAAGAAAACGAAACTTCCACATGCCGTCCATCGACTGGTAGCACGAGCTCTGCGGTTGCTCCCATGGCATCTCATAGTACACCTTATCCGCATGCATCTCCTTTTCATTTGCATACGGCATGAAAGAGGCGGAACCTGGCAACTTGTTGATGGCGAAGACCTGCTCATTCTCCCAAATATACTGCTGCTTGACAAGTGACGACTCGTCCACGCCGAGCAACTGGGCCAGCGACTTCTCGTCACGCGTAAATGTGTAGCGCTTCTTGTCCGTCCAGTCAGGGAAGTTCGTAGGAATCAAATCGTACGTCCCATCACTATGTAAGTGAAGTGTCCAAAGCTGCGCCTCATCGCTACCATTTTCTTCGCCAAGCGCAAAGCCCTGTTCCGTAGCCCTTACTGCCTGATGCGTCACCGGATTGATGATACGCCACGAACCACTCAGCGCCGTCACTGTCCAGAGAGCATCCTGCCCGGCAGGTGAAGGGATTATGCGGTAGACTGCCCTATCACTGAACGACTGTCCCAATATGCTGAGGCACATGAAGAACAGCAGAAAAGCAAGATTAATTCTTTTCACGGCAACTTTCATTATTTATTATCCAAGGTGGGCAATATTAAGTAAGCGAAGAGAGTGCTGTGCGATTCGTACAAAGCATTCCCATACCGACATTTTGAAAATGATGCAGCATGTTTATACGCGAGGGTCAAGGACAAGTTTCTCCCTCCAGATAGGTTTCCAAATACATGCTTTCGCCATCATAGACGGCATAGCTGTACTGCGTTATCCAGTCGCCGAGAATAAGAATGCGACTATGAGGAGGAAGAGCCAAATTGAGTTGGATGTGGCGATGACCAAAGACGAAGTAGTTGACGTCGGGATGTGCGGTAAGGTAGCGCTTGGCATACTGCACAAGATATTCCTTATCCTCGCCCATATAAGGTGGATCGCCGCCTTCGTTGCCGTGTTTCAGGCGGCTGTGCTTGGCCCAACAAAGACCGAAGCCAACCCCCCACCGTGGATGAACGCTAGCAAAAAGCCACTGGCAAACAGGATTGTGGAAGACAGAGCGAAGCAAACGAAACTTGCGGCTGGGGTCACCCAATCCGTCGCCATGTCCAAGCAAGAATACCTCGTCGCCCAACTCGACGGTTACCGGTTCGGTATGCATAATCATTCCACACTCCTTCTCGAAATAATCCTTGCACCACATATCGTGGTTACCCGTGAAGAAGTGCACCTCGACGCCCATGTCTGTCAGTTCGCTAATCTTGCCAAGGATTCGGGTGTACCCCTTCGGCACCACATTCTTGTACTCGTGCCAGAAGTCGAAGATATCGCCCAAGAGATAGATGGCTTGCGCCTTATCCTTAACCTCGTCAAGGAATCGCACCAGCCGGCGTTCCTGCTGCCGTGCATGAGGAATGGCCTGACTGCCCAGATGGGCATCGGAAAGGAAATATATGTTTTTCACTTTCTTCTCTGCGGTTTTAAAGTCTATTAATCAAGTCAAACGGATTAGAATCCCAACTCCAGTTTGGCCTCCTCGCTCATCATGTCCTTATTCCATTCGGGCTCGAACACGAGGTTGACGTCTACACGCTTGAAGCTTTCTATGCTCTCCAGTTTCTGGCGCACGTCTTCCACGATAAAGTCGGCCGCAGGACAATTGGGAGCAGTCAGGGTCATGTCCACCTGCAACCAGTCGCATTCATCGTTAATTTCGATTCGATAGATAAGACCTAATTCGTAGATGTTGACGGGTATTTCTGGGTCGTAGACTGTTCGCAGCAGCTCTATGACACGTTCATTCAGTTCTATGTTCATTATTGTTGAGGTTATGAGGTTGTAGATTTATGGGGGGAGTAGTGAGGTTATGAGATTGTGGGCTCAAAGTTTGCCTTCGTCATGGTAGGAGTAGTACGTCCCCATCCCCACGATGACGTGGTCGAGCATGCTCAGACCCACGGCTCGACTTGCTTCACGCAGTCTGCCCGTCAACTGGTTATCGTCCCGACTGGGGAGTGGACTGCCGCTGGGATGGTTGTGGCAAAAAGCAAAACCAGTCGCTCCACTAAGAAGAACCTGGCGGAGTACAACTCGCACGTCGACCGGAGAACCGGCGATTCCGCCACTCGAAACAACCTTGTAGCCAACCGGATGATGCTTGGCATCGAGCATGAGCACGTGGCACTGCTCCACGTTGAGGTCCATCATGCGTGGTTGGAAATAAGCAAAAAGTTCGTCCGATGACGTGATGCTATCCAGTTCCTCCACCTTTTCCTTCATGCGTCGCTTGCCCAGTTCGCAGGCAGCCATGATGCTGATGGCTTTAGCCTCACCGATCCCCTTGTAGCTCATCAGTTCTTCGAGCGACATTCTTCCCAGCGAAGACAGGGAGTCACAATGGTCCGACAGGACACGCCTCATCAGATCAACCGCGCTCTCCTTGGCATTCCCGCTACCAATGAGTATGGCCAGCAGCTCTGCCTCATCGAGCGACTCTGCTCCCTGTGCCATCAGCTTCTCACGAGGACGGTCCTCTTCTGCCCATTTGTTGATGCCTCCTCGAGGTGGTTCGACTGTTGCATCACTTGGGGCATCGAGAAAGAATTCTTCCTCTCGAACAAAGGGATTGCTTATGAGTTTATGGCGATTGTGCATTTTGTCTCTATTTATAGAAGTTGTTCTTATAGGCTTGCAGTTCTTCGTTACGGCGACAGACACAACGCAGCCACCAGGCTCGCAGGAAACCCGTTCCATATCCCATCAACTGCGTGAAGGAGGCACGTATGCTGAGGAGGCCTACCCACAGGCTATGGTTGCGCAAGGTGGAATCGACGCAGACCAGCAACGAGAACAGGACCAGAGGAGTTAGGGAGAGCACACAGAGAAGGAAACCCACCGAGCGTGTCATGTGTACGTCGCCGCCACAACCCATATCGTAAAGCCAAGGGGAAAGGCCATACATTGTCAGTCCGCAAAGGAAGAGCACAAGCAGGAACAACACGCCCAGCGTGAAGACGGCGGGCAAGAGGTGAACCAACTTCAGCGTGCCGGGATGACGCTTTGTCAAGTTTATGCGGGCAATACCGCTGTTGTGAACTTGCCTCCAGAACTTCCGCATGTCGGTACGTCGCTTGTGCCAGACCCATGCTTCGGGAAAGAGGCGGCAACGTGCTCCACTCTTGCAGATACGGTACGAGAAGTCGATGTCTTCGCCGAATCGCATATTGGAGAAACCCTCCAGTTTCCGGTAGAGCGAGGCTTTGATTCCCATATTGAAGGAACGCGGATAGAACTTGTCGAGACTACGCTTTCCCTTCGACTTTGCCGTTCCACCACGTATGCCACCGGTTGTGAAGAACGATGTCATGCTGTAATTTATGGCTTTCTGGACGGGAGTGAAGGAGGGGTGGGCACGGTCGGGACCGCCAAACGCATCGGCATACTCATCTTCCAATTCATCCTCTACCGCCTGCAGGTAGCCGGGTGGCAGTACGCAGTCGCTGTCCAGTATGATCAGATACTCTCCCTGTGCCTTTTCCGCACCAAAGTTTCGCGTCTGACCTGGGCCAGAATTGGGTTTAGTGAAGTAACGAAGAGTAAGCGTCTCCGCAAATCGCTCACAAACCGTTTCGCAGGGAACGGTTGAGCCGTCTTCGACCACAATGACCTCAAAGTCGCGGAATGTCTGCTTCGTCAAACTTTCCAGCAGTTCATTCACCTCGTCAGGACGGTTATAAACGGGAATTATTATGGAATAACGCAACGCCATCTGCATTTACAATTAATTGATTGTCCGATTCTCGAATCGCAAGGACCCATTTCGTGCAAAGGTAAGGCTTTCGGCCGAGACTGCCAAATTTTTGACAAAAAAAAGAGGACGACAAGCGTCCTCTCCGAATATCAATGCAACAACTTATGCCTTGACACGACCCAGATAACTACCATCGCGGGTATCTACCTCGACGAGTTCACCCTCGTTGATGAAGAGGGGAACACGGATCTCAGCACCCGTCTCAACCTTAGCAGGCTTCAAGGTGTTGGTAGCGGTATCACCCTTCAGACCGGGCTCGGTCCAGGTGATCTCAAGTACAACCTTAACGGGAACATCAGCGTACAGAACGGTCTCGGTGCTGGCATCGGTTACAACCTCTACCTCCTGACCTTCCTTCATGAAGGCAACACCATTTACCTGGTCTGCTGCAATAGGAATCTGCTCGTAAGTCTCGTTGTTCATGAAGATGAGATCCTCACCCTCCTTGTACAGGAACTGATAGGGACGACGCTCAACGCGGACATCCTCCAGCTTCTCACCGATGTTGAAGCGACGCTCCAAAACATTGCCAGAAACAACGTCCTTGAGGGTTACGCTCATGATGGTGTTACCCTTTCCGGGCTTACGGTGCAGGAAGTCAATGCAGAAATAGAGCTTGCCGTCCATGCGGATGCAAACGCCCTTCTTAATGTCTTGTGAATTAATCATAAGATGTTTGTTCTATTTTTGATGAATAAATTGTATTATTTCACTTTTGCGGGTGCAAAGTTACAACAAAAAAATAAAAGTTAAAAATGAAAAGTTAAAAATTGGCACTAAATCAACCGAAAAAAAGGCATTTAACCGCACAAAACCAAAGAAAATCGCACTAAAGTTTGCTTGTTTAAGAAAAAGTTCCTAATTTTGCACCCCGAAATCGGAGTATAATCAAACAAAACAACATAGAATTATGAAAAGAACATTTCAGCCCCACAACCGTCGCCGCGTGAACAAGCACGGTTTCCGTCAGAGAATGACCACTGCCAATGGTCGTCGCGTATTGGCATCTCGTCGCGCTAAGGGTCGCAAGAAGTTGACCGTTTCAAGCGAGCGTCACGGTAAGTAATTAGTTCGTATCTGCGCATACGCACATACGTAAATAACTAAGGAATAAGGAGCAGAACTTCACGTTCTGCTCTTTTTTGTGCCATAAATTTGCTTTTCCCAACGGAAATATGTACTTTTGCATCGAAAAAGCGGAAGAAGGAAAGAGTCCGCTTTGAAGAAGAAAATGACAGGAAAAGAATTCATACGAAAGATATTTAGTCCCACCATTTGGACAAATCTCCTGGGAATGTCCCTTCTCGTTTCCCTATTCTGCATTGGACTAGTATGGTGGATGCAGAGCTACACCCACCACGGAGAAGGCGTTGACGTGCCCAACGTAAAGGGCATTCTTATCGACGACGCCACGTTCGAACTAAGGGAATTGGACCTCGACGCCATTGTCGTCGATTCGTCCTACGACGAGCGCCTCGCCCCCGGCATCGTCATCGACCAGACTCCAGGCGCCGGTTCTCGCATCAAGTCCGGTCGCGAGGTCTATCTTACCATCAACGCAAAGAACGAACCCACCCTCCCCATCCCCAACATCATCGACAATTGCTCCTACCGAGAGGCTGAAGCCAAGCTGCTGGCTTTGGGTTTCAAGCTCGGCAAGGTGGAGTACATCGAAGGAACCAAGGACTGGGTGCTGGGCGTCAAGTGCAAAGGACGCTCCGTCTTCGCTGGCGAACGAGTGCCCATCAACACCCCCGTCACCCTTGTCATCGGCAACAGCGAGATGGAGTTTGACGAGAACGAGATGGTCATTGACGACAACTGGAACAACGACGCAGACGAGTATGAAGAAGGAGCCGACGATGACGAATTGGTGTTCTGACCCCATTGACGAAGAACTTGACGACCTGGAGCAGGACCCTTTTGACGACATTGAGTCAGAAGGCGAACTGACGAAAGGCGAGGACGGGCAGCTGTATGAGCACCGCCGCGTCGTTGCCGACCAGGGACAGACACCGCTGCGTGTCGATAAGTTCCTCATGGACCACTTGCGCGGAACGACGCGAAATCGCATCCAGTTGGCTGCCGAGGCCGGGTACATCCAGGTCAACGGGCGTTCGGTCAAGAGCAACTATAAGGTCAAGCCCAACGACGTGGTGACACTGATGTTCAGCCGTCCCAGACGCGAGACAGAAATCATCCCGCAAGACATCCCTTTAAACATTGTTTACGAAGATGACGACCTCATGGTTGTCAACAAACCCGCAGGCATGTGTGTCCACCCTGGCTGCGGCAACTACGAAGGCACCCTGGTCAACGCCATCGCCTGGCACCTGAAGGACGATCCGAAGTTCGACCCCAACGACCCTACCGTGGGACTGGTCCATCGCATCGACAAGGACACAAGCGGTCTGCTGGTCGTTGCCAAGACGTCAGAAGCCAAGACACATCTCTGCCACCAGTTCTTCGTCCACAGCACAAAGCGCCAGTACAACGCACTCGTCTGGGGCAACTTTGCAGAAGACGAAGGCCGGATTGAAGGCAACATCGGCCGCCATCCCAAGGACCGCTTGCAGATGTGGGTCTACCCCGTTGACAGCGAAATAGGCAAACCGGCAGTCACCCACTACAAGGTACTAGAGCGCTTCGGACACACAACGCTAGTTGAATGCCGCCTGGAGACGGGCCGCACCCACCAGATTCGCGCTCACATGCGACACATCGGCCACATTCTGTTTGCCGACGAACGCTACGGAGGCTGCGAAATCATTCGCGGAGAGCGCAGCAGTTCATACAAGGCATTCATCCACAACTGCCTCGAAGTCTGTCCACGCCAAGCCCTCCACGCCCGCACGCTCGGCTTCGTCCACCCCCGCACCGGCGAGGAGATGTTCTTCCAATGTGACGTGCCCGACGACATGCAGGCACTGCTGGAGAAGTGGAGAAAAAGATTACAGACGGAAGTTTGAGGATTGAAGGCGGAAGACTGAGGATTGAAAAATCGAGAAATAAAAATTCAGAATTCCGAATAATCGAGCAATCGACAGACAGAGAATTCAGAAAACAGAAAAAACGAAAACAACTATATGAGAACTATCGCAATTGTTTGTGGAGGCGACACCTCCGAGCACGATGTCAGCATGCGAAGCGCTGCTGGCATTGAGAGTTTTTTGGACAAGGAACGCTATAAAATATATAAGGTAGAAATACACGCAGGCAAGTGGGAGGCGATCATGCCCGACGAAAGCCGCCACGCCGTCGACCGCAACGACTTCAGTTTCGCCAACGAGGACGGCAAGACGATTCGCCCCGACTACTGCTACATAACCATCCATGGCGTTCCCGGCGAGAACGGCATCCTGCAGGGCTACTTCGACCTCATCGGCATGCCCTACTCCACCAGCTCGCTGCTTGTCGAGGCCATGACCTACAACAAGTTCGTCACCAACAACTACATGCGTAGCATGGGCATGAGCGTTGCCGACTCGCTTCTTGTTCGCCAGGGACACGACAAAGAGGTTGCGGACGCCGACATCATCGACCGCATCGGTCTGCCCTGCTTCGTCAAGCCCGCAGCAGGCGGAAGCAGTTTCGGGACGACCAAGGTAAAGACGGCAGAGCAACTTCGTCCTGCCATTGACCTGGCTCTGAAGGAGGGAGAAGACGTGATGGTAGAAGCTTTCATGCCCGGCACGGAGATTACTTGCGGATGCTATAAGACAAAGACGGTGCAGCGCATCCTCCCCATCACGGAGGTTGTCATGACCACAAACGAGTTCTTCGACTACGACGCCAAGTACAACGGTGCCGTGCAGGAGATCACCCCTGCCCGCCTCAGCGAGGAAGTCACCAGCCGCGTCCAGAAGCTAACGAGTTCCATCTACGACATCCTGGGCTGCCACGGCATCATTCGCATCGACTACATCATCACCGAGGGCAACCGCATCAACCTGCTCGAAATCAACACCACGCCTGGCATGACGGCAACGTCCTTCATCCCACAGCAGGTTCGTGCTGCCGGCCTTGATATCAAGGATGTGATGACCGAGATCATCGAGGATTCGTTCTAACAAAACCACCACTACCCAACTGTCCGTTTCACATTATTCTTTAAGAAAACATGGAGCAAGAGTTCGATTCCATTCGCCCATATGAAGACGGCGAAATGAAGCAAGCGCTCAACGACCTTCTGGGCGACCGTCAGTTCCAGAAAATCCTGCAAGGGTTCATTCCCTGGTTGCCTAAGAGTTTGAGGAACGGGCTGTTACGACTGGCATTCGTCGGCATCAACACACCCTTCCAGTTCCAGAAGCGATTCATGCGTCCCGTCATGAACCGCCTCATCAAGAAGGCAACAAAGGGACTCACCTTCGGCTACGAAGCCATCGAACGTGGAAGTGCCCGGTACACCTTCGTCAGCAACCACCGCGACATCGTCCTCGACAGCGCCCTGCTCGACATGCAGCTCTTCCAGCACAAGTTCGAAGAGACGGTCGAGATTGCCATCGGAGACAACCTGCTCATCTACCCTTGGATCAAGACGCTGGTCCGCATGAACAAGGCCTTTACCGTGCGACGCGGACTGTCACCCCGCGAATTGCTCCAGAGCAGCCAGCTCATGAGCCGCTACATGCACCACGCCATCAACGAGAAGAAGGACTTCATCTGGATTGCGCAGCGTGAAGGACGTGCCAAGGATTCAAGCGACCACACGCAGGAGTCGGTCCTCAAGATGCTTGCCATGGGTGGTGAGGGCACTACGATTGAACGCCTGAAGGGACTGCACATTGTTCCGCTGACCATCTCCTACGAATACGATCCCTGTGACTACCTGAAGGCTAAAGAGTTCCAGCAGAAGCGAGACGACCCCAAGTTCAAGAAGAGCAAGCAGGACGACCTGACGAACATGAAGATCGGAATCTTCGGTCAGAAAGGACGCGTCCACTACCAGGCTGCCCCCTGCATCGACGAGTGGCTCGACGAACTGGCAGACACGCCACGCACCGAGGTGTTTGGCGAAATCGCTCGTCGCATGGACCAGGCCATCCACGCGGGTTACCGTTTGTTCCCTGGCAACTATGTTGCGTGCGACCTGCTCTCCGGAACCGCCGAGTTTGCCGACCGCTACACAGCAGCCGAGAAGGCAACCTTCGAAGCCTACCTGCAAAGCCGCATCGACCTCATCGACCTGCCCAACAAGGACGTCCCCTTCCTGCGAGAGAGCATCCTGACAATGTATGCCAACCCTGTCCGTAACCACCTGCTTGCTGTTTCTCAGCCTTCGGCGGACAGATAAGAGACACACCCATCTTCCATGCACAATATGACACACCGAACGAAGTGGACAGCCCTACTGCTCTTGATCCAGCTGCTCCTTCTCACCTCGTCCTGCTCGAGCGACGACGATCAGCCATACCCAAGCATCGTCACAGAGATGGCCGACTTGCTGACCAACGACAAGGGGTATCTGAGCATGCTGCGCCTTGACGACGGGACACGCTTCTCCGTCACCAACAACCAGGGGGACTTTGCCAAGAAGGCCCTCTACCGCGTGCTCTGCGGATACACGGCAGAGGGGGCATCAGCCACCATCTACCAGCTGACGGGTGCCTACATCCTGCGCGACTCGTCCCAGGTTGCCCAGCGCGACCCTGTTGCCGTCCGAAGCGTCTGGCGCACACCTCGTTACATCAACCTCCACCTCGCCCCCAAGACGCAGGGCGGAAACCAGTACTGGGGATTCATCACCGATTCCATCCAGCAAAGCATCACGTCGGAGGGCGACACGCTCACACACGCTTACCTGTCGCTCCACCACAAGCAAAACGCCGATCCGGCAAGCTATACGGAAGAGACCTACGCCTCCATCCCACTCGACAGCGTCAAGGGGATAAAGGCAGCCTCTCCCATCACCCTTTCCATCTGCACCGAAGGAGGAAAGACCCAGAACTACGAACTCTAAAGCCCAACGTCGACAACACACCAATAGGCCATGAACTCAATTGCCGTTCTCATATCGGGTGGCGTGGATAGCGCCGTTGTTGTTCACCAACTGTGCGAACAAGGCTACAAGCCCGATCTACATTATATTAAAATAGGTATGGAAGGCGAAGACTCGTCTTGCACGGCCGAAGAGGACATCGAACTCTCGCAGGCCACGGCTCGCAAGTACGGACTGACGCTCGAGGTCACCGACCTCCAGAAGGAGTATTGGGACCTGGTGGTGGGATACGCCATCGACCGCATCAAGCGCGGCCTTACCCCCAACCCCGACGTCATGTGCAACCGCTTCATCAAGTTCGGAGCCTTTGAACAGAAGATCGGCTGTCACTACGACAAGATTGCAACTGGCCACTATGCCACAACAGTCCTCGACGAACAAGGAAGAACCTGGCTGGGCACGGCCAAGGACCCCGTGAAGGACCAGACCGACTTCCTGGCACAGCTCTCTTACGAGCAGCTCTCCCACACCCTGTTCCCCATCGGTCACCTGATGAAGGAAGAGGTGCGCAGGATTGCCCTCGAAGCCCACCTGCCCAGCGCCTATCGCAAGGACAGCCAGGGCATCTGCTTCCTCGGCAAGATCAATTACAACGACTTCATCCGCAAGTTCATGGGCGAACAGGAAGGACGCGTCATCGACATCGAGACGGGCAAGGTCGTCGGCCGCCACAAGGGATTCTGGTTCCACACCATCGGCCAGCGCAAGGGTCTCGGTCTGGGTGGAGGTCCCTGGTTCGTCGTCAAGAAGAACATCAAGAAGAACATCATCTTCGTTGCCCACGGATGGGACACCCAGCTGCAGTACGGCCACCAATTCCGATTGGCAGACTTCCACCACATCACCGCTCCCCTGCCCCTGCAAGCCGGCGAGGAACTCCCCATCCAGTTCAAGATCCGCCACGTCGACCACTTCATGGAGGGAACGATTCGCTACGAGGCACCCTCAGCTCCCACCTCCCTCCTCGACGAAGACACCGCCCTCCAGGGCACCTACATCGTCCATTCCGACGCCCCCATCCAAGGCATAGCACCCGGTCAGTTTGGCTGCATCTACGACGCCGACGCCCGCATCTGCTACGGCAGTGGCGAAATAGGCATCTAACAGCCCCACTTGCCGCCCTCTCTCAGCACTAGGCGTTTGCAGATTCCGTCTGCAAAAAAAAATAACAAAACAATTATGAAAAGATTCTACCTTTCCGCACTCCTCGGAGCTTTCTTGATGCTCCTCCTGCCTGCCTATTTCCAGGCAAAGACACCCAGCACCCCCAAGTACATTTTCTATTTCATTGGCGATGGCATGGGCGTAAACCAGGTCAATGCTGCCGAGATATACCTCGGGCAGATAGAAGGCAAATACGGCACGTCGCCCCTCTGCTTCTCCTCCTTCCCCTTCACGGCATTCGTCACCACCTATAGCGCCAGCAGTGGCGTAACAGACTCTGCCGCAGCCGGGACGGCCCTTGCCTCTGGCCAGAAGACGCAGAACGGCGCGCTGGGCCTCGACGCAACCCTCGAGAACCCCGTCAACAGCATCGCATGGACTGCCAAGCAGAAGGGACTGGCCGTTGGCGTCACAACCACCGTCACCACCGACCACGCCACCCCTGCCGCCTTCTATGCACACACCAAGAGCCGCAACGACAAGGACATCATCCGCCAGCAGCGCGCCGACTGCGGCTACGACTTCATCATGGGTGCCCCCGACGACGGTCGCATTCCCTACCGCCTCGACCGCCGTCCTGGCGAACTGTCGCAGGCTGACATCGTGCGCATGGCCATCGACAGCCTCATGCACGTCAATCCCCAAGGATTCTTCCTCATGTCCGAAGGCGGAATGATCGACTACGCCTGCCACAGCAACGATGCTGCAGCCATGATTGGCGAGACACTCGACTTCGACGATGCCATCCGTGAGGCCTACCAGTTCTACCAGCAGCACCCCGACGAGACACTCATCGTCGTCAGCGCCGACCACGAGACGGGCGGCCTCGTGCTCACCCATGGAAAGTACGAGATTCATCTCGACCGCCTGCAGCATCAGCACATGACCATCTATCAGCTGGGAAGCGCCATGAACGACCTTCGCAAGTCGTTGGATGGCGCTTTGGAATGGAGTCAGGTACAGACCTTCCTCAAGGCAAACTTTGGACTAGGCGAGGCCCTCCCCCTCACCCAGTCACAGCAGAAGCGCCTGAAGGAAGCCTTTGAGAACACGGAGAAAGGCAGCGGCCAGGGCCAGAAGACACTCTATCAGGAAGACAGCGAGTTCTGCGTCTGCGTCCGCCGCATCATGCTCGAGCAGGCAAACGTCAACTTCGCCCACACCTGCCACTCTGCCGGCTACGTGCCCTGCTTCGCCATTGGCGTCGGCGCAGAGCAGTTCCAGGGCAGAATCGACAACACCGACATTCCCAAGAAGATTGCCGAGATTGCCGGATGGCAGAAATAAGCAGCAAGTCCCCACGCAGAGCGACATCTGCCACAGAACCAAAAGGTGCTACATCTCCGAGAAAGGAAGTGCAGCACCTTTTGGTTTACTAGCGAGCATCACACGTACCAGAGCGGACCATTGCCATGACCTATCCGGAGGTCGCTTCCCCCCTTGATGGAACGTGTCACGTAACACTTGGCAGCCTTGACCGCCGGAACTAGCGAATACCCCTTTGCCAAAAAACTGGCAATGGACGATGAAAGTGTGCAACCCGTGCCATGTAAGTTCCTGGTAGCGATGCGAGGTGAGGAGTAGCTTTGCTCGATGCCTTCGGCGGGGATGTAGAGGGTGTCGGTCATGATGTCGCCCTCAGCGTGCCCCCCCTTTTTCAAAATTGGCAATTGACAATTGACAATTGATAATTGGGCGGGTTGTGCATTTGCTGCTGAATCGGAGTGCATACCCAGCAGACCGAACAGCGAACTGTGTAATTGCAGATACTCCAGTTCGGGCAGGTTGGGTGCGACGAGCGTACAGAGAGGAAACAGATGCTGCACCACGTAGGCGACGCAAGCCTCATCCATCAAGCGCGTACCACTAGTGGAGATCATGACAGGATCGCAGACAATGGGCAGAATGCACTTCCGCCGCTCCTCTTCAAGCACCTTGACAATGACACGAGCCACGTCTAGGTTGGGTATCATGCCTATCTTGACAGCTGCCACACGAAGGTCAGAAAAGACGCTGCGCAACTGACTCTCCACCACCTCTGCCGGCACAGGCATAACGCCTTGCACGCCCAGCGTATTCTGCGAAGTAAGGGCTGTAATGACCGTAGCGCCATACACGTCACAATTCGTCATCGTCTTGAGGTCTTGCTGTATGCCGGCCCCTGCCGAAGGATCGCTGCCTGCTATGGAGAGGACGATGGAAGTTCGGGAGGAAGGGAGGGAGTCTCCCCACGCATCTCCCAGCACCATGACACCACCGAAACCATAGCCGAGCACTTCATCGGCATTGTCACGACAAATGCCACCCAAAGCCATGACACGCCCATCAATGAGTCCCTCGGCCTTTGCCTGGCGAAGCTGCTCAGACGTAAAGGCAGCCTGATAGCCACTCTTCGAGATCGAATCGAAGATGGGCGAAAGAGAGAGGTAGTCAAACATTTTCTCCAGCACACCCTCCTCGGTTTCCCCACGCCATACACGCTCCTTTTTTGCCTTCAACTCCTCAAGACTATGGCAACTGCAGCTGACACTGCCCTTCCATCCCACTGGGGGCTCTGGGTGACGGCGATTGAGGTGCACACCGTGCAGGCAGAACTCCTCGGCCAATTCGAAGTGGTCGTGAATCACGATGCGACAATGATAGCAAGCAGGTATCTGTTGCAGCAGATCGCGACATTCACCTACCGAACTGTCAGGCTTGCGCAAATGCAAACGTTGCAGTCCAGACTGAAACTTCTGGGTAATGGCATCAGCCTCGCCGTCGAAGAACTGGGGAAGAGTGATGACGATGTACATGGTCTGACCTAAAAACCGAAAAATCGAAAAACCCTTATAACCTTATCAAATCGAAGCTTGCATCCCAATCCTTCCAGACAGGTTCGCGCCCCAATTCCTTCAGGCGGGCGTTGATTTCCTTGGCAGTGCGGTCATCGCTCACCGTGAACTGCTCCAGAGCCTGTGGATAAGTGTGGTAGCCTCCGGGGTTGACCTTTGACTCGGCCGACATGGTCGTAACACCCAGGGTACACATATTGTCGCGGATGTAGGCAGGCTCACGCGTTGAGTAGGAGATGTCAACATCGTGGTCGAAGATGCGCATGGCAAAGGTGGCCTGTGCCAGTTCCCGGTCTGACATGTAGCAGTTGGGATGGAAGTCCTCGTTCTGTGCCGGTCGCATGCGAGGGAAGTTGATGCTGTACTTCGTGCGCCAGTAGCGCTTCTGCAGGTAGCGCAAGTGTCGTGCCATCATCACCACGTCAGTGCGCCACTCCTTCTCCAGTCCGATGAGTACGCCCATACCAATGCTGTGCACACCGGCTTGTCCCATTCGGTCGAAACCATTGCAGCGCCATTCGAAGTCCGACTTCTTGCCAGAAGGGTGGTATGTCTTGTAATTCTCGCGATGGTATGTCTCCTGGAAACAGATGACGCCATTGAGGCCGTGTGTGGTGAGCTCCTTGTACTCTTCGGCAGCGAGGGGCATCACCTCAATCTTGATGTTCGAGAAGTACTTCTTCGCAATGTCGATGGCCTCAGCCAGATAGGGCACGCCAGCCTTGGCCGGATTCTCACCCGTGACGAGCAGAATGTTCTCGAAAGGCGCCAGCTGCTTGATGGCCTTGTATTCATCCTCAATCTGCGAGGGAGTGAGGATGGTGCGTGCCATGGGGTTGCTGCGATGGAAACCGCAGTAGACGCAGCCGTTGGCACACGAGTTGGTGATGTAGAGAGGGATGAACATCGACATGGTGCGTCCAAAGCGCTCTTCGGTATATTTGCGCGAGAGGCGTGCCATCGTCTCCAGATAGGGTTCGGCAGCCGGCGAGAGGAGCGCCATGAAGTCCTCCACATCACAATGGCTCTTGCCGAGCGCACGACGCACGTCCATGTCGGTTTTCGAGGCAATGCGCTCGGTCGTCTCGTCCCAGTCGTATTGTTTTAATTCTTCTGAAAACACAGTATTATTAACTTTTGACAATTTACTATTTACTATTTGTCCTTTCTCGTCCTGAAAGGGGCAGAGAACCGCCGAGTTCTACTTCTCCGTCTTCGCCCTGCAGGGTTGGAAGGAATACTCTTTCAGTTCGTTGATTGTGGGATGTTCGCCGCAAAGGGCACATTCCCGGTTTGGATTGAATTGCAGGCACTGGAAGTTCATGGTCAGGGCATCAACCATCAGCAGCTTGTCCGTCAGCAGTTCGCCTATGCCAGCAAGGTACTTGATGGCCTCCGTGGCTTGGATAGAGCCCATAATGCCCACCACACTGCCCAGAACGCCAACGGTAGAACACGTCTCGACGTCATTTTCTGCAGGTGGTTCGGGGAAGATGCAGCGATAGCAGGCCGTACCTGGAACATGCGTCATCACCTGTGCGCCATACTTCACCACACCTCCGGCACAGAAGGGTTTCTTCAGCATCACGCAGGCATCGTTTACCAGGTATTTCGAGGCGAAGCTGTCCGTGCAGTCGATGATGAAGTCATAGTTCTTCATAATGTCCAGGGCATTCTCTTCCGTGATGAAGCACTCGTGGGCAATCACCTTTACGTCGGGGTTAATCCTCTGCATCTTGTCTGCTGCCGACTCCACCTTGGTTTTGTTTACGTCCTCCGTGAAATGGATGACTTGGCGCTGCAGGTTGCTGAGGCTGACCA
Organism: Bacteroidaceae bacterium; assembly: GCA_024401165.1. Lineage (GTDB taxonomy): Bacteria > Bacteroidota > Bacteroidia > Bacteroidales > Bacteroidaceae > Physcousia. Next base: position 40,306 of record JAKSLN010000007.1, read on the forward strand.
CGTCGGCATCGGCAATGCCGATGGTGCCCACACCCGCTGCAGCCAGGTAGAGGGCGTTGGGCGAACCCAATCCGCCTGCCCCTATCAGCAACACCTTGCTTCGGAGCAGCTTTTCCTGCCCCTCCTTGCCAAAGCCTTCCAGCAGAATGTGACGACTGTACCTCATGTTATTTCTTGATTTTCCGCAAGTCGTGCGTCAGCTTGGCTGCACAGAAGTTGGGCCCGCACATGGTGCAGTACTCGCCGTCCGTATGACCGGCCTCCTCGAAGTACTGGAGCGAGCGTTCGGGGTCGAGGGAGAGGTGGAACTGGTCGCGCCAGCGGAAGTCGAAGCGAGCCTTGGAGAGTGCATTGTCGCGAATCTGTGCGCCAGGATGCCCCTTGGCCAGGTCGGCCGCATGGGCCGCAATCTTATAGGTAACCACACCCACACGTACGTCCTCGCGATTGGGCAGGGCAAGATGTTCCTTGGGAGTCACGTAGCATAGCATGGCCGTGCCCAGCCAGGCAATCTGCGCTCCGCCAATAGCAGAGGTGATGTGGTCGTAGCCGGGTGCGATGTCGGTGACGATGGGGCCGAGCGTGTAGAAGGGCGCTTCATGGCAGTGGTCGAGCTGGCGTTCCATGTTCTCCTTGATCTTGTGCATGGGTACATGGCCAGGGCCCTCGATGAAGGCCTGCACGTTCTTCTCCCAGGCACGGGTCACGAGTTCGCCCATCGTGTCCAACTCGGCAAACTGTGCCGCATCGTTGGCATCGGCCGTACAGCCGGGACGCAATCCGTCGCCCAGCGAGAGGGCTACGTCGTACTGGGCCACGATGTCGCAGATGTCATCGAAGTGCTCATAAAGGAACGACTCCTTGTCGTGCAGCAGGCACCACTTCGACATGATTGAGCCGCCACGGCTCACGATGCCGCACAGGCGGCTGTCGGCCAAGTGTACGTTGTGGCGACGGATGCCGGCATGGATGGTGAAGTAGTCCACACCCTGCTCGCACTGCTCGATAAGCGTATCCTTGTACACCTCCCAGTTGAGGTCTTCCACGCGGCCGTTCACCTTCTCCAATGCCTGGTAGATGGGAACAGTGCCCACGGGCACGGGACAGTTGCGCACGATCCACTCGCGCGTCTCGTGTATGTTGGCTCCGGTAGAGAGGTCCATCAGGGTGTCGCCACCCCACTTGCACGACCACACGGCCTTATCCACCTCCTCGTCGATGCTCGACGTGGTGGCCGAGTTGCCGATGTTGGTGTTGATCTTCACCAGGAAGTTGCGACCGATAATCATCGGCTCTGCCTCGGGATGGTTGATGTTGGCAGGCAGGACGGCGCGGCCACGGGCAATCTCCTGGCGCACGAACTCGGGTGTGATGTGGGTCTGGATGCCCAGCTCCTCGCAGTTCATGTTCTCGCGGATGGCCACATACTCCATCTCGGGCGTGATGATGCCCGCCTTGGCGTAGGCCATCTGGGTGATGTGCTTGCCTGCCTGTGCACGGCGAGGCAACTGGATGTGCTCGAAGCGCAATGAGTCGAGGCTCTTGTCGGCCAGTCGCTGCTTGCCGTACTCGCTCGTCACCTCGCTCAGTTGCTCGGTGTCGTTGCGGTCCAGGATCCACTGCTCGCGCATGCGGGGCAGACCCTTCTTCAGATCCACCTCGATGTTGGGGTCGCTGAAGGGACCGCTGGTGTCGTAGATGTAGACGGGAGCGTTGGGCTCGGTGTGGGGTATGCCATGCTCGTCCTTCACCACCGTTGGTGTCAGGTTCACCTTGGTCATACCTACTTGTATGTTGGGGAACAGCTTACCTTGCATGTAAGCCTTCTCGCGCTTGGCGTATGCTTTGTTGTCGTTTGGCATGGTGTTTCAGTTCAGGAATGCGGTTAATGGACTACTTGCTTCGGCACAGTCGCTGATGGCACCCAGACCAGCCTCGTAGGCGCGGCGGCCAGCGATGACTGCCTCCTTGAAGGCAACGGCCATCTGTACGGGGTCGCCTGCTACGGCAATGGCGGTGTTCACCAGGCAGCAGTCTGCGCCCATCTCCATGGCTTCGGCAGCATGGCTGGGAGCGCCGATGCCGGCATCCACGACTACGGGCACGGTGGCCTGCTCGATGATGATCTGCAGGAAATCCTTCATGCGGAGTCCTTTGTTCGTGCCGATGGGCGCTGCCAGAGGCATGACGGTGGCTGCACCGGCCTCCTCAAGATGCTTGCACAGCGTGGGGTCGGCCTGGCAGTAGGGCAGCACCACGAAGCCCAGTTTCACCAGCTCTTCCGTGGCCTTCAGGGTCTCTACCGAGTCGGGCAGCAGGTAGCGGGGGTCGGGATGGATCTCCAGCTTCAGCCAGTTGGTGCCGAAGGCCTCGCGCGCCATCTGTGCCGCAAAGACGGCCTCTTCAGCGTTGCGCACGCCACTCGTATTGGGGAGCAGCTGGATGCGGGGATTCTGCACGATGTGGCGCAGCAGATCGTCCTGCTTGTCCTGCAGTTCGATGCGCTTCATGGCCACCGTCACCATCTCGGTCTCAGAGGCATCAATAGCCTTGGCCATCAGGTCATTGTTATTGAATTTGCCGGTGCCCAGGAACAGGCGCGAGTTGAACTCTCTGCCGGCGATAATCAGTTTGTCCATTATATTATGTTGTTTGTTTTGTTTGTTTTCGACGACTCGTTTTTTTGATGATTCGGGACCGGGTCAACTCGGGGATTCCGTTATCCCTATAAGTCTCTTCATCTTGGCCACAGGATCGGCGGCCCTCAACACCGTGCCGCTCAAGGCGATGCCCGTCACGCCCGTCTGCATGATGGCGGGAATGTCCTCGGCCGTGATGCCTCCAATGGCCACGATGGGGAGAGAGATTCCTGCAGCCTTCATTCTGCCGACGACCTCCCTGTACCCCTCCAGTCCCAACACGGGCGAGAGCTTCTCCTTGGTGGTGGTGAAGCGGAACGGACCGCAGCCGATGTAGTCAGCCCCGTTGCGCCAGTGCATCTCCACGTCTTCAAACGTGTTGGCCGTCCCACCTATTATGCAGTCAGGGCCCAGCATGCGGCGCGCCTCGTCAATGGGCATGTCGTTCTTGCCCAGATGAACGCCGTCGGCTTTCAGTTCCCCCACCAGTTCCACATGGTCGTCGATGATGAACGTGGCACCCGCCTCGCGGCACAGCCGCTGAGCCTCCAGGGCCATAGGCCGTATCTCGTCGGGCGTGGCATTCTTCATGCGCAGCTGCACCCATCGGCAGCCACCCTCCAGAGCAATCCGTACCGAATCCAGGTACCCGATGCTTTCTGTATAATGTGTAATGAATTGTAGCATTTCTATTGTTTCGCAACTATGCACTATGACTGCTTTAGCTTGATGAGCTTTAGCGAATAACTATGCACTCGTTTCACCCTCCAAATGTAGCCTTGATGATTGTCACATTGTCATTCTCGTTGAGCACGGTCTCCGACCATGCCGTGCGGGGCACCACCCTGTTGTTCACGGCCAGCGCCACCCCGCGCTCCGGCAGTTGCAAGTGCTGAGCCAGGGTCACGACGTTGCAGCAGTCTACAAGGGTTTCCTCGCCATTGACTACGATCTTCTTTGCCATAAGATTGATGTTTTATTGTTCATAACTCTCTACGCCAGCATTACCTGGATCAGATTCTCATGCCTCGCAGACAAGGCACAATGGGTATATTCTCAGCACACCCCAAAAAGGGCGGCACCCCGGCAAGCACAACGGCTTGTTGTTCTATTTCGGACGCAAAGATACAAAATAATTCATAATTCACAATTCATAATTCATAATTATTTTGCAGATTGCAGAATATTTTGTAGATTTGCGGAAACAACTAAACAACTAATTCCCTAAACGACTAAACAACATGATAAACAAACTCTTTGATTTCCTGCAGGAATCACCCGTCAACTTCCTGGCCGTGCAGGCCACAGCCAAGCGCCTCGAACAGGTCGGCTACAAGCGCATCGACCCCACACAGCCCCTTCCCCCCGTCAAGGCTGGCGACAAGCTGTACGTCACCAAGAACGACTCCAGCATCTACGCCTTCCACATCGGCCAGCAGCCCATGCCTCAGGCAGGCTTCCGCCTCATCTGCGCCCACTGCGACTCCCCCACCTTCCGCATCAAGCCCAATGCCGAGATGACGTGCCAGGGAGGCATCACCAAGCTCAACACCGAGGTCTACGGAGGCGCCATCCTCAGCACCTGGTTCGACCGTCCCCTCAGCCTGGCCGGGCGCGTCATCCTGCGCGGCAACGACCCCCTCCACCCAGTCACCAAGCTCCTCCACGTCAAGCGTCCCCTGCTCACCATCCCCAACCTCGCCATCCACTTCAACCG
>JAKSLN010000070.1 GCA_024401165.1 Bacteroidaceae bacterium
GCGAAAGTTGAATAAAATATTATTCCAGCAGACGATCAGGGCTGTAGATGATGTCGGGCAGGGCATTGCGGCCGTCCAGATCGGTAAGGACAAAGGTGAACATCCACTTGTTGAGACGCACGCCGGGTGCGGGCTGGTAGGGCAGGTGGAGAAGGACTTTGTTCCAGCCCTTTTGTAATTGGACGGGCAGGGGTGGGCGTACGGAGAGGTTTTCGTTCAGTAGATCGGTCTCGCTGTTGATGTAACGCCCACTGTTAAGCCATTTGGGCGGTAGTAACTCCTTGTCGTTGAACCAGATGCGGCTACCCTTACGGTCCCACTGGCCGAGGTCGGGCGCGAGGTCGTTCTCGCTACGTCCGTAGTTCTGGAACTCGATGAGGGCTCCGGCCGTCTGGTCGAAGGGACTGTAGATGTAGGTATAGGCACTGATAGTGGTGCCCGGCTGCGTGTCGGGCAGGAGGGATGGTACGGTGCTGCCCCAGGTGTGGCGCAGATAGATGGCGGCACCGGTGGCGAGGACTTCCTGTTCCCCTACCCTCCAGCGCACGTTGGTCTGCTTGACGTAGGGTATGGGTTCGTGCCTGAGGCTGTGTGCCTTGTGCCAGAGCAGGCGGCGCTCGAAGTCGCAGAACTCATCGTACTCGGGACCCTCGTTGGGCAGCATCGTGCCGCCCTGTTCTATATAGCGTGTTCCTCCACCCTTCCAGCATCGTTCCACTGTGGCCAGCGCGTTGGCCCACAGGTTGTTCTGCAGGATGATGTCGCGCTCGGAGGGCAGTTTGCGGTCGTTCCAGACGGCCGTCATGGCTCCGGCCACCTCTGCATCGCCCTGAGACTGGTAGTATACCTGGCTCTTGTACAGCCCGACGAGGTCGGCAAAGACGTCGAAGTGGTTGATGTAGTTGTATCGCAGGTCGATGTTGGCCATTCCTGCTACCTTGCGACCTCGTGTGCTCCACATCGAGGTCATGTCCACGTGAGGCAGGTTCTCACGGCTGAGGTTGACACCGCTGATGGGGTTCCAAACCACAGTGTGGCGTCCCCGTTGGTGCAGGTAGGCCGTCATCTCGTTGACAAAGGCTGCCGTGGTGCCGGCTTCGTCGGCTCCGATATGGATGTAGGGAGCCAGGGGAAAGGCCGTGCAGAGTTCGTCGAGCAGCACCTTCAATACCTCTCTGCCGGGCTCACTGCTCATGTTGAAGCCCATGGCCCGCTCGAAGGCCTTGGAGTGGCCTGGCATGTCTATCTCAGGTATGATGAGGACACCACGCTCGTGGGCGTATGCCTCGAGGTTCCGGCACTCCTCCTGTGTGTAGTATAGGCCTGGGAAGCGTGTGAAGCTGCTGTCGGCATTCAGTTGCGGAAACCTTTTGCTCTCAAATCTGAACCCTTGATTATCAGTAAGATGCCAATGTAAAACGTTCAGCTTGAAACGGCTCAGTAGGTCTATCTCATGGCGCAGTTCATCGATGCTGATGAAGGAGCGCCCCGCGTCGTGCATGAGGCCGCGCAGCTTGAAGGCAGGCCAGTCGGTGATGCTCACTACGGGCGGACGGCCGTAGGCATCGGTGAGTTGGGCAAGCGTCTGCCGTGCCCGTATCACTCCGGTTGGGGTCACTGCTCGGATGTAGATGCGCCGTTTGCTGATGTCGAGCCTGTAGGCCTCGTTTTCGAAGCCGTCGAGTGGGTAGTCGTACGCACCCTCGATGCTGTCCACCATCTCGATGAGGGTGTCCTTGCCGTGGTAGTATCCCTTGCCGAGTGTGTACGACTTGGGGGTGGGGAGGAGGATGGATGCCTCCTTCCATGCTCCACGCTGTTTGCCCGTGGTAGGGGTGGCTGCCTGTGTCAGCAAGGCCATGAGCAGCATGGCAGCGGCAAGGACGCTGCGTATCTTCATGTTAGATGGGGATGGAGCTCCGATATGGGCATGTTATAGTCTTACTGGTTTAGGGGTATCAATGTGCCTCGAGCCAATTCTTGCCCCATCCGCAATCGGCAAGGAGGGGGACGCGTAGGGTAGTGGCGGCTTGCATCTCCTCGATGACGAGTTGCTGGAGGTGTTCTTTCTCCTCCGCAGGCACGGAAAAGTTGAGTTCGTCGTGTACCTGCAGCATCATCTTGCTTTGCAAACCCTCGGCCTTCATGCGCTGGTGGATACGTATCATAGCAACCTTGATGATGTCGGCAGCCGTACCTTGAATGGGGGCGTTGATGGCGTTGCGCTCGGCATAGCCACGTACCACGGAGTTGTGGCTGTTGATATCGGGTAGGGTGAGGCGTCGGTGGAAGAGCGTCTCGGTATATCCTTGTTCGCGTACTGTGGCGATGCTCTTGTCCATGTAGGATTTGACACCAGGATAGGTCTCGAAGTATCCGTCAATCAGTTGCTTAGCCTCGCTTCGGCTGCACCCGATGCGTTCGGCCAGTCCGAAGGCGGAGATGCCGTAGATGATGCCGAAGTTGGCCGTCTTGGCCTTGCGTCGCTCGTCGCTGGTAACCTCGCTGATGTCTTTGTGGAAGATTTTTGCGGCGGTGGCTGCGTGGATGTCGTGGCCGGCGCGGAAGGCCTGGATAAGGTTTTCGTCCTGGCTCAGGTGGGCCATGATGCGAAGTTCAATCTGACTGTAGTCGGCCGAGAAGAACTCCTCGCCGGCCTCCGGGATAAAGGCTTTGCGCACCTCTTTTCCCTCGGCATCGCGTACGGGGATGTTTTGCAGGTTGGGATTGCTGCTCGAAAGTCGTCCGGTTGCTGCAATAGTCTGATTGAAAGAGGTGTGTATGTGTCCGGTGGTGGGGTTGATGAGCTCGGGGAGGGCATCGATGTAAGTGCCCAGGAGTTTCTTGAGTCCGCGATGCTGAAGAATCTTCTCTACGGCAGGATGTTTGTGGCGCAGACTCTCCAGTACTTCCTCGCTGGTAACGTACTGTCCCGTCTTGGTCTTTTTGGGTTTGTTGCTGAGCTGCAGTTTCTCGAACAGCACTTCGCCGACTTGTTTGGGCGAGGCGATGTTGAACTCTACTCCTGCCAGTTCGTGTATCTCCTTCTCCAACTGTTGCATTCGCTCGGTGAAGAGACGACTTGTTTCCTTAAGTCCTTCTGTGTCAACGCAAACACCACATCGCTCCATGTAGGCGAGGACAGGCATCAAGGGCATCTCAATCTGCCAGAAGAGTTCCTCTACGCCACACTCCTTGAGTCTGGGTTCGAGGGCGTTCTTCAGACGAAGCGTGACTTCCGCATCTTCGCTGGCATAGATGTATATCTCCTCGGGTGTGAGGTCGGCCATCGACTTCTGTTTCTTGCCCTTGGGACCAATCAACTCCTCGATGTGGATTGTCTGGTAGTTGAGGTAGATTTCGGCCATGTAGTCCATGCCGTGGTGCAGTTCGGGTGAGATGAGGTAGTGAGCAATCATGGTGTCGAACATTGGCCCGGCGAGGTTGATTGCACCGTTCGTGGGGTTCTGTAGAACGAGTAGGTCGTACTTGAGGTTCTGACCGATCTTCATCGTTTCTGGATTCTCGTAGACGGGACGGAACTCCTCCATCAGTTGCTTGCGTTCTGCCTCGTCCTTGGGGACTGGGACGTACCATGCTTCACCTTCCTTGACGGCAAAACTCAAGCCTACGAGCGTGGCTCGTATGGGCTCGGTACTGTCGGTCTCGGTATCGAGGCAGACTGTCTCTGCTTGGAGTAGGGTAGAGATGAGTCTTTGTCGGGCTTCTGCTGTGTTTACGAGGGTGTATTTTGCCTGGCGTGTCTGCCATGTTTCGCGGGCTGTGGGCAGCGCTTCCTCCAGTGTTGTTTCGGTTGTTTCGGCGTTCTCTACAGATGCAGGATTTGGAGTCTCGTCGAACATCGCGAAGAGGTCCAACTGACCATTATCGGCAGTAGTTTTCCCGACGCTTTTGTTGTTTCGCTGAGATGCCTTGCTTGCAGGATGGGTGACGGGTGAAGCGCCAAACATCTTTTTCGTAAGGGCGTAGAATTCGAGAGCGTCGTAGAGCGTCTTCAGGGCTTCCTTATCGGCTTCTTCGAACTTGAGCTGGTCCATGTCGAGGGCGATGGGAACGTCTGTACGGATAGTTGCCAACCATTTGCTGGTCTGAATCAGATCGGCATTGCCACATATTTTATCCTTTAAGGCGCCTTTGAGCGTTTCTTTTTGTTCCAACAGCACTTCGATGCTCCCGTACTCGTTGATAAGTTTAACGGCTGTTTTCTCGCCTACACCCGGACACCCAGGGATATTGTCGCTCGTGTCACCCATAAGTCCGAGTAGATCAATAACCTGCGTTGGATCTTTCAATCCCCACTTCGCCTTGACTTCTTCCACGCCCATCACTTCGGCTTGCTCGCCTCCCTTGGCTGGCCTGTACATGCTGACGTGTTCGTTGACAAGTTGTCCATAGTCCTTGTCGGGGGTCATCATGTAGGTTTGGATGCCTTGGAGGTGTGCCTGGTGGGATAGGGTTCCGATGACGTCGTCTGCCTCAAAACCGGCTACCTCGAGTACGGGGATGCGATAGGCTGCCAGTATCTCTTTTATCTTCGGTACGGCAAATCGAATGGCCTCTGGCGTCTCCTCTCGCTGCGCCTTATAGGCGGGGTATGCTTCGTGTCGGAAGGTTCCTCCATGGGGGTCGAATGCCACTCCGATATGGGTAGGCTTCTCCTTCTGAAGCACTTCTTCGAGGGTGTTCACAAATCCCAGAATGGCAGATGTGTTTTCTCCCTTAGAATTGATGCGAGGGTTCTTTATGAAGGCGTAGTAGGCACGGTAGATGAGTGCGTATGCATCGAGTAAGAATAGTTTCTGCATGATGATTCAGTATTTCCGTTCAATTCTCCATTTATGTTAGTTCCAAAGTCAAGAGCTTCTGAACAAACACATTTAACACAAATTTAGGCAAAAAATATGAATTAGTGATATTTTTTGTGTAATTTTGTGCCGAATTACGTTCAATGTAGCATTATTATGGACCAATTATCGCAGATTCGCAAACCTATTGAAGATGATTTGAAGCGTTATCTGACTCTTTTTGAGCAGGATTTTACGCATGAGAACCCGCTTCTTCAATTGGCTCTTCAGCATATTCTGAAGCGTCAGGGAAAACGTCTGCGTCCCATCTTGACTCTTCTCTCGGCACGCTGCTTTGGCGAGGTAGGGGAGAGCGTCTTGCATGCTTCCGTGGGGTTAGAACTACTGCACACAGCAAGTCTTGTCCACGACGATGTCGTCGATGAAAGTAACATGCGCCGAGGTCAGAAGTCTGTCAATGAATTGCTGTCTTCCCAGGCAGCAGTCCTGGTGGGTGACTATCTGCTGGCAAAGTCGTTACAACACTCCGCAAAGACTGAAAATGTAAATGTTGTTCACAGCCTTGCTAAGGTTTCGGAGCTACTGTCTGACGGTGAATTGCTGCAGCTTTATGCCCTGGATTCGGACAAGATAGAAGAGGAGGTTTATTACAAGGTTATTGAACGAAAGACGGCTTCGCTCTTCTGTACGAGCGCAAAACTGGGAGCAATGTTAGCGGGAGCTTCTGAGGAACAAACGGCAGCCATGCAACTTTTCGGCGAGTATCTGGGCGTCGCCTTTCAAATTCGTGACGACATGCTTGACTACTCCGACAGTACGGTCCTCGGTAAACCTGCTGGGAACGACATGAACGAGGGCAAACTGACGTTGCCTGTAATTTATGTTGTCAATCAGTCGTCGGACGAGAACTTGTATCAATTGGCTTTGAAGGTGCGTCGAACGGAGGCTACTCCGGATGAGATTGCGTTGCTTGTCAAGGAGACGGTCGATCGTGGTGGCTTGGACTATGCAGCCGAATGCATGGAGCAGTTTGTCCAAAAAGCTCTTGCGCAGTTGAATCTGGTTCCTTCGTCAGAATACACAAAAGCCCTGCGACTGTTTGCAGGGCTTGTAGTGCAACGAAACCAGTAAAAGTAGAGTTTTGCAACTCTTTTTCCTTATTTTACTCTCTTTCTTCCTCTTTCTCTTATTTTTTCGAACAAGATTTTTACGGCTTATTCTGCTGAGAAATAAGTTGTTATTACAATTTTACCCCTTCTGAGAATCGATTATTCTTTTTGTTTCCGTGCAATGGGTCGATATAATTCGTTCTCAGAAGGGGAAAATGTGTCATTTTACTCCAATAGGGTAGGGGACTAGAAAAATTTAGTCTCTGTCTCGAGTACTTCGCTAAGGAGCAGATTTGCGAGACGACTTGTGCCAAGGCGAAGCCATTGGTTGGTCAACCACTTCTCTCCGAGTATCTCTTTGACGATGGTGTAGTATACGAGAGCGTCGTGAACCGTGTTCAGGCCGCCGGCAGGCTTGAACCCAATCTGTATGCCTGTCTTGTCGTAGTACTCCTTGATGGCTTGGCACATGACGTACGCAGCTTCGGGAGTCGCGGCTGGCGTTTCCTTGCCCGTGCTTGTCTTGATGTAGTCTGCGCCGGCGTACATAGCCAGAATGGAGGCTTTCTTGATGTTTTCTGCTGACTTGAGCAAACCTGTCTCGAGGATTACCTTCATCTTCTTGTCGCCACAAACAGCTTTCAATTCGCTTATCTCGTCGCAAATGGTTTCGTAGTCTCCACTTAGGAACTTGCCTATACTCATGACGATGTCGATTTCCGTTGCTCCATCTTTTATCGCAAGTGCGGTCTCTGCAACTTTTACCTCAATGAGGGCTTGTGAGGAGGGGAAACTGCCTGATACACAAGCAATTTCTACACCGTCGACCTCTAATGTCTGACTAACGATACTGGCGTAGCAAGGGTATACGCAGATAGTAGCGACGTGTGGAAGGTCGGGGAAACTCTCGGCAAACTGATTTACTTTTTCGGTAAATGCCAGCACACTTTCCTCGCTATCGGTCGACTTCAGCGTTGTTAGTTCTACGCTTCCGAGCAGGAATTGCTTGACTTCGATGCAGTCGTTTTGGGGAACTTTCTCCTCGATAATCTTGGCAACAGCGGCCTTAATTTTTCCATCATTTAGCTGAGTGTTGTACTGACTCAGCACTTCTTCATACTTCGTCATAATCTATGTTTTTGGTGTTTATTTACTCTTTGTTTTTCGTGTCCATGCAAATAGTTACGGGGCCATCGTTCAGAAGCTCAACCTTCATGTCAGCGCCAAATTCTCCTGTTTGCACTTCCTTTCCGAGCATGGCTGACAGTTCCTTGCAGAATGTTTCGTAGAGTGGTATGGCGGTTCCGTGACCTGCTGCTCGTATATAACTGGGGCGGTTTCCTTTCTTGTAAGATGCCATGAGCGTGAACTGGCTTACGACAAGGATTTCGCCTTGTATGTCTCCTATGCTTCTATTCATCATCCCGTTTTCGTCATCAAATATGCGAAGTCCGATAATCTTTCTGCATAGCCAGGATACATCTTCCTGTCCGTCCGCTTCCTCAATTCCTAATAGTATAAGGTATCCTTCTGCAATCTGGCTTTTGACAGCACCGCCGATAGTTACGGATGCATGACTTACACGTTGTATGACTACTCTCATTTGTTTTTTATTTCTTTTCTTTGTTAAGTTCTTCCTTGATTGCAATTGCTTTCTTCATGCCCACGCAATCTGCCAGCTGATCGATAGTCGCCTCGCGAATGCGCTTGACGCTCTTGAATGACTTCAACAATTGCTCTTTTGTCTTGGGGCCAATTCCTTTTATGTTGTCCAGTTCGGATGCAATCTGGTGCTTGGATCGTTTTTCGCGATGGAACGTGATGGCAAAGCGGTGGACCTCGTCTTGAATATGCGTTAGCAAGTGAAATAGGGCGCTGTCCGTCTTGAGTCCTATGGTTTGTTGTGGAAATCCATATAGCAGTTCGTTCGTCCTATGTTTGTCGTTTTTTGCGAGTCCGGCGATGGGGATATTCAGGTGTAGTTCGTCCTCAATTACCTCGCGTATGACTTCCATTTGTCCCTTTCCTCCGTCGGCAATTATAAGGTCGGGTAGGGATTTTTCTTCTTCCATTAGACGTGTGTATCGTCGTCTGACAACCTCTTTCATCGAAGCATAATCGTCAGGCCCGACTACTGTCTTTATGTTGTATTTACGGTAGTCGTTCTTGCTTGGTTTGCCTTTGATGAAGACAACGCATGCTGCAACTGCATCGGTTCCGGAGATGTTCGAGTTGTCAAAACATTCGATCTGCATAGGCAGTGATGGCAACTGTAGGGCATCCTGTAATTCCTTTAAGAGCCGTACGTTTTTCTGTTCGGGATTTAACTTGTCGCTCTGCTTGATTCTGTCCTTCTTGTACTGCATCACGTTAAGCTTTGAAAGCTCCAGCAACTTCTTCTTGTCTCCTTTCTGTGGAACAATTATGTTAGAGTAATACATTAAATGTTCCACGGGGAACGGTAGTATAACTTCCTTAGTTTCATTGCCATAACGTTTTTGCATTTCGACGATTCCTGCAAGAAGCAATTCTTCCTTAGTCTCGTCCAAACGCTTGGCATACTCAAAAGTGTACGCCCTTACGATACATCCATTGACAACGTGCAGGTAGTTGATGTATGCCACTTTTTCGTTGTCCTCTATGTTGTATACATCAATGTTGTCGATGGTTCTGCTCACCACTTCGCTTCGACTTTGATAGTTCTCGAGCATGAGATATTTCTTCTTTATTATCTCTGCTTCCTCGAACTTCATCTCCATCGCCAGCTCTTTCATTTCTTCAAGCAGCTTGCGTTCCAGCTCCGCGGTGTTTCCCTTGAGAATCTCCTTCGCTTCTTCGATGTTGCGCATGTATTCTTCGCGCGTTTGGCGTCCAACGCAAGGAGCCTTGCAGTTCTTGATGTGGTATTCAAGGCATTCCTTGTGTTTGCCTGATGTAATCGAGTCTTTTGTGATTTTGTCGTTGCAGCGGCGAAGTGGGTATAGGTTATTGATTAACTCCAGCAAACCATATAGGGTAGGGATGTGGCTGTAAGGACCGAAGTACGTTCCGAACGATTTGTTGATTTTGCGCGTCATGAAGATCTTAGGCAAATATTCGTTCGTTACGACGATACTTGGGTATGTTTTTCCATCCTTGAGTAAAATGTTGTAGCGCGGATTGTTCTCCTTGATTAGGTTGTTCTCGAGAAGAAGTGCATCTTCTTCCGTGCGTACAACTGTATATTCTATGTCGCGTATTTTGCTGACCAGGATTTTTGTCTTCAGCGATTGCTGGTTCTTCAGAAAGTACGATGAAACTCTTCTTTTTAGGTTCTTTGCTTTGCCCACATAGATAATCGTACCCGAATCGTCCTTGTACTTGTAGCACCCAGGACATTCAGGCAGATTATGTACAATCCCCATTAGATAGTTACGGAGTTCCTCGCCGGTCATTCTTCGATTTTCAGAAGTGCAGTTAATTCAACGTCGTCGTCAAATACATCGCGTCCGTGCAAACCTTCTATCGTCAGTTCGATGATGAAGTTTATGTATATCTTCTTTGGCTTGAACAAGCGAACAAGCTCCAAGGCCGCCTTCATGCTACCACCAGTCGCAAGCAAATCATCGTGAATCAAGATTACGTCATTTTCGTTGATGGCACCCGCCTGCATGCAGATTTTATCCGTTCCATACTCTTTCTCGTATTCCAATTCAACGACTTCGCCGGGAAGTTTCTTTGGTTTACGTGCCATGACGAAACCTGCGTTTAGCTCGGATGCTAACAGTCCACCCAGAGGGAATCCACGGCTTTCCAAACCAACGACTTTTGTGATGCCCTTGTCTTTGTATAGGTCGACAATTTCGTCGCGCATGATATGGAGACATTCCGGATTGTCAAAGAGCGTCGTTATGTCCTGAAATTGAATACCGGGAATTGGGAAGTCGGGGATTACCCGAAGGTTTTTTAAGAGAATAGGATTATTCATGATACTATTTGTTTTTTGTTTTGTATAATTCAATTGTTATGCGTTCACACTTTCTGATCTTCCTTATCGATTCATCAACACTAAAAGCACGTTTATGTCGCTGGGCGAAACGCCAGGGATGCGCGAAGCCTGTGCCAATGTCTCGGGTTGTATGCGCTCTAACTTCTGTCGTGCCTCCGTTGACAACGACTGTATGGAAGGATAATCGAACTTTCCTTGAATGCGAATTGCCTCCAGGCGCTGCATCTTTTGTGCTTCCTGTCTTTCACGTTCAATATAGCCCCTGTACTTAATTTGAATCTCGGCAGTCTCCGTGATTTCTTCTCTGCGGTTGGGGATGGTGTCAAGTAACTCTGACAGTTTGCGGATGTGCGTTGCCATGTTCTCGATCGTTACCGAAGGTCTTGACAAGATATCGATCAACTTGCAGCCTCTGACAAGCGGTGTTTCTCCCAGCGAGGTGAGGGCATCGTTAATGAGGTTTGCCTTAACGGAGAACTCCTGTGCAAAGTTGATTATCCGGTTTATCTGTTCCTCTTTCTCTTTCCACGCGTGTAGGCGCTTGTCGTTAGCAAGCCCCAACTTATAGGCTTTCTCCGTAAGTCGTGCGTCCGCGTTGTCTTGTCGCAGCAGGATGCGGTACTCGGCACGCGAGGTGAACATGCGGTATGGTTCGTCTACACCCTTTGTGATGAGGTCGTCGATGAGGACGGCGATGTATGACTCGTCTCTGTGCATGATGAACGGGTCGGAGTTCGCGCATTTCAGTGCAGCGTTCGTTCCGGCTACGATGCCTTGTCCGCCAGCTTCCTCGTATCCTGTCGTGCCGTTCACCTGCCCCGCCATGTAGAGCCCCTCGACAATCTTTGATTCGAGCGAAGGGTTCAGCTGCTGAGGATCGAAGTAGTCGTATTCGATGGCATAGCCGGGACGGTAGACCTGCAGGTTGCGGAAAGCGGGTATCTTGCGAAGCGCCTCCAGCTGTACGTCGATGGGAAGCGAAGAAGAAAAACCATTCAGATAGTACTCTTGCGTGTTCTCTCCTTCTGGTTCGAGGAAGAGTTGGTGCTGGTCTTTGTCAGCAAAAGTTACCAATTTCGTCTCGATGCTCGGACAGTATCTTGGTCCGATACTCTGTATCTGTCCGTTGAATAGGGGAGAGTCGGGAAGTCCCTCTCTAAGTCGTTCGTGAACCTCGGGATTTGTGTAGCATATCCAACACGGAAGCTGCTGTAAACTACGTTGTTCACACATAAATGAGAACTTATGGTAGTCCCTCTCTCCTTGTTGCTCGGTCATTAGACTAAAGTCAACTGAACGCCCATCAATTCGGACGGGTGTACCCGTCTTCATTCGTCCTGCCTTTATGCCGAGTCGTGTAATAGATTCTGTAAGCAGAAGTGAGGGCGGTTCTGCCACTCTTCCACCTGCCAGTTTCGTCCGACCGATGTGCATAAGGCCGTTGAGGAACGTTCCTGCGGTGATAACAACGCAGCGTGCCTTGATGGTCACATCCATGTAGGTCCTTACACCTATCACTTGGTGCTTTGCCTCGTTTGACTCTACCTTTTCGGTAAGTAGTTCTTTTACTTGATCCTGCCAGATGGACAGGTTTGGCGTGTTTTCCAGAATCTCACGCCAGGCCCAGATGAACTTGCCTCGGTCGCATTGGGCTCGGGGACTCCACATGGCAGGTCCTTTGGAACGGTTGAGCATGCGGAACTGAATGGAGCATTTGTCGGTTACTTCACCCATGTGACCGCCGAGAGCGTCAATCTCGCGGACGATCTGTCCTTTGGCAATTCCGCCCACGGCTGGGTTGCATGACATCTGGGCAATTTTGTTCATGTCCATCGTGACAAGACACGTCTTTGCCCCCAGGCGCGCACTTGCTGCTGCCGCCTCACAACCAGCATGTCCAGCACCCACTACTACTACATCGAATTTCAGTTCCATTTAGACTTTTTTGTGAATTTCTCCACAAAAGTAATGTTTTTTGGTGAAACAATTGTGCTTTTTGCTTGTACAAATCGTAAAAAAGTTTTAAATTTGCGGCAAATATACCTAATTATAAGTAGGAATTGAGTAGAAAATCAAATATCAAAATAATTTTTAATAACTAAATTCAATCATTTTTATGTGGTTAACTAATTCATCAATTGGTAGGAAAGTCGTTATGTCTGTAACCGGCATGGCACTTCTCCTGTTCTTGACCTTCCATGCGTCAATGAACGTCGTTGCCCTGTTCAGCGCGAAGGGCTACAACATGATTTGTGAGTTCCTGGGTGCCAACTGGTATGCCGTTGTGGCAACCATCGGTTTGGCTGCTCTGGTGGCAATTCACTTTATCTTTGCATTCATTCTTACCTTCCAGAACCGCAAGGCTCGTGGTAACGACCGCTATGCAGTTACCAGCAAGCCCGAGAAGGTAGAGTGGGTCAGCCAGAACATGCTTCTGCTGGGTGTGATCGTTATCCTGGGTATGGTGCTGCACCTGTACAACTTCTGGTACAACATGATGTTTGCCGAGCTGACAGAGAATGAGGCTGCAGCTATGGCAACCAATGGTGTGTACCACATCGTCAACACCTTCCACGGTGCTTGCCCCGGCCAGCCCACTTCAACCTGCGGTTACATCTACACCGCTATCTATCTCGTATGGTTGGCTGCTCTCTGGTGCCACCTGAACCACGGTATCTGGAGCTCTGTTCAGACCATGGGTTGGAACGGCAAGATCTGGGAGAACCGCTGGCGTTGCATCGGTAGCATCTACGCCACCATCGTCATCCTGATGTTCGTTGCTGTTGCTGTTGCATTCTGCCTGGGCTATGTTCCCTGCGACTTCAAGGAGGCTATGCACGAGGGTGTAAAGTCTTGCGGTGAGGCTGCTGGTTGCTGCGGTGGCTGCTAAAAAGCGTGTTTGAAAAACAAATTGTAAATTGTTAATAGTCAAATTGTAAATAGAATTATGGCAAAGACTATAAATTCAAGAATCCCTGAAGGACCCGTTGCTGAGAAGTGGACCAACTATAAGGCACATCAGCGTCTGGTTAACCCCAAGAACAAACTGAAGCTCGACGTAATCGTTGTAGGTACTGGTCTGGCAGGTGCCAGCGCTGCTGCCTCACTCGGTGAGATGGGTTTCAACGTATATAACTTCTGCATTCAGGACTCACCCCGCCGTGCACACTCTATCGCTGCACAGGGTGGTATCAATGCTGCTAAGAACTACCAGAACGATGGCGACTCTGTTTACCGTCTGTTCTACGATACCGTAAAGGGTGGTGACTACCGTGCTCGTGAGGCCAACGTATACCGTCTGGCTGAGGTCAGCAACAACATCATCGACCAGTGCGTGGCACAGGGCGTTCCCTTCGCTCGCGAGTACGGTGGCATGCTCGCCAACCGTTCATTCGGTGGTGCTCAGGTAAGCCGTACCTTCTATGCTAAGGGTCAGACCGGTCAGCAGTTGCTGCTCGGTGCCTACAGCTCGCTCTCTTGCCAGGTTCAGGCCGGCAAGGTTAAGCTCTACACCCGTTATGAGATGGAGGACGTAGTTATCGTTGACGGCCGTGCTCGTGGTATCATTGCCAAGAACCTCGTTACCGGCAAGCTCGAGCGCTTCTCGGCCAATGCCGTAGTTATCGCTACCGGTGGTTATGGTAACGCCTACTTCCTCTCTACCAACGCTATGGGTTGCAACTGCACCGCAGCCATCCAGTGCTACCGTAAGGGCGCCTACATGGCCAACCCCTCTTACGTGCAGATTCACCCCACCTGTATCCCCGTTCACGGTGACAAGCAGTCAAAGCTGACCCTGATGTCAGAGTCTCTGCGTAACGATGGTCGTATCTGGGTTCCCAAGAAGCTGGAGGACGCTAAGGCACTGCAGGCTGGCACCAAGCAGGGCTATGAGATTCCCGAGGAGGACCGCGACTACTATCTGGAGCGCCGCTATCCCGCCTTCGGTAACCTCGTTCCTCGTGACGTAGCCTCACGTGCTGCCAAGGAGCGTTGCGACAAGGGCTTCGGTGTAAACAACACCGGTC
>JAKSLN010000071.1 GCA_024401165.1 Bacteroidaceae bacterium
CGATTGGCATCGCTGGCGGTTTCGGATGATGGGGAATATGTTTCTCTTGGACTTTGCATTGAAGCAGTATGTGCAGTGTTCGCGTCGGGCGACTTCGCATGAGATCGAGTCGATGTGTGAGGCTGTGCTTGAAAAGGCGAGGAATGGCTTTGTGACGGTGACGGCTGCGATTAGTGAGGGGGAGAAAAGCATTGCGAGGACCGTGCGCGAGGCGGGCTTCCCGCTGGTGATTCTCTTAAAGGATGGCTTCCCGAAGGTGGGGGCGCCGCATGAGAGGTATTACAAACCGGGCGGCGTGTATTTCGACGCGTGTGCAGAAGGGCGCTTGCTGCTAATGGAACCTTACCCAGAGGTGCTGGACGATGCTAGCGTGGCGGCTTCCGTAGAAGGCAAGGCTCCGGGCGTGCCGAAGGGGAGCATGCGATACCACTTCCTTGCCCTGAACTATGTGGCTTGGTGCATGGGGGGAGAGGGGAGGTAACTCGCTCAAGAATGAGCGAGAGGTGGAAGAGACTGGCGCCGAGAGGGGAAGGCAAGAGGACCGAAAGGAGAGGGGTAGAGAGGGCCGAGAGGAGAGGGCAAGAGTATGGAGTGGATGAGTGAGGGGGTGTTTTTTTGAGGTGGGTGACGGTTTTTGGGTGGATTATTTGGAGGTGTCGGGAGGATTACGTAAATTTGCAGTTGAAAGGAGATTGGATGATATGAAAAGGATCCTGTTCATTTGTTTGGGTAATATCTGTCGCAGCTGCGCGGCACAGACGGTGATGCAGCATGTGGTGGACGAGGCGGGTAGGACGGAGGAGTTCTACATTGACTCGGCGGGTATCATTGACTACCACGAGGGTGAGCGGGCTGATAGTCGAATGAGGCGTCATGCGAGTCGTCGAGGGTACGACATCACGCATCTGTCACGCCCCATCAAGGTGGATGACTTCCGCCGTTTTGACTTGATCATCGGCATGGATGACAGTAACATCGAGGCATTGAACCGGCTGGCTCCGGACGAGGCGTGTCGTCAGAAGATTCACCGCATGACGGAGTGGTCCATGTCCTATAACGATCGCGACTCGGTGCCTGACCCGTACTACGGGGGTGACCTGGGTTTCGAACTGGTGCTTGACATGCTGGAAGAGGCGTGCCAAGGCCTGGAGAAGGCAATGAGAGAGTAATAAGCCCAATAAGTCCAATAAGCCTAATAAGCCCAATAGTATATGAGATACGATAAGATTGTTTTTGGATGCTTGATGTTGGCTGGCGTGTTGGCCGGCTGTTCGCAGTATGATTTTAATCAGGAGTATGCAAAGGAGATGAAGGACTTGCTGCCTGATTTCGATATGTACAACGTTGAGGTGGCAAAAATGGACTTTGGTCGTGAGGCGGCGGGTAAGACGGCTCATGTCTACAGTCAGGATGGTGTGAACGTGATGAATGTCTTCCTGGATGAGAACGGCCGGTTCGAGGGCCGCTTCCGCGGTGAGGTGCGCAATGGGTCGAAGTGGAGGACCACGGTCGATGAAGGGCCTGTGGGCAGTGGGAAGCGTAAGGTGGCGATGATGCCTCAGCATGGCTATTATATCTTCGAAGATATCTGGACGATGAAGAAGGGTGACTTCGACTTGAACGATGTGATCGTAGAGTACAGTTACAGCGACAGCATCGTGATGGAGGGTGGCCGCCGCTATCTGGAGGAGTTGGTCATCGACATCAAGCCTCGTCACTCGGGAACGGAGCACGTGGATGGATTCGCGCTGCAGTTGCCGGAGTTCATCACGACGTTGCGAGATGCAGATCGCATCACGAGCATTCGGGTGAACGGTGGTGAGGATCTGAAAAACAAGAGTTCGCTGTGGCGTAAGATCTCGCCTTCGAACAGCGACATGAACGGTGCTAAGATCAACACGAAGAAGTTGGATGACCGTTTTACGTATGAGTTCTTCAAGGATATCCATGATGTGCCTGCGGGAACGGCGTATAGGCTTGTCGTCACGTTTGACACGAGCAAGGAGAAGTGCGTGACGCCTGAGGAGTGGAACGAGATGTGCCACCCTGCTGGTGCGCTTGCCGACCGCAAGAACGCGTATAAGTATCGCTGGGACTACAATCCGTTCATCACCGTGCATGACATCTCCGTCGGCTCGGTGCTGGATAGTGCGGATGATGCGGTGTACATTGAGGTTCACCTGCCTTTCTACCCCTTCACCGAGAGTGGCATTCCATCGGCAGCGCAGGCTGGTTCGCAGGCCTACTCAAACGACTGGCATCTGTGGTACGTCTGTGCCGTTGGTGCGGGTTCGACGGGTAATCTGGCTGAGGTGAAGTGGTTCTATCCCTTCGCGCTGGATGTTCCGTATAGCGATGCCTTCCGCCCTTGTATGGAAGGCATGAAGATAAGCAACTGCTATGCAGGCTTCACGAACTGGATGAGAAAGATAGGGGCAAACGAGAACTGGTTTACGTTCCCCTATGCCAACCATGTACAACCGTTCAATAAGTGATGGTTGCATTCCCTTTTTATTTTATGCCTCGGGCATTGAGGGCGTCGGTGTAGCGCTTGGCGTTCTTGAGATGGTCGGAGTAGGTGGCAGCGAAGTTGTGGGTGCCACTGAAGTCTTCTTTTGCACACATGTAGATGTAGTTGTGGTCGGCGTGGTTAAGGACGGCGTCGATGCCGGCGATGGATGCCACGCGGATGGGACCGGGGGTGAGGCCCGTGTGTAGGTAGGTGTTGTAGGGACTCTCGACGCGGAGGTGGGCATTGAGGATGCGTCGCAGGCTCCAGTCACCCACGGCAACCTTGACGGTAGGGTCGGCCTGGAGGGGCATGCCGATGTGCAGGCGGTTGAGGTACAGCTGTGCAATCATGGGCTTTTCGTCGTTGTTGGCAGTCTCCTCGTCGACGATGCTGGCGAGGGTGTAGACCTCGGTGGGTGTCATCTGGAGGGCTTCGGCCTTCTGGGTGCGTTCTTCGTTCCAAAAGTGCTTGTTCTCCTTGACGAGGCGTTCCATGAACTTGTCGAGGGTGATGTCCCAGAAGACTTGGTAGGTCTCGGGGATGAAGAGTGAGGGGAGCGTGGTGGCATCGTAGCCAAACTGCGCGATGTACTCCTCATCGTTGAGGGCGTTGATGATGGTGAGGCTGTCGAGCATGATGTTGCGTGCGACGGTGCCTGCCAGACGGTCGAGTGTGCGCACGCTGGGGACGGTCATGTTGACAGGGTCTTGCTGGCCGTTGCGCAGCTTGCGGTAGAGGGAGAGACCGCTAAGGGTGTTGTCGATCTGGTAGCGGCCGGTACGTACGTTGTAGGGGCGGACAGCGTTGAGCAGACTGAAGGCAGTGGTGGAGATGCCAGCTTGCTGCAGTTTGGCTGTGACACTGTCGGGGGTATCGTCGCCATCGACATAGAGGGTGGCGGGTGACTGCCCTTCGTAGGGGGTGGAGAAAAGGGGCACGGCCACGATGGCAGCGATGGCTGCCACGGCTCCGAGGGCAAGGGTGAGGAGTTTCTTTTTGTTCATGGGGAGGGGTAATGAGGGTTGTGAAGGGGGATTGAGAGAGGAAGGGCTCGGCAACAGAATTGCCGAGAACCAGGAAGAGCAACGGAATTGCCGAGAGCTAAGGGGCGCGGGGCGGTACCTTAGAGGGTTAGTTGCCGTCGGGCTTGACGATGTCTACGTTCTCGGAGGGAGTCCAGTGGAAGGTGTCGGGATCGTCGGGATGGGCAGGGTCAAAGGAGGTGTACTCGGGACGCACGTGACGGAAGAGGTCGGGGGCGGCAGTACGCAGACCTTCGATGATGCACTTGGCAATCTCGTAGGCACCGTAGGGGTTGAAGTGGGTGTTGTCAGCCAGTGCCTTGTCCTGTCCGGGGAAGGTGTTGGCAGGGTAGTGGACGAAGGCACGCTTGCTGGGTTCCTCGCCCATGGCCTCGTAGAAGGTGCGGGTCATCTCGTGGAGATCGATGCAGGGAACGCCTTCACGCTTGGCGATGGCAATCATGGCTTCGGGATAGTCGGCATGGGTCTCCTGGATCTTGCCGTCCTTGAAGCTGCGTCGCTGGGTGGGGGTGACGAAGACGGGGTGTGCGCCACGTGAACGTGCCTCGTCGAGGAAGGTCTTGAGGGCCTGAGAGAAGTTGTAGTAGGCTCCGGCGCCGGGGAACTTCTGCTTCTGGTCGTTGTGTCCGAACTCCATGAAGATGTAGTCGCCTGCCTTCATCTGGGTGAGGGCCTTCTTGAGACGACCAACGGAGATGAAGGTGGATGCCGTCTCGCCGCTCTCGGCGTAGTTGGCGATGGCTACGCCGTCGTCCATCCAGCGGGTTATCATCTGTCCCCAGCTAGCCCAGGGCTCCTCGTCCTGGTCAACGACGGTTGAGTTGCCGCAGAGGAAGACGGTGGTGGCTGTGGTGTCGGGCTCGACGTTGATGGAGCGCACGGTGCTGTAGTCGCCGGTTATCTCGAAGGACAATTCGTCGTCCCAGTTGAGCTTGTTCTTCTCGCGTGCCTTGATGCGTACGTCCTCCTTGTCGCTGATGTGGACGTTACGTTTGTTGATGACGAAGGTGAGGGTCTTGAACTGCCCCTTCTTGGTGGTCACGTTCTCGATGAAGAGTCGACGACTCTCACCGCGCAGGGTGGTGCTGCCGGGATGCTTCTTGGAACCGAGGACAACGGTCACGCGGTAGTTGCCATCGGGAACGGGGAACTTGATGGAATACTTCTGCCCGTCACGGCCGGTGCAGTCGAAAGTCTGTGCAAGAGCGGTGGAGGTGACTGCGCAGATTAAGAATAAAATGAGGTAAGATAGGATGTGCTTCATCGTTGGTAATGTTAGGCGTTTATTTACTAAAACGGGAAGGCTTGCACATCTCGTGTTTACCTTCCCTAAATGTTTAACCCTTAAAAGTAATTGAGCCGATAGGGGGACTCGAACCCCCGACCCACGCATTACGAATGCGTTGCTCTACCAACTGAGCCATATCGGCTTGTCTTGAAAACCGAGTGCAAAGTTACAAAAAAAGTCTATACGGACAACCTTCTGAGAGTATAATTTTCAATAAAAATGAAAAAATGAGCAATTTCATTGTAAGTCTCGCCTTAAATCCGTATCTTTGAGGCATGAAAAAGTTTATGTTGTTGCTTTGTGTCCTCTTGGGATGGACGGTGGCTCGTGGTCAGCGCGAAAGTGTGGATCTGAGTGGCGTGTGGGAATTTGGTATGGATGCGGATGGACGCTTGTCGTCCGCCAGTCTGTTTGACGATACCATTGAACTGCCCGGTTCCATGTTGCAGCGCAAGAAAGGCAATCGCCCCACCGTTGAGACGCGCTGGACGGGTTCGCTCTACGACAGCAGCTACTTCCACAATCCCTACATGGCCAAATACCGCACGGAGGACAACCTGAAGCTGCCCTTCTTCCTGACGCCCGACCGCCACTATGTGGGTGATGCCTGGTACCGAAGGGAGATCAGCGTGCCCGCCTCGTTTAAGGGAAAGCGCATCGTGCTGTACCTGGAGCGTCCCCACATCACCACCACCTTATTTATTAATACGCGTGAGGTCGGAACCCGCAACAGCCTGTCTGTGGCCCATGAGTACGACGTGACGGACTACGTGAAGGCCGGGCAGAAGGCCACCCTCTGCATTCGGGTTAACAACGATGCCGACAAGGTTGGGGTAGGGCAGGACTCGCATAGCGTGACTGACCAGACGCAGGGCAACTGGAACGGCCTTGCCGGTCGAATGGAATTGCGTGCCTTCCCCCGAACCCACATCGCCCACGTCGACGTCTATCCCAGTGCCAAGAACCTTGAGGTAGGTGCCCGCGTGACCATCGTGCGTGGCAGCAGGAAGACCGAAACGGTGTCTCTCACCCTCGCCCCCCGCCAGAAGGTAGAAGGCAGCAATAGTACCTTTGGCGTGCAAAGCACCGTGAACAATATTGTGCTGGACAAGGATACGGTATGCGTGGAAGTGAAGCCCATCAGCTGCAAGGCGAGGGGAACGAATGAAGTGGATTTCAAGTGCTGGGACGAGTTCAATCCCGTCCTGTCCACCTTCACCACCGAACTGCTGGACCAGAAGATGCGCAAGAAGCTCGATACCAACGTGCAGACGTTTGGCTTCCGCGACATTGAGACGCGTGGCAAGGACATCCTCGTCAACGGCCGTCCCACAATGATGCGCGGAACGGTGGAGAACTGCTGCTTCCCCTTAACCGGCTATCCCCCAACTGATAAGGAATCCTGGCTGAAGGTGTTCAAGAAGTGCAAGGAATATGGATTGAACCACATGCGCTTCCATTCCTATTGTCCGCCCGAAGTTGCCTTCGAGGCAGCGGACGAGGTGGGTTTCTACCTGCAACCCGAGGGACCGTCCTGGCCTAACCACGGCATCAAGCTGGGAAACGGCATGATGATCGACACGTACCTGATGGAGGAAACGGAACGCATGGTAGCCGCCTATGGCAACCATCCCTCGTTTGCGATGCTGAGCAGTGGCAACGAACCCGCCGGCGGGTGGGTGAAGTGGGTCAGCCACTTTGTGGACCATTGGCGTGCCAAGGACAACCGACGCATCTACACCGGTGCCAGCGTGGGCGGCAGTTGGGCCTGGCAACCGAAAAACCAGTACCACGTCAAGGCAGGCGCTCGCGGTCTGGACTGGGACAAGAGAGAACCCAATACGATGGACGACTTCTGGTCGAAGATAGATACCGTTGGCCAACCCTTCATCAGCCATGAGACGGGGCAGTGGTGCGCCTTCCCCGACCTCGACGAACCCTCGCAGTACACCGGTGTGTATAAGGCCAAGAACTTTGAGATATTTGCGGACATCCTGCGTGACAAAGGCATGGCGAGCATGGCCGACAAGTTCCTCCGGGCAAGCGGCAAGCTGCAGGTCCTCTGCTATAAGTATGAGATTGAGAAGACGATGCGTACGCCGCACTATGCTGGTTTCCAACTGCTTGGACTGAATGACTACAGCGGACAGGGAACGGCACTCGTGGGACCGCTGAACGTCTTCTGGAAGGAGAAGGGCTACGTGGATGCCGATGCCTGGCGCCAGTTCTGTTCGCCCGTGACCCTTTTGGCCTCGTTGCCCCGCTTCACCTATTACAACGATGAGAATGTCCCCTTTGAGATAAAGGTCTTGAAC
Organism: Bacteroidaceae bacterium; assembly: GCA_024401165.1. Lineage (GTDB taxonomy): Bacteria > Bacteroidota > Bacteroidia > Bacteroidales > Bacteroidaceae > Physcousia. The sequence continues at coordinate 7,159 of JAKSLN010000071.1, forward strand.
TACGGACAAGGTACGGTGGAGGACTACCAGGTGAGTGCCAACTTCCTCAACGACAACGGAAATGTGGTTCAGACATGCCACGTGAATGCCGCTGGTCCCATCCCCGTCGGTGGCGACTTGGTGTCGCTGGGCAGCTACCAGACGCAGTTTGACCTCTCGGAACCTGAGCATCTCAGATTGCTCGTCACTCTGAGGGGAAAGGTGATGGGGCAGGAACTGGTGACAAGCAACCATTGGGACATCTGGGTCTACCCTCGCCACAAAGAGGCCGACATGGCTCCCGCCCTCAAGGATCTCTGCATCTGCAAGGATGTGCCGGGCGTGGAAGCCAAGCGCGTGCTTGATGCCGGCGGCAAGGTGCTGATACTGGCTGGAGAAAACGTGAGCTACGGCAAGGGTATTGTGCAGCAGTTCACGCCCGTCTTCTGGAACACCTCGTGGTTTAAGATGCGTCCTCCCCATACGACAGGCATGTACATCCAGAAGGAACACCCCCTCTTCAGGAACTTCCCAACGGATGACTTCTCAGACCTGCAGTGGTGGGCGCTGATGAACAAACGTCCGCTCATGCTGATGGACAAGATGCCCAAGGACTTCATGCCCGTCGTGCAACCCATCGACACGTGGTTCCTGAGCCGCAAGCTGGGCATGCTCTTCGAGGCAAAGGTGGGCAAGGGCAAGGTGCTCGTCACAACCCTCCCTCTGACGGCAAAGGGTAATCCTGCGGTCGAGCAGATGCTGCGCGCCGTGACGGACTATGTGGCAAGCGACGACTTTAATCCCCGCCAGACCCTGGAGTGGGAGCGCATCACGGAACTCTTCCAACTGCCGACTCCATCGGTTGACATGTTTACGAAGGATTCCCCCGACGAATTGAAGAAAAATATCAAATAATAAAATAAGGTAATGAAACTTAGAAGTGTAATTGCGACACTACTTCTGCTGTCGACGGCAAGTGTGTTTGGACAGAAGGAGGAACAGGCAGAGGCGTTGTATGAGGATGTGCATGTCCTGATAAATGCCAAACAATACGACAAGGCAGCCAAGTTGCTGAAGAAGATTACCGGCATGAAGATGGACGTCTCGCATCAGGTGAATTACCTGGTGTCGCTTGGTACGCTTTACCGCGACTCGCTGGGCAATGAAAAGGAGGCGCTGAAGTACCTCGAGAAGGCGCACGGACTGGAACAGAAACTCTCGGCAGAGAAGGATTTGGATGTAGACGACTTCGGCAACATGATAGCGGCTCATTCCGCCCTCTCCGAAGTGGCAGAGAGTGCCAAGGACTACAAGCGCATGCAGGCGATGAACGAGTGCGGCTTGCGCTTCTACGACGAAGTGGTGAAGCCCCAGATTCCTGCCAATAACGATGACCTGAGCCTTGATGTCATGTACTGCCAGCTCTGCACCAGTTTGGGCAAGGCGTTGGGCATGCAGGGGAACTATGACGAAGCAGCAAAGGCCTTCGAAAAGGGCGTCCAGGCTGCCGATGCCGTCATCAGCCGTCCCCGCGGTTCCAGGGTGTTCTATGTGCAGAAATGGATGGTGCGTTTCCTTTACAGCCAGATGTACAGTCAGGCGAAGGGTGACAAGGGAAAGGCCTACCAGGTCCTTCGTGCCAATGTGCCTGAGATAGAGCGTGCCATCCGCATCAACGACGAAGACCTGCGCAAAGCACTTGACCAGCAGGGGCCTCTCTTCATCTTGCAGATTGCCAATGCTGCCTACGAGGCTGGGGCCTATGCCGAATGCGAGCAGTTCTGTGCCGATGCCCTGACGTGGCCCAACAAGCAGTATAATGCAGCCGTTCAGGAGCTGCGTGAAAAGGCGAAACAGAAGTTATAGAAGGTTGCCAATGCTGGCAAGCAGGGCAAAGAGAAAGATGTTGAGCGCTGTGATTCCGAGGACGGAGTTCAGCGCTCTTCCTTCGTGAATGCGCACCAGCTTGCGCCATGCAAAGAAGTGGGGGACGAGATAGAGGAGGGGAAGCAGGGCGCCCCACGTGTGTCCCACCGTCCATTGTATCTGGCAAAGGGCGACGGCTGCGATGCCAACCAGCAGGTAGAGCCATTCGCTCTTCTTCTCTCCCAGACTGACGACGAGGGTGTACTTGCCGGCGCTCTTGTCCGTCTCGCGGTCTCGGTAGTTGTTGACAATCAGGAGGGTATCGGTAACTAGACCCATGGACAGACTAAGGCCGAAGACGTGCTGGGGAATGCAGTGCAGCTGGACGTAGTAGCTGACACAGACGGGAATCAGACCGAAGTAGACGAGGACGAGGAGGTCGCCCAGTCCGAGGCGCGAGAGCCAAGTGGTGTAGAGGAAGGCGAAGACGACGCACAGCACGCCAACCAGTATCATCTCCAGACCACCCCAGAAGACGGTGGGCAGGCCGATGAGGAGGCTCAGGCAGGTGACGGTGGCGATGCCGCGCTGCATGGCGGGCATCGTGATCCAGCCTTGCGAGCAAGCACGCTTGGGACCCAGTCGCTCTTCACCGTCGACGCCGTTCAGGCAGTCGAAGTAGTCGTTGATGAAGTTGGCATCGACCTGCATCAGTACGGCAAACAGCAGGCACAGCACGGCAGGTGTCCACTGGAAGACGCTGGACTCTCCGAAGGCGGGTTGGTAGAGGGCACTGTCGGTCCATGCCAGCGAGAGTGCAAGCAAAACGGGAGCCAGCGCTCCCGTCAGCGTCTTGGGGCGGATGGCAAGAAACCATGCCTTCAGACTGTTGGTCTTAATCGTCGTCATCGTCCGTCTTCTTTTTCTTGCCCTCGACCTTGCTCATCTTGTCGTTGATGAGGTCGTAGCAGATGAATACCTTCTTCAGGGGGATGACGCCCTCCAACTTCTTGCGGTAGGCCTTCTTGACCTCCAGTTCCTTGGTCTCGGCCTCGAACTTGGCGTCGAGCAGTGCCTTGGAAGCGTTGTCGGTCAGCGTGCCCATGTCGATGTCGCGCTCGTACTTCTTCTTCAGTTCCTCATACTTTTTCTTGGCGGCCTTCATCTCGGCGCAGTAGGCGGTGAGGATGGGCTGCAAGGCCTTCTGCTGCGTGGCATTGAGCTTGAGGTTCTTTATGGTGTAGGCAATGCGCTTTTCCGTTTTCGATGGCTGGGCGGCATGGGCCTGCAGGTTCAGTGTGAGTGCAACTGCACAGACGGTCAGGAGTTGGGTGAGTCTCTTCATATACTCTTTTTTTTGGATTACGCTGCAAAGTTAAGCAAAATGATTCTTCTTGCAAAAATGTTCCAATTAAATATGCCCTTATTTTGCATTTCTTAAAATTTTGGTCTATATTTGCACACCAAATCACTTAGAAACGTCTGTAACGATATGGCAACGACAAGAGGTACAAAAAGAAGCAACACGAAAATAGTTGAAGTTCCACAGGTTGATTCCTTCGGACATCGCCAACCCCAAAACCTGGAAATGGAGGCGGCCGTCGTCGGTGCCCTCATGATTGAGCAGGATGCTTACGGCATGGTGAGCGAAATCCTCAAGCCAGATTCGTTCTACGACCATCGCCACCAGCTCATCTACGAAGCCGTACAGAACCTCTCGTTGCAACAGAAGCCCATCGACATCCTCTCGGTTACCGACTACCTGGAGCACGAAGGGGCGCTGGAGGAGGCAGGCGGTCCTCTCTATATCATGGGATTGAGCGAGAACGTGACGAGCTCGGCACACATTGTCTACCACTCCAAGATTATTCAGCAAAAGTACCTCGCCCGCCAGCTCATAACCCTCTCAAGCGTCATCCAGACGAAGGCCTTCGACTCGATGCAGGACGTTCAGGACCTGATGAACGAGGCCGAGAGCAAGCTCTTCGAGCTGACGCAAAACACGGCCAAGAAGAGTGCGGAGCAGATCAACCCCTTCATCAAGGAAGTGCTCGAAATGGTTCAGAAGGCAGCCGCGCGCACCGACGGTCTGAGTGGTTTGAGTAGTGGTTTTGAGGGCATCGACAAGGTAACGAGCGGTTGGCAGAACAGCGACCTCGTCATCATTGCTGCACGTCCTGCCATGGGTAAGACGGCCTTTGTGCTGAGTATGATTAAGAAGATGGCGTGCGACATGAAGACTCCCGTTGCGATGTTCTCCCTGGAAATGTCGAACGCCCAGCTCGTGCGTCGTCTGATGGGTAATGTGTGCGAGATCAGCGGTGACAAGATGCGCAACGGACAGTTGGCTCCCCACGAGTGGGCACAGTTAGACGCCCGCGTTAACAATATGGTGGATGCGCCTGTCTACCTGGACGATACCAGTGCGCTGAGCATCTTCGAACTTCGTACCAAGGCTCGCCGATTGGTGCGCGAGCATGGCATCCGCATGATCATGATCGACTACCTGCAGCTCATGACGGCAAGTGGTGCCAATTTCAACAGTCGCCAGGAGGAGGTCAGCCTTATCAGCCGAAGCTTGAAGGGTCTGGCCAAGGAACTGAACATCCCCATCATTGCCCTGAGTCAGCTGAACCGTGGTGTTGAGAGTCGCGAGGGCAACGAAGGCAAGCGTCCCCAGTTGAGTGACCTCCGTGAGTCCGGAGCCATCGAGCAAGATGCCGATATCGTATGCTTCATCCACCGCCCCGAGTACTACGGCATCACCATCGACGAGAACAACCACGACCTCAAGGGCATAGCCGAGTTCATCATTGCCAAGCATCGTAATGGTGCGACCGGCATCGTGAAGATGAAATTCCGCCATGAGTTTGCACGCTTCGAAGACATGCACGAAACGCAGTACATCCCCGTTCCCGCAGGCGATAGTGGCGAGACGATAGCCTCTGTGGCCGACAAGGACGAAGCACCCATCTCCGACAATCCCTTCCCCTTCGGCGACGTCCCTGCTCCCGGCGACAGCGTTCCGTTCTAACCTATATTATTCATCAAGAATTTGAGAATTAGAGAAGGTTAATGTAGACTAAAACTTCCTGAAGACCTTCCCATTCCGTATAACGATTCCCTTTTGCGACTTGTTGCCCGTCACTTGACGGCCACTCAGGTCGTAGGTCTTTGTGTTGGTGACGGACTTAACATCCTTCACCCCAGATGCGCCTGTCGAAACCGTACAGGTCGCCTTGCTGTCAGAGGGGTTGATGGCTTGGTTCTCCACGTTCGTCAGTTCAATGCCGGTAAGTGCGATGTCGTACTTGCCTGCCTTCATCTCGGGTGCGATGACCAACTGGATCTCACAGATGGCACCCCCATTGTCGCGGTACGTCTGGTTGGTCGATGAGAAGGACGCAGCCGTGTAGACACCATTCACAGGATCTCCGCACGAAATGATGTGCTTGCTCTTGGCCCGGTCGGTGAGGGTGACGCAGTACTCCAACTCGTCATCCTCGTTCTTCGCCTGCTTTATCGTGATTCCTTCGGGCAAGGCAATCGAGAACTGGAAGGCAATGATGTTGTCGGTGTTCGTCATCGTGATGGGCAGTACGACCGTCTCACCAGCCTTTGCCTCCAAATCGCCTATTGTCAACGTGTTGTCAGCCTTGGCCATTTGAATGCCGAAGAGCATGCTGCAGAGCAGCAGGAAGAGTCCTTTCAGAATGTTTTTCATCTTTTTCTCTCTTTTTGTCTTTTTATTGGTTATAATGAGCCAAGGGAACCTATCCCTGTGAACCATAGGTGCAAAGATACAGGAAAAATTGGACTATTGCCAAAATTTGCATAATATTTGCACTGTCATTGCCATATTTTACATATTCTACATGCTTTATGCTGCCATATTGTGCAATTATCTCTGTTCAACATTGCCATAATACACGTATTTTGAGCGACACCATTTACTCATCAAGTTGCTCTCGATGAATGGTTGCATTGGCTCAGGCGTGGTACTCAAACTCCAGGTGGAGATGATAACGATCCAAGCTTCCTCTAATCCTTCGATAGGTTTTGCCAGGACCTAAGTAACGTAAAAAATCTCCTGCATCCATTACGATTGCAGGAGATTTTATTGTTTAGAGATTTATCCCTTAAAGATTACTTGAACTATCGTTCGAGTAAAGGCGGCACCTTAGCAATAATCAAATGAGCTTGTTATTGCGTTCGGCTTGCATTATTACTTCTTGTTCAAGAAGAGGTCAGCCTGTACAGCGCAAGCAACGGTGCAACCTACCATAGGATTGTTACCAATACCGAGGAAGCCCATCATCTCAACGTGTGCGGGAACTGAAGAAGAACCTGCGAACTGAGCGTCTGAGTGCATACGACCCAGAGTATCGGTCATACCGTAAGAAGCGGGACCTGCAGCCATGTTATCGGGGTGCAGGGTACGGCCGGTACCACCACCAGAAGCTACTGAGAAGTAGGGCTTACCAGCGCGGGTACGCTCCTTCTTGTAGGTACCTGCAGTGGGGTGCTGGAAGCGGGTGGGGTTGGTAGAGTTACCGGTGATAGATACGTCTACGTCCTCCTTCCACATGATAGCTACACCCTCGCGTACGTCGTCAGCACCGTAGCAGTTAACTGCTGCACGGGGACCGTTAGAGTAAGCGATGCGCTGTACCTCCTTCAGTTCGCCGGTGAAGTAGTCGAACTGGGTCTGTACATAGGTGAAACCGTTGATACGGCTGATGATCATAGCAGCGTCCTTACCGAGACCGT
>JAKSLN010000072.1 GCA_024401165.1 Bacteroidaceae bacterium
AGAGCCTGCACAAGCTTATCAAGAAGGTGACCAGCGACATCGAGTCGTTCTCATATAACACCTCAATCCCAGCCTTCATGGTGGCTACGAGCGAGTTGGCTCAGCAGAAGTGTGCCAGCCGCAAGGTTCTGGAGCCTCTGGCCGTACTGATTGCACCCTTTGCTCCCCATATTGCAGAGGAACTGTGGGAGGCAATGGGCAACACCACAAGCGTTTGCGATGCCCAGTGGCCCGAGCTGGACGAGAAGTACCTCGTTGAGAGCACAGTAAAGGTGGGTGTACAGTTCTGTGGAAAGGTCCGCTTCACCATGGAGTTTGCTGCCGACGCAACCTCACAGCAGATGATTGATCAGGTAATGGCAGCAGAGGAGAGCCAGCGTTACCTGAAAGACAAGACAGTGGTTAAGCAGATTGCTGTGCCGGGTCGTATCGTCAACATCGTTGTGAAGTAGACAATTGTTTGAATTTTTTTTTGAAAAGTATTATGAGCGAAGTCTTTAGTACTCAGAAGGTATGGACCTTCTTTAAGGACTTTTTCTCCATAAATCTGGGTATGGCGGTCTATTCTTTTGGGTGGGCCGTCTTCCTGCTTCCCTACCATATTACGACTGGTGGAATGGCCGGTTTGGCTGCCATCATGCAATATGCAACGGGATTCCCGATGCAGTACTCCATCCTTATTGTGAATGCCATCTTGCTAGCCTTGGCTTGGTGGCAGTTAGGACCAAAGTTTGCCATCAAGACAGCATATGCTGTTTTTGCCCTCTCCTTTTACCTTGAGTTAGGTCAGGATATGATGACGGATGACGCTGGCAATCTGGTCAAGGTGCTTGAGGAAGGTCAAGACTCCATGGCTTGCATTCTTGGTGCAGTGTTTAATGGTGTGGGCATCGGAATGGTGTTCCTGACGGGCGGAAGTACAGGCGGTTGGGATATCGTTGCCGCACTTATCAACAAGTATCGCAACGTTTCGTTAGGCCGTGTCTTGCTCTATCTTGACTTCTTCGTCATTGCATCGTGCTGGCCGCTCTTTCACGAGTGGAGGATGGTGGTCTTTGGTTACGTGACCTTGGTGGTGTATACGTTTGCTTTGGACATGCTTATCAACAGTTCTCGCCAGGACGTCCAGTTTACGATTTACAGTTCACATTACGACAAGCTCTGCGAGGCGATACGCAACAAAACCGGGCATACCATGACGTTGTTGTGTGGTGAGGGTGGCTACACCCGGAAGGACATGCGCGTCATCGTCGTTATCGTGCACAAGCGTGAGTCTGTAACGGTGTTGCGTCTCATTCACGAGATAGACCCTGCCGCGTTCGTGACCCAGCATCGTGTTGAGGGTGCTTATGGTTTAGGATTCAATGCTATAAAACCATAGAGTGTTATGGAGAAGAAAGATATTCTTGGTCTGATACGTGACTACGGTTTCATGCTCTTTGGCATTGTCTTGTTTGTCATCGGTTATAGTTGTTTCATGCTTCCTTATGAGATAACGAGCGGTGGTATGGGTGGCGTGGCTGCCATCATCTTCTATGCAACAGGTTTTCCTGCGCAGTACAGCTATTTTATTATTAATGTGTTGTTGCTGACCATCGCCTTTAAAATCATGGGGTGGCGCTATACGGCTCGAACGCTGGTCGCCAACATGGTGATTGCCTTTGGCATGGGTGTCGCCCAAGAAGTGATACGTGCGGATGACGGAACACTGACGAAGCTTGTCGGCGATGAACTCTTCATGGCCTGTGTGATAGCAGGCCTGTTCGAAGGAGTCGGTCTGGCATTTGTCTTTCAGGCAGGAGGTAGTACTGGTGGAACGGATATCATTGCCTCGTGCGTCAACAAGTATCGTGATATCCAGCTTGGTCGCGTCATGATTCTGCTTGATTTGTTTATCGTTGCCTCAAACTATTTTATCTTTGGCAACCTTGAGCGCGTGGTGGTTGGCTATATGGTGATGTTTATTTCGATGATGGTACTCGACTATGTACTTAATATGGCAAACCAGAGTGTACAGTTCACCATCATCAGCGAACACTACGAGGAGATTGCAGATGCTGTGAACCGGCACATGGATCGTGGAGTAACTGTACTGAATGGTTCTGGGTGGTATAGCAAGGAGGAACGCCGAGTCTTGCTGATTTTGGCAAAAAAACGCGAGAAGCAGCGTATCATGCAGTTGATACGGTATAAGGATCCTAATGCTTTTCTCTCTGTGAGCAATGTTGAGGGTGTTTTTGGCGAGGGATTTGATAAGATCAAGAAATAGTTAGGAATTTGTAAATGATAATTAGGAAGTGAGTTCATAATCTGTAACTCGCTGTGAACTATGACATATAGACTATGAAATATGAATTGATAATGGCCACCAACAACGAGCACAAACTGCGCGAAATTCGCCAGATTTTGGGTGACTTGTATGAGGTGAAAGGATTGAAGGAAATCGGTTGCAATGAAGATATTCCAGAGACCTGTGAGACGCTGGAAGGTAATGCCTTGCAGAAAGCCCGCTATGTTAACGAACACTATGGAGTGGATTGTTTTGCAGATGACACTGGACTGGAGGTTGATGCACTTGAAGGTGCGCCAGGAATTTACACCGCCCGTTTTGGTCAGATGAATGGTTATGGCGATAGTCATGATTCAGACGCAAACATTGCCTGTCTGCTTGATAAGTTGCAGGATGCAGAGTCACGTAGGGCTCGGTTCCGCACTGTCATTGCTTTGATTCAGAATGGAGAAGAGCATCTTTTTGAGGGCATTGTCGAGGGAGAGATTCTGAAAGAGAGAACCGGAACCGACGGATTTGGATACGATCCTATTTTTGCCCCAGTTGAAGCAGGTGTGAGCTTTGCCGTGATGGGACCTGCAGAGAAGAATCGTATCAGTCATCGTGGGCGCGCAACGCAGAAACTCGTTGCCTACTTGCAGAACCAAGACTAATTCTGAAAATGAGACGTGTACATCGTGCCATATTGACGCTTCTTGTCGTCTTTCTTGAAATGTTGAGAAGCTCACTTTTTGCCCAAAACATAGGGGATTGGCAAGTATATCCCTCGTATTGGGTTGCGACGCAGAATGTCATCGTAGGACATTCTGTCTACTCGCTGATGAATGGCAACTTGCTTTGTTACGATATGGAGGATGGAAGTGTAAAGCGCTTCAATTGCCTGGACGACCTAAGTGATGTACACGTTTCGCATCTTGCCTACAGCCAGGAGGCAAAGCGCTTAATTCTTGTTTACGACAACGAGAATATCGATCTCCTCGATCTAGATGGAAACGTCTTTAACATAGCCAGTCTGAAGGACAAGGCCTTGAATAACAAAAACGTTAATGGGCTCTTCGTTCAAGGGCGAATAGCCTATCTTTCCACAGGTTTTGGCTTTCTGACCATTGACATGAAGGAAGGCGTTGTGCTGGATACCTATAAACTTGGTATCGATGTCCGTTCCATAACGGTTTGCCAGGACCGTATTTGGTTATGCGGTATGAATGGTGTTCATAGTTCGCCGCTGGAAAATGCAGAGATGCATAGTCTGTCGACATGGAAATGTCATCATACAGCCAGCAATTGGTCTCAAATACAGTCCTTTGGTTCAGAAGTCTATGCAGTACATCGCTCTGCAATCTACCGTTTTACGGACAAGACGTCTAGTCAATTCAAGACCGGTAACTATCAGTTCCTGAAAGTCTTGGCCGACGGCAATCTGTACTTTGGAAATGCTTCGGAAATAAACATCTACTCGGATGCAACGAATGGCCGCAAGGTGGCAGTTGATAATCAATGGAGAGATTTTTCCGTTACTTCATCTGGCGTCTACTGGGTTAGTGATGGGGAGAACGGATTGCGAAACTACAAATTAGTAGACGGAGCTTTTGTTCCCGGTTCTGAGGTGATACGTCCCAACAGTCCGTGTCGTGATTTGTTTTACCGCATGCAGTATGTTTCGAATGCCAAGGGCGACTACCGACTTTTAGTTGCGGGCGGAACAAATTCTGGTAATAATACGTACACGGATCCAGTTGCCATGTTCTACGAAGGTGGACAGTGGACCAACTTTGACGAACGCCCAGCGCAAGATTTTCTTCCCGGAGTGACGCAGGTGAACACTACAGACTTGGTACAAGACCCAACAGACGATGCACACCACTTTGCTGGAACTTGGCGAAATGGATTAAAAGAGTATCGTGATGGCAAACTTGTACGCATCTATACAAGCGACAATAGTCCTCTCCGCAGCATTCTGCCCAATGATGCACACTATCATCAGTACGAGACGGCAACGGCAGCTACGTACGATGGCGATGGCAACCTTTGGATTGCCAACCAGCATACAGACACAGTTATACGCTTTATAACGCCAGAGGGCAAATGGCATTCGCTCTATTATCCAGAGATGTACGATATGAAATTCGTTGCGTCCTATTTGTTCTCTTCTTCTGGCATCAACTTTGTAACCTGCCAGTTCTGGCCTACAACCGGTTTCTTCGCTTTTGATACGAATGGAACGCTGACCAATGTTCGTGATGATCGTCATAAACTCATTACGACTCTGGTAAACCAGGATGGGACAAGTTATGATCCGGGTTCGTGCTACTGCATGACAGAAGATTTTGACGGACGAATTTGGTGCGGAACACAGAAAGGCCTCTTTGTCATCGACAATCCTATACAGTTCTTTGACGATGATTTCCGTTTCACTCAGGTCAAGATTGCCCGCAACGATGGTTCGGGCCTGGCAGACTATTTGTTGAATGGTGTAACCATACAATGCATTGTCGTTGATGGAGGTAACCGCAAATGGATTGGAACGGAAAACAATGGCGTCTATCTGGTAAGTGCAGATGGAACGGAACTTCTGCAGCATTTCATGGCAGAGGATTCCCCCCTGCTGTCCAATAATGTTCAATGTCTTGCCGTCCATCCCCTCAGTGGCGAGGTGATGATAGGTACAGATAAGGGACTTTGTAGTTATCGCAGTGACGCAACCGAACCAGAAAGTGACTTGTCGGAGAGCAAAGTTGTAGCCTATCCTAATCCCGTGCGACCTGATTATGTGGGACCGATTCGTGTTGAAGGCCTGACATACGATTCTGAAGTCAAGATTTGCTCAGTTACTGGTCAAGTGGTATGGAGTGGACGTTCGAATGGCGGAACCTTCACGTGGAATGGGTACAATCAGCGTGGGCGCCGTGTTTCGAGTGGCGTGTATCATGTCGTTGCAAGCACAGCCGATGGAAATCAAGCAGTTGTAACACGTATTATCGTAATTCGTTAGCCATTTCCCGTCAACTCGCATGCCTGCCATTTTCCTCCTTCTTTCCTTCTTCTTTTTTTCGTCTCTTCTGCCTTGCTCGGCAGATGAGTTGACGGAGGTGGGCGAACTAGGCCTCCCTATGTTGTGTATAGAGTCCGAGAATGGACAAATTCCTACTTGTGACTATGTCAGTCATCCCGAAGGATGTGATGGGTACAGTATAGCCAATGCAACAAAGGTCCCCGGAAGACTGGTCATCATTTTACAGAACGATACACTTTACGATAGTGGGTCTTATGTGTCAGAATTGTCGGGCATGACGTTTCGCATTCGTGGCAATACAAGTGCCTATGGTCGTTTGAAACCATATAAAATCAAACTGCAGAAGAAAGCAGATCTGCTGCTCCGTTCCGACAAACGATTCAAGGACAAGAATTGGGTGCTGCTGCCGAAGGCGGATGTTGACTTGCTCGTGGGATATCGTGTTAGTCAGTTGGTGGGAATGCCGTGGACACCCTCTTTTCGTTATGTCAATCTGATTGTTAATGGGGAATACCAGGGACTCTACCAACTTTGCGAGTCTGTAGGGCGGAATGAAGATTGCCGAATTGCGCTGGACAAAGAGGATGGTTTCCTCGTTGAACATGACGCATACTGGTGGAATGAATCGTTCTATCTTACAAGCGGCATTTCAAAATATCATTATTCGCTCAAGTACCCAGAACCGGAGGAAGTTAGTGAAGAGAAAGCGTTGCGCATCCAGTATCGTTTGCAGCAGATGGAATCCTCATTTCAAGACGGTTCGTATGCCCGCTATATAGATGTGGAAAATTTTGCAGCCTGGATGTTGGCCCATGACATCTTGGGCACATCAGATGCCGGAGGAAGTAACATGTATTATTCTTGTTACGATGATGCCGAGCAGACTCTTATCCAGATGCCCGTCTTATGGGACTTTGACACTTCGCTTCGAACTACAAATCGATGGGCATCCGCACATACCGATGCCGTGACTTTCTTTCCTCTGCTTTTTGCAAGTCCCGACCGGACATTCGTCGCGGTTTACTATCAATTGTGGCAGTCGTTGAAAAACGGGTTTGCGGCTGAGATTTGTGGCTATTTGCGGGACTATGCAAAATCGAAGGAAGGGCGTGCCGTTGCAGCCTCTTTTTCATACGATGCCAAGCATGGCGGTTACGAGAATGACTTCAACCAATGTCTGGAGTCTGCCGTTGTTTGGTTAGAGGAACGCTTTGATTGGTTGGAAGGAGCAATGCGCGACAAGATAGAACCGCTTGTAACCGGCATACCTCATCTTGTGCAGAGAAACACGAACGACCAAACCTTCAACCTGCTCGGTCAACGTGTGGGTGCAGGGTATAAAGGTGTGGTCGTCCGAGGTGGGCGAAAGAAATTGGTTAGTTCTATTCGTCCTGAGTGAAGCTGTCCTTGATGTTCCTCATGGATTCCTTCATGCTAGAAATAGCCTCTTTGATGTGCAGATTTCTTTCTTTTGTGTCAAACCACATGATGAGGTAGGCAACAACGTCAAAGACAATCCATCCAATCAGTATTTTTGTGAAAAGTGACATAGTCTTGTGGAGTGATAGGTGAGAAACTAAGGTTCTTATCAGTCTTTTTTATGATAAAACGAGTCCGTTCAGCATCTCGAAATACGTCTTGAGTGCATCCTCCAGTTCGGAAATCTTAATGTACTCGTCGGCCGTGTGGCTTCGTTTGCTGTCGCCTGGTCCCATCTTCATCGAGGGGAAGTGCATCAATGCCTGGTCAGAGAGTGTGGGACTGCCAAAAGGCGTCTTGCCCAGCGCCAAGGCGCGTTGCAGAAGAGGATGCTGTCGGTCGATTCGGCTTGAGTTCAGTCGGAACGACCTTGCCTTTACCTCGCTTTTAATGTTCTCGCGTACCTTATTATATATATCTTCGTTACTATAACATTCGTTGCTGCGAACGTCGACGGTGAAGGTGCAGGTGTCGGGAATCACGTTGTGCTGTGTACCCGCATTGATGATGGTGACGGTCATCTTGACAGGACCCAGCAAAGGAGACTCTTCAGGAAAACGGAACGACTTGAACCAGGCAATGTCTTCGATGGCGTGATCGATGGCGTTGTCGCCTTCGTTACGTGCAGCATGACCTGCCTTGCCTTTTGCCGTACAGTCCAGTACCATAAGCCCCTTTTCTGCAATCGCAGGTTGCATGCCGGTTGGTTCGCCAACCAATGCCACGCTTATGGGAGGCAAGATAGGTAACACGCTGCTGATGCCGTTCTGTCCGCTTACTTCTTCCTCGGCAGATGCAACAAAGATGAGGTTGTAGGTTTGCTGCGTATTTCTGAGTTTGCAGTAGGTGGCCAGCAGACAAACCAGAGACGCGCCATCGTCGTTACTCCCCAGTCCGTAAAGCACTCCATCTTCCGTAAGTTCTGGCGTGTAAGGGTTGCGTGTCCAGGCGTTAACGGGTTTTACCGTGTCAATGTGCGCGTTGAGCAGCAGGGTGGGGCGTTGTGCGTCGTAGCCGGGAGCAATCTCCCAAAGGTTGTTGCCCTGTCGCTGAGGATCCAGTCCCCACTCTTGCATCTGCTCTTGAAGCAAGTCGGCAGCCTCCGTCTCGTTGCGACTGATGCGAGGTGTAGCAATCAGTCGTTTCAGTAGTTCGATTATTTGCTTATCCATGCCTCGGGATTCAGTTTTGTGGTTTCCTTGCGCAGCTGGAAGTGCAGTACGCATTTGCCGTCCTCGTTTGTCGCAATCGTTCCTATCAGGTCGCGAGCATGAACCTTCTGTCCTTTGCTGACAATGACTGATGAGAGGTTGCAATATACCGAAATGTAACTTCCGTGACGTATCAGTACGCCCTTTGTTCCGAAGAACTGGAATACGGCGGTAACCTCACCGTCAAATACGGAGCGTGCTCTTGCACCAGGCTTACCAATGTAGTTGGTTCCCTTGTTGTCCAGCTGAACATTCTTCATGCCTGGAACATTGTAGGTTCCGAAGCGTTCGCCAATCATGTAGCTGCCAGTTAGGGGAACGGGGAGGCGGCCTTTGTTCTGCTCGAACGAACCGTTCAACTGCTTGTCTTCCGTCGTGATGAACTTGCCGGTCGTAGCGTTTGTGCGGTTCTTCTTGTTCTTTGCCTCTTCCTTCTTGCGGGCTGCCTCGGCGCGCTTGCGAGCCGCTTCCACTTCGGCCGCCACAACTTGGTCAATTTTCTTGTTGAGTTGAGACAGCTGGTTTCTCTGTTTTGCCAGCTGGTCTTGCAAACCCTTCTGCTTGCTGTCCAGATTGGCAATCTGACGTTGCTGCTCGATCTGCTGAACACCTAACTCGTGGCGCTGAGTCATGACGTCGCGCATCATGTTGTTCATCTCGTTTTTTGCTGCAAGCAAATCGTTCTGTGCATTCAGCAACTGGCCTTGTTTGCTCAGCAGTTCCTCGCCCATAGTACGCAGTACGGTGGCAAAGAAGTTGGTGTTGCGGGCTCGACGACTCATCTGTGTCAGCGTCTTGGCAGAGAGGACGAACAAGGTGGGACTGGGATGATGCCGATAGGCACGTGCCATGCGAAGGGCTCGGGCATAGTTGTTGCGCTTGCCCTGCAGCTGCATGTCCACGAGGGCTATCTCGTTCTGCATTTTTTCCATTTGCTGCTCCAGTTCGGCCATGCGAATTTCAGCCTCGCGTATGCCGTTGAGCTTTACTTCCAGCTGTTCGCCGATGATTCGGGACGCACGCTGGTGCGTGCTAATCTCTTGCCTTGTCTGTGTGAGGTCCTGCTGCGACTTCTTCAACTCTTGTTGCAGTTTGTCGCGTTGCTTTTGCAAGTCTTTGACCTTCTTGCTGTTCTGTGCATTGGCAGCGAACGCAAACAGAAGGCAGCAGAGAAGAAGACCTCCCTTTGCCAATCCTTCTTTCAGTTGAACGATTATGCTCCCTTTCGAAGAAAACGTATGTCTCTGCTTGCCCTGCATATTAGTTTGACAGGCTCAGAATCTGATTGAATACCTGCTGCAGAGATACCTGCTTCAGTTTCTTCTTGTCGATGTTGGTGCGGGTGTCCGTCCACTTCTCGTTGGCACGCAGACGGCTCAACTCCAACTCGGCCTTGATGGGAGTCTTGTCGACGTTGATGGCTATGTTCATCTTGTCGGGGAAGTCCTTGCGCCCCAGGCGAGCCCAACTTTCATAGTCGAAGCGAAGGTTTGCGCCGTCCTGTGCCGTGAGGGTGGTCTGCTGCAGGGTTCCGTAAGCCGCGTTGGCCAGGAACTTCAGCACGAGTGTCTTGCCTGTGTTGGTGAGAATGATGTTCTCGCCTTCCTTCTTCTGTGCAAAGTCGACGGTGGTGGGCGTTACGGTGTTGTCCTTGTTAGATATTGTGAACAACTCGTTCCAGATGAGGCCCTGCAGCGTGTAGAAGTCGATGCCGTTGTCCTTAAAGAAGGGAATGTCCTTGTACGAGGCCTTGAGGTACTGCTTGCCGATGCGGTTCAGAATTAAGAAATAGTCGCGGGTCAGTTCCAGACGACCAGCCTCTACGAATCCGAATACCTGCAGAGAGATCTGAATCACGTCGTTGCGCTTCATCTTGATGTTTCCGCCAGCCTCAACCTTCTGCTTGCCAGCGTTGAGCTTCAAGTTTACACGTCCGGTGATGATTTCCGAATCGTTGCGGTTTGCGTTTACTCGGTCTACAACGTCACTCATGACGAGGTCCGATGGTGTCTCGACCGTCGTTGTTGTCTTCTTTGAACAAGCCGTCAGCAGCAAGATGGCTGCGAGGGGCAAAATGCGAAAGATCTGTTTCATGTCTTTACTTCTTTAAGTATTTTTGTTTTCTGATTTTCCTGTTTAGTAGCGTATTCTTTGTATCAGTGTCTTTCTGGCGTGCCAGTTTCCAAAGGCGTACGGCCTGTTCGGTCTGTCCGCACTGGCTATAGATGTCGCCGGCATGCTCCAGCACTACGGCGCTAATGTCGTCGCTTTGCAAAAGGATGCTGTCGGCTTGGTTAACGTCAACCACGCGGTCCATGTAGATGCGGGCTGTTGTGAAGTCGTTCTGGCAAAAGAGAATCCATGCGTACGTGTCAAGGTAAGTCTTGTTGGTCGGCTCTGCCTTGATGGTGCGGTAGCTCATCTTCTCGGCTTTGTCCAGTTGTTCGTTTTTGAGCGAAAGATAGTAGGCGTAGTTGTTGAGGCAGCCAATGTTGTCGGGGGAGTAGACCAGGCAGGAGTCGTAGGCTGCGAAGGCCTCTTTCTCGTTTCCGAACTCGTGGTGCACGTCGCCAAGTAGCGCATAGATGTCGCCCAGGATGTCGGGTCGCGACTCCTCGTCGGCCTGACGGATGGCGGTCTCCAGGGCGTTTTGCGTTTCCTGCATCTTCTTCTCCTGTGCCAGGGAGAGGGCGAGGAAGTAGTGGAACGTCAGTTCGCTTGGATGGTAGATCAACGCCTTGCGGCAGAGTTCGCCCACGTGTTCGATGTCGTTCTTCGTCACGTAGTAGCGCAAGAGGTCTTGCAAGGTTGCCATGTCGGAGGGTTCAACCTCCAAGATGCGCTCCATGACGGGGATGAGTTGCTCTGTACTTTCGCCATAGGCATAGGCGCGGTAGGCCAGGTAGAGTTGCAGGAACGGCATCTCTGGCTTCTCCTCAGCCAGTAGTTGCGCAAACATACGCTCCGTGTGGTGGCGGTAGGTGCTGTCTGCCAGTCCCTCGCGGGCCACCAGGCTCATGCTATTGACACGCAGGTTCAGGTCGTTGCGGTCGTCAAGGATGACTGAGTCGCGCATCTCGTGGTATCTTACCGTGTCGCCGATGCTTAGTTGGTACTGCAGTCTGGCCGCCTGCAGGTTCGTGTTTCGTGGGTCGATGTGCTCGACCTTGGCGTAGTATGTCTTGGCGCTATCGGGCATGTCGACCGACAGGTAGAGGTCGCCCAGTATCAGCAGGTTGCTGGCGTCGTATGGAAACTCGCGACACAGAGTCTTCATCTCGTCGAAGGCGCGCAGCGTGTCGCCTTGGTCTATGCGCAGGGCAAATTTCTGCGTGGCGATTCTTGCGCTGTTGCCTTGCAAGGTTTGGATGCGGTCCAACGTGTTGATGGCATCCTGCGTTCGGCCGTCGTTCTTGTAGAGTTGGAAGAGCTGGGCCAGAATGTCGGTTCGTTTTGTCTGCAGTTTCGACATGTGCTCCAGTATGGGCATGGCCAGATCCGGCTGTCGCTTGGATAGGTAGATGGACGCCAGCGTCTGCAGGTACCAGGGATTGTTGGGGTCTTGCTCCACAGCCTTCTTCAGTCGGCGCAGTCCCAGCGAGTCGTTGCGTAGGTTGAAGTAGACCATGGACAGGTCGTAGTTGGCCGCTGCGTTGTCCGGGTCGATGGCCAGACAATGTTGCAACAAGTCTGCTACGGCCGAGTTGTTGCCCAGTTCCTTCTGCCTTTCGGCCTCTAAATAAAAATAGGTAACCCTCCGCTGGTCGGTCTTCTTCTTCTCGCCGTCGTCCGCGGACTTTGACTGCTGTTGGGTTCCTGCCACGAGCGTACAAGGCAGCAACATCCATGCCATGAGCATGAACGCCAATCTTCCTATCTTGCTTGCTGTACGCTTCATATAGCCAAGTATCAATTCTTCGTTCTTTATACGCCGCTGTGGCCGAAGCCGCCGTCACCGCGCTCGGTCTCGTCCAGTTCTTCTGTCAGTTCCCATTCTGCTTGCTCGTGACGGGCAATCACCATCTGGGCAATTCGTTCGCCATCGTTAATCACGAAGGGTTCGCTGCCCAGGTTAATCAGGATGACGCCTATCAGGCCTCTGTAGTCGGCGTCAATGGTTCCAGGTGTGTTCAGAACCGTGATTCCGTGCTTCAGGGCCAGTCCGCTTCGGGGCCTCACCTGTGCTTCAACTCCAGCGGGCAGGGCTATGCGCAGGCCCGTGGGTATCAGGGCACGCTGCAAGGGCTGCAAGGTGATGGGGGCGTCCAGGTTGGCTCTCAGGTCCACGCCTGCCGACTGTGCCGTAGCATACTGTGGCAGGGGGTGGTGGGACTCGTTTATGATTCTTACTTTCATCTTGGTCTATTTTGTCAAATGCCGATATTTCGTACAAAGTTACGAATAATAATTGAAGTCCAAGGGCCGTTTTTGCGCTCTTTGTACGTGCGCGAACATTATTTTATGACATATTATTTGGCGCATTGCAACTTTTATGCTAATTTTGCAACGTGAAAAGGTATATAGCTGTTCTTTTGGTAGTGCTGACAGCGTTGGTGGGTGTCGTTCCCATGCTTTCGGCTGCAGTTGACAAGCGTCGCAAGAAGACGCCTGCCGACAGTGTCGTGGCACGCCCCCCTCACTCCTTTTTCGACACCTCGAAGAAACAGCGCGAAATCTCTATCGACAGTCGTCAGATGGCCTCATCTGCCTTCCCCGTCCGCATGGTTGTCAAGGGAAGTTCTCTTTGTGTTACAAGCGATTATAGTCAGATTCTTCCCATCTACACGCGTGGCGGCTCTTTCTACATGGCCATGCGTCTCAACAAGGGTCTGAACTGGCTTAACGGACTGCCAAGAGGCCGTTACCTCATCAACCGTCAGCAGATTAGCATCCCTTGATTCTTCTCTTAATTCTCTTGCCAAGGAATCCTCAATTCTCAATTCACAAGTGATACGATATTTTTATTAGGCCTTCGGCAAACGTGAATTCTTATGCAGGCGAGCTGCTAAGCGTCACTCTTCGCGGTAGCTCACCTCCCCATAGGCTTTTGACTCCGGTCAAAATGCAGGGAGGGCTAGGGAGAGGGTCCTTGTTTTCTTTGTAAACCTTTTTCATGCTTCCAAAAATTACCGCAGCGCCTTTTGGAAATTTCCGCTGCGCGATTTTAAAATTTCCGCAGCGGTAATTTTCAAGTTCCCGAGCGTAATTTGCAATACGCTAATTATCAATAATTTACAAAATTGCTCTAAAATAGCATAATTGTAAAGATAATTCTGAATTTCTATGTCGTGCGAATCGCCTTCGGGAAACGCTTGCAGCGCACAAAAAGCCCAGATTATTTGGACATATCGTGCAAAAGACTTAACTTTGCGGTCAGAAGATCGCTTCCTCCTCTACATTTTGCCCGGCCATCACCCTCACCCAGATTGACGAGCGACTGGGCGACGTGGAGTACTACAAGCTGAACGGCGTGAAGGTGGACAACCCACACAGCCCGGCGTCTACCTGGTGAAGAAGGACGGACAGACAAAGATGATTGTGGTGAAGAAGTAGGCAATCGGCTTTATTTTGCGATAAATGACGA
>JAKSLN010000073.1 GCA_024401165.1 Bacteroidaceae bacterium
GTCTTTTTGAGCAGGAGCCCCGAAGCCGCAGCTTCGGGGCTCTTCTCGTTGTATGCGGTGCTCCCTTTCCCCCTGGGCGCGCTGCCCGGTCGCTTCTGGCACGCAACGGCGTGCCGCACTGGTGCTATCGCTTTTAATTAGGTGGTAGTTGTAATATGGTATTTTAGTGATTCTTATAAATTCATAGGTTCTTTCATTGATTCTTTCTTCATTTTTTATTTTTATCAATATCCTTTTTCTTTTTAATTATTCTTTTCATTTATATGATTCCATTTGATATTATAAATCCTGTTGAAAAAGCAGGTGATGTGGTAGAGAAAGTTTCTAATGGCGATGCTAAAGAAGTTTCCAAATTTTTTGAACAATTGTGTTTATGGGGACTTGATGCAGCACAGAGTATTCTTGGCGCTATTATTATTTACATAGTTGGTAGGTACATTATCAACCTTATTAAACGCCTTATGAATGCTATGATGGAAAGACGTAAGATGGATCCAACTATCCGTTCTTTCTTGAGTAGTTTTATTAATATTCTTTTGACAATCCTTTTATTGATTACGGTTGTAAGTACGCTCGGTGTGAATACAACCTCTTTTGCAGCTTTGTTGGCCTCTGCTGGTGTTGCCGTAGGTATGGCTTTAAGTGGAAATCTTCAAAATTTGGCAGGTGGCATTGTAATACTTTTGTTTAAACCCTATAAGGTAGGACATTATATTTCAGCTCAAGGAATTGAAGGAGTTGTTAAGGAAATACAGATATTTCACACAATTGTGACAACTGTTGATAATAAGGAGGTCTATGTTCCAAATGGTGCCTTAAGTAGTGGAACCGTGGTAAACTATAGTGCTAATCCGTTGCGCCGAGTTGATTTGACCTTTTCGGTAGAATATGGAATTGATGTTAATATGGTGCGTAATGTCTTGCTTGGTGTAGCCTCTCGTGATGATAGAATTCTCAGAGAACCTACTCCCTTTGTGGCATTGGCAGAACTTTCTGATAGTTCTATTGATTTTGTTGTGCGCTTATGGGTTGATGCAGCAAACTATTGGGACGTGTTCTTCGATATGAAGGAAAATGTATATGCCGAATTTAACAAACAAGGTATAAGTTTCCCTTTCCCTCAATTAACTGTGCATCAAGGATAATTTTGTAGTATTCAGTATCTTTTTATGGCAACTGTATTTGTATCTCCGGTCAAATATGGTTGCCTTATGTTCATAGTGATAATGTGTAGAAATCGTTTCTAAGAGGTGATTAATTGGCGTCCGAAGGAGATTCTTCGAGATATGTAGTAGGCTTATAATAAAGGGCGTATAGGTCATTTTGCAGGATTTCTTAGTGCAGGTTTGTCTCTAT
This sequence comes from Bacteroidaceae bacterium, assembly GCA_024401165.1. Lineage (GTDB taxonomy): Bacteria > Bacteroidota > Bacteroidia > Bacteroidales > Bacteroidaceae > Physcousia. Next base: position 1,357 of record JAKSLN010000073.1, read on the forward strand.
AGGTCATTTTGCAAGATAAGATTTCTGTCCATTTCTTTGGATGTTTTACTACATGTCATTACCTTTGCATCGCAGTTTGAAGCGTAGCAGGGTTCTGCTGGGGAGCAACTCTGTGAGGAATAGAACTGCACACGTTAACAAGCATGCAGGAGTCGCCATTAAAGCGCCTCCTGTTTTTTCATGCTTAGAGACGCTGTCAATGCCAAGAAAAAACCACAAATGAATCGCTTGCGATTCTCCTCCGTCATGCCGCTATGATTATTCTGGTTCTTCTTCAGGTCTGTGAATGTGCCTTCTATCTTGTTGTTTGTATTGGGCATTCCCTCATACGCTATCTGCTGGCATGTGAAAAGGTATGGCAGATAGAAGTCTATGCTATGCATGGCAGAGCGCAATCTTTTGTGCGTATACTGCGTTTTGCCGGATTTCAGCAAGGAACGCTTGTTGAGCGTGTCATGCCATTCCTCCTTCCAGGCCTTGTACATCTGCTCAAAGGAAAACTGGCAGGATGTGGTCAGTGTGTCCATCAGTTCCTTGAGAGCACGAGCTGCCTTAAATTTCGGATTAAGAGTCAGATAGCGTCTGACAATCTGCTTCATGTGGAACTGACACATTTGAATCCTATAGCCAGAGAAGATACTGAAAAGACTCTGCTTGCCATCAATGATCAGGCCTCTTATCTCGTATCCTCTTTCCTCTATGCTCTTTACTGCAGCCTCGTAGTCAGCATTTGTCTCGCTCTTGATGAACTCCAGGTACAATACGTTTCCTGTTGTATCGTCCAAGGCTAGCATAATCCCCCAATTATGCCCCCAATATGTCGCATCAAGATGAACGAACCCACCTCCAGACAGTGGAGGTTGCTCCCATTCGATAGACACATTGCGAAGATGACGTTTGATTGTGGATTCGCTTACGCCCAACTGCCTTGACTGCTCTTTTACCGTCTGTTTGTTGTCTTGATATAACGTCCACAGATGAAGATCATCTGGCATCCTGTTGCTGCGAAACTGGTATCCGCAATCAGCACATTTGTACAAATTAAAACGTATGTTTTTTGATTAGCGACTATAGCTTCATTCTTAGTTGAATGGTAATATCGTTTTTTGTGTTGCCGTAAATTGTCTCAAGTCCGCTTGACTGCGTTTTACGTCCATCCAAAAAATGAGTCAATCCGTATTTTATTTCGGCGATAATGCGATTCTGCAGGAGACGCCATTTTAACTTTCCTGCCAAGCGGATGCCATGTCCATTTAGACTTTGCATGTAGAGTTGCTGCTCAACGTTTGGTTCGTATGCATAAATTTGAGTATTTGTGTCATCTGTATGGAAATACGTTCCTGCTAGAGTTATGGTAAACGGATTTTTTCCGTTCTTGAAATAGGTTGCTTGTTCAGAAATGGATTTACCTAAGCTGTACGCACTTTCGTTGCCCTTGCAAATGTTGAGCATGGCCGTTGTGTTTAGCGTGAAATGTTCAGAAATGTTAGATTTCCACTGAGCGCGTATTCTGTTTTTTAATAATTGCCCTGTTGTGTTCTCTTTGCTTTTTATGTTGTATCGAATTGAAAGTAAATTGTTTTGATTGGGTTGGTAGTTTGTCGTTACAACCCAGTCAAATCCGCTTGTGCTGTGTTTTACTCCGTATTTCGGCCAAGGGTTGTTGAAATAGTCGAAGTAAGTTGAGACTTCCAGTCCGTCGACAGGCGTTGCATTCATCCGCAATGTGACGCCGTTCTCGTTTTGCACGTTTGTGTTCTCCGATAAAGATCTAGCAAAGAAACTATAGTAGTTCTTGTCGTAATATCGTTGCGTAATTGAGAATGTGTAGTTCTGGCTTGCCATCCAGTTGATTGTGTTGAGTGTGGCCACTCCGCCCGATGTGGGAGAGAACGCCGTTTCTCCATGCACTTTCCATCGATACGATTCATATCTGTAGTCTACGCTTGCGTTGAAGAAACGCTTTCCTTTCGGTGCAATCTTTTGATAGAGTTCTTTGCCTTGGATGAATGGAAGACTGCTGTTCAGAAAGATGCCCGTTGCACCGATGTGCCATTCTTTGTTTTGCCATGCTAAGTTCGCGCCAGTTGTGGTAAATGTCAGGTTATTTCTCCTGTTCCATTCCGAATCTGTCCTGTGATAACCCGTTTTAAGCACGGTTTTAACGCACGAGTCGCCTTGTAAGGTTGCATCCATATTCTTTCTGCTGAAGAAGACGGATGCGCTCAAATGGCTCCAGTCGAATGATGCTGCTGCGCCACGCAGAAAGTTTATCTCGTCCGTTCCGGTTTGCGCCCTGAATCCAGGTCTTGTAGGTGCAAGTTGGCTGCTTTTTCCCAGTGAAAACCCATTGTTGATAATCAGTCCTTCGCCGAAACTTGCCCTATAATCACCTATAACAAATGTTGTTAGATTCCCGATTTCCTTCAGCATTATCTGCCCGCCATAGCTGTCGATTCCGCGTTCACCGCCATCCCTCTCTAAATGAAAAGATGCTGTAAGGTGCTTTGTTGATTCGAAACTATATTTCGTCTTGTTGTACAAGGATGAACCTCGGAAACCGTTTTCTCTTCGATAACCTTCTCGCACGTAAAGAGGAATGTCGACGCGAGAAAGCAGTTCGTGTTTCGCGTGCTTGAACATGTCCTTTAGCGTCGTCCTTTCTTTTCCATCGGTGATGGGACCAATGTAAACAAAAAGTGGAATAAACTGACGGATGGCATAGCTTATTGACGGAATGAAAGCCAGTTCGTAGATTGATTTCATTCCTTCGTGCTTTGCGACATACTCACAAATGTCCGATGCTTGTCTGTCTGAGAGGAGGGGGATTTGCAAGAGTTCGGTCTTGCTCGCGTTGTTTATGTTGATGGGAGACGTCGTCAAAGCATGGTATTCCTCTAGGCTCTCTGCCCATTGTGCGTTCTCGAATTCGTCCTCATTTTCAGTGATGTAATTTACGAAATCCTCCCATGTCCAGACCTTGTTTTGATTTAGCGTAACAACGTCTCTTTTGAGATTTGTTTGTGGAACGTCTGATGAAGAATGTATAGTTGATTCGCCATTCCTCGTTGTGCTAATCCGCTCTTGTTTTTCGCTGGCTGTAGAACTGCCGATGGAAGATTGCCCCCACATTTGGAATGGGAAGCAAAACGTGCAGAATAGAATGGCTGCCGTACTTCTCTTGTAAAGAAAATTGTTTATGCTTGTCAATGCTGTGTGTTTTTCCTTTTTTTTAAAATGTTGACGCATATTTCTTTCGGCAATGCAGTATGTTGTTCGTTTTCGTCAAAGCTGTATGCTTTTCCTTTTTCCAACAATGCAGTATGCTTATTTGTTTTCGGCAATGCTGTAAGCATAGTGTTTTTCGGGAAAACTGAAGGTTGAGATGCGAATGTTTTGGATGTTTTCCTCTCTCAAAATGTCGCGAATCTGTCCCTGCAGTCCCTTTCCGGTTAGTTTTACGACAGCCTCCTTTGCGGTCCATAGGCGAGCAAACTCCAACTCCGGGTCCTGGCTTTCCTCGATTTGCTTGCGTTCCTCCTCGTTCATGGTGTAAGCAACCAAGCTGTCCTTCAATGGTCGGCATCGCTCGATGTCCACACCGATGGGTCTGTCGTGAATCACGCAGATGACCGCCATCTTGCAATGACTCGCGTTGAAGTGAACGTCGGGATGTTCTCTTAGACTTGGTTTTCCGTGTTCCCCGATGTCAAAGTGGGGTGGGGTGGTTATGCCGTATTCTTCTCGAAGTCCCCTTTGCAGCAGATGGTAGACCAGTGCACATTCGCGCTTGCCCGCCAGGTGCTTGAACCGCTCCGCCTTTTCCCGTCGCCATTCAGGCAGTCGCTCCACGAGTTTCCGTACGTCCTGCTCGTCCAGCTGCTCAATATTGTCCTCGATGTAGATGCGCATTGTTGTCCGCCATTTCGTCTTATCCTGTGCAAATGTACGACTTTATATTGAAGCAAGCAAGCGTTTTGTCTGGAAAAAACACCCCTTCATGTTGCAATATGACGTTTTTTCTGTCTTAAAACGATTAAGATTGCAAATAATTTGTTGCTTATACTTTTTATTTGTAACTTTGCGCCCAATTATTGCCTTGCCTCTCTGCCAAAATTCTCGGGGGGAAGGAAGAAACGAATCATGCAGAAATAAGCGTAAAAAGATATGAGCGACAGACTATTTATTTTTGATACTACCTTGCGCGACGGCGAGCAGGTGCCCGGTTGTCAGCTGAATACGGTAGAGAAGATCCAGGTTGCCCGTCAGTTGGAGGCACTCGGCGTCGACGTCATCGAGGCCGGTTTCCCCATCTCTTCACCCGGTGATTTCAATAGCGTTATCGAAATCAGTAAGGCTGTGACATGGCCAACCATTTGTGCCCTGACGCGTGCCGTTCAGAAGGACATCGACGTTGCCGCCGAGGCTCTTCAGTATGCCAAGCACAAGCGTATCCACACCGGCATCGGAACCAGCGACAGCCACATCAAGTTCAAGTTCAACAGCAACCGCGAGGAGATCATCGAGCGTGCCGTGGCAGCCGTCAAGTATGCCAAGAAGTACGTTGAGGACGTTGAGTTCTACGCCGAGGATGCAGGCCGCACCGACAACGAGTACCTGGCTCGCGTCATCGACGCCGTAACCAAGGCTGGTGCAACCGTTTGTAACATTCCCGACACCACCGGATTCCGTGTCCCCAACGAATACTTTGACAAGATAAAGTATCTTTACGAACACGTCGATGCATTTGCCGCAGGCAAGTCCATCCTCTCCACCCACTGCCACAACGACCTTGGCATGGCTACGGCCAACACCGTCAGCGGCGTTCTGGCAGGAGCCCGACAGGTTGAGGTCACCATCAACGGCATCGGCGAGCGCGCCGGCAACACCTCGCTCGAGGAGGTTGCCATGATCTTCAAGACGCATCCCGACCTGGGCATCGAGACCAACATCAATACACAGAAGATCTATCCCACCAGCCGCATGATCAGTTCGTTGATGAACATGCCCGTCCAGCCCAACAAGGCCATCGTCGGTAAGAACGCCTTTGCCCATTCCAGCGGCATCCACCAGGATGGTGTGCTGAAGAATGTCTCGACCTACGAGATCATGGATCCCAAGGAAGTCGGCATCGACGACAACGCCATCGTGCTCACCGCACGCAGCGGCCGTGCAGCCCTCAAGCATCGCCTCAGCATCAATGGCGTGGAAGTTGAGGGCGAGAAGCTCGACACCCTCTATCAGGAGTTCCTGAAACTGGCAGACAAGAAAAAGGAAGTCACCGACGACGACATCCTCGTCCTTGCCGGAGCCGAGCGCTCTGCCACCAAGGCCATCAAGCTCGACTACCTGCAGGTCACCACAGGCATGGGCGTCAAGAGCGTTGCTTGCATCGGTCTCGACCTGGCCGGCGAGAAGTTCGAGGCCAGCGCCAGCGGCAATGGTCCTGTCGACGCCGCCATCAAGGCCCTCAAGAACATCATCAAGCGCCAGATGACCCTCAAGGAATTCACCATCCAGGCCATCTCCAAGGGTTCCGACGATATGGGCAAGGTGCACATGCAGGTCGAGTACGACAACCGCGTCTACTACGGCTTTGGTGCCAATACCGACATCGTTACCGCCAGCGTAGAGGCTTATATTGATTGTATTAATAAGTTTAAGAAATAATGAATACTCTCTTCGACAAGATTTGGGACGCCCACGTAGTGCAAAATGTGGAGGACGGACCCACTCAGTTGTATATCGACCGTCTGTATGCCCACGAGGTGACGTCGCCCCAGGCATTCGATACGTTGCGTGACAAGAACATCAAGGTGTTCCGCCCCGACCATGTGGTGGCTATGCCCGACCACAATACGCCCAGCGACCAGCAGGAGCGCATTGACGACCCCATCGGCCGCAAGCAGGTCGAGACCCTCGCTGCCAACTGCAAGGAGTTCGGCATCAAGCACTTTGCCATGGGAACCAAGGACAACGGCATCATCCACGTCGTTGGTCCCGAGAAGGCACTCTCGCTGCCCGGCATGACCATCGTCTGCGGCGACTCGCACACCTCCACCCACGGAGCCGTAGGCGCCATCGCCATGGGCATCGGCACCAGCGAGGTAGCACAGGTGCTCGCCTCGCAGTGCATCCTCCAGAGCAAGCCTAAGACCATGCGCATCAACATCGAGGGCGAGCTGCCACAGGGCACCACCGCCAAGGATGTGGCCCTCTACATCATGGCACAGATGACCACCAGCGGCGCCACCGGCTATGCCGTCGAGTATGCCGGCAGCACCATCCGCAACATGTCGATGGAGGGACGCCTCACCCTCTCCAACCTCTCCATCGAGATGGGCAGCCGCGCCGGAATCATCGCACCCGACGAGACCACCTTCGCCTACCTCAAGGACCGCGAGTACGCCCCCAAGGGCGAGGCTTGGGACAAGGCCGTGGAGTACTGGAAGACCCTCAAGAGCGACGACGACGCCGTCTTCGACAGAGAGGTGACCTACCGTGCCGAGGACATCGCACCCCGCATCACCTACGGCACCAACCCCGGTGCCGGCATCGCCGTCGACGAGTGCATCCCCACGCTCGACGGCATGGACGAGGCCGAGAAGACCCAGTTCCTTGCCATGCTCGACTACATGCAGTTCCAGCCCGGCCAGAAGCTCGAGGGCACTCCCGTCGACTACTGCTTCCTGGGCGCCTGCACCAACGGCCGCATCGAGGACTTCCGCGCCTTCGCCAGCGTTGTCAAGGGCAAGAAGAAGGCTCCCGGCGTCGTGGCATGGCTCGTCCCCGGATCGTGGCTCGTGCGCCAGCAGATCATCGACGAGGGCATCGACAAGATTCTCGAGGAAGCCGGCTTCGAGCTCCGTCTCCCCAGCTGCTCCAGCTGTCTGGCCATGAACCCCGACAAGGTTCCCGCCGGCAAGCTCTCCATCTCCACCTCCAACCGCAACTTCGTCGGTCGTCAGGGCCCCGGAGCCCGCACCGTGCTGGCCTCACCCCTCACGGTTGCCGCAAGCGCAATAACTGGTGTGATAACTGATCCACGAAAAATCTAAGAATATGGCAAAGCAAAAATTCGACAAGATACAGTCAACCTGCATCCCCATTGCAATTGACAACAACAACACCGACAACATCATCCCCGCCCGCTACCTCGCCAGCACGACGCGCGATCCTAAGTTCTATGGCGACGCCTTCATGCACGACCTCCGCTACGACGCCGAGGGCCGTCCCGTGGCCGACTTCGTCATGAACCAGCCCGAGTTCTCCGAGGCACCCCGCCCCGGCGTCCACGAGATCATCGTTGGCGGCAAGAACTGGGGAAGCGGCAGCAGCCGCGAGCATGCAGCCTGGGCCATTGCCGGCTACGGCGTGCGCGTGGTCATCAGCAGCTCGTTTGCCGACATCCACCGCAACAACCTGCTCAACTGCTTCGTGCTGCCCGTCATCGTCAGCGAAGCCTTCCAGAAGGAACTCTTCGACACCATCGCCCACGACCCGCAGGCCGAGGTGCTCGTCGACGTGCCCGCCCAGACCGTCACCAACCTCTCCACCGGCAACAGCCAGCACTTCGACATCAACAGCTACAAGAAGTACTGCCTCATGAACGCCTACGACGACATCGACTTCCTCCTCTCCAACCGCGACAAGATCGAGCAGTTCGAAGGCAAGTAACCCCAGGCATTACGACATACACCTGCACCGCGCTGGCAGAAAAAGGAGCCCCTCAAAAGGCTCCTTTTCTGGTTCTGTGATGCACGGGCGTCCCTTGGTCTCACCTCGGCCGTTATCTCGCCCTCCGAGACGTACGTCGTCTCCTGCAACTTACATATTGTCAGACGGGAGGGGCGCCACAATCGCGTATTTTTTGTTACAGCGTGATGGGTGAAAAATGAGTCAAAGACTATATCTTTGATAGTCAATTGTTTATGCTTTCTTTGGGATGGAAAAATCTTTTTTGGCTGCGAGAAACCTCGTTTTTCCGCAGCATCATTAAAAAAATACCGCTGCGCCTTTTAAAAAATCCCGCTGCGGGATTTTTAAAATCATGCTGCGGGATTTTCAGAAAGGCTGATTTTTGTCCAAATTCTTTACTAAATGGCCTGCTTTTCGGCTCTCCGACTCTAGATTGCCTTTAAAATCGTACAAAACAGAACTGTCATTTTGACTGCAAATCTCGCTTTTCCCTTTCTATTTGCTTGAGGGCGCCGGATGCGCTAGAATAAGTTTACGAAGTGGTTTGACTTTACGTACAAGAATGCTATACGCTTAATCCTTACAGAGTAACATCTTAGACCAAACGCAACTTTTTCTTTTCAAACATTGCGTATGTCGCGGATAATGCTTAAATTTGCCACATATCTTCTAAAAAACGTAAAATCAAGAAATAAAACCACATGAAGAAGACTCTACTCTCCGTTCTCATGCTTCTGGCATCAGCTTTTGCTTGGGCAGAAGACCAGTACTTGTGCATCTGGCAGGCAGATGGTCAGACCGTCGACATTGCTCTCGACGACGAACCCGTGACAACATTCAGCAATGGCAACCTCGTCATTTCTACACGTCGCACCACCATCACCTATCCACTCCAGATGGTTAAGCGCTACACCTTCGAGGCTGCTCCCACGGGCATCCAGTCAGCGACTGCCAACATGCATATCTCTACCGATGGCAGCTGCATCACCTTCTCCGCCTTCGACCGCGACACCAACATCGCCGTCTACAACCTTGCCGGCGTCCGCGTCCGCACCGTCCTGGCCAAGGCTGGCACTGGCACCGTGGTCAGCGTAGCCAGTCTCCCCAAAGGCACCTACATTGTCAAAGTCAATGACATAACCTTTAAGCTGCTGAGTCGATGAAAAACATCTTGAGATACCTCTGCGCCCTCATCGTCGCGATGTGTGCGCTCCCCGTGTTCGGACAGGACTATTTGACGGTTCATTTCAAGGATGGAACGAATCAACGTTTTTATTTGGAAGACGTAATTAGAATCTCTACACCTCCGACGAGTACTCTTGAAGGAAAGGATCCTGTGCAAATAATAGAAACTACTTACGGAGAGTATTCTTATTCCATTTTAAATATAGATAGTATTTCGTTCAAAGAAGTTGATAAAGAAAGCGTTGGGGCCATAGACCCGAATGTACAAGATAAGGTCAGTGCCATATTAGGTAATGCTACATCTATAGAAGAGATGTCTCAGCATATAGCAGAGATACAAAAAATTGATGGAGTGGAAAATGTTCGAACTTCATCAAATGCAGTTTTTCTAGACATGGAGAACGGACAGACTATTGCTTATTTTACCAAACCTTTAGCAGACAGTGAAGACTTCGATTGGGATCTCAATAATGCCAAAAAGATGGTGAAAGAGAATCTGTATAGAAAAAGTGAATCCATCTATGTCAATTCGCCCTCAATGATTCTTGTAAATCAAACGCATCAAGACAAGAGGTTTCAACGCGTGGTGGATAACTACTATATGCCGATGACCAATTTCATGCAGAGTATAAATACCAATATGACTTATGTCGATTCTGTACCGGAAGATTTCTATATTGATGACATTTTTAATTATGATGTGGTATGTATTGACACTCATGGTGCTTATGATCCTAGTACAGATACACACTGGTTAACAACTAGTGAGAAAATGGTTTTGGACTCTAAAGGACGTTATGTTATGCCAACCAAATATGCAAATATGTCGTCTTCGTTTGTGGCACCAGCCACTATTCACGAATGGCATGGAGAAACGGATGCGAATGGCAATAAAGTTTTTGTGTCAGTTAAATATGTCAGAGTATCAGATAAATACATTGCTGCGAACTCTCGCTCTGCCCGAAAACCCAACCAGATAATTTTTTCCGGTGCATGTCAAACGCTTCTCAGAAATGATAATCTTGCAAATGCTTATTTGGATAAGGGGGTAAAGTCCTTCTGGGGATATGACGAGACGGTATCTGTCTCTCCGTATGGTATGACATATTTTATGTATGCGTTGATGAGTGGCATGTCTGTGGAAGGTATTTATCAGAATGCGCCTTATCATCTTCGCGTAGAATTTGGAGAAGTACCAAAAAGAAATATCAATCTGGAAAGGTGTTATCGTGACGGTAATGACAAGTATGGTTCTATTATTGTGTCAACGGTCGAAACTCTTGATGCAAGAATTAATACCCCAGACCAAACGGCTACTTTGCTGGGTTGGTCGAGACGGGCTATCGATGGTTTTTACATAACTCAACCATCCTTTATGAGTTATGGTTTTAGGGTATACAATTCTGATGGAAACTATTGTGACTATCTAGCCCAAGGGACTACTCCTGCATCGTATGGTTGGTACAAAAAAGAGTTTTATTGTGATTTGAAAACTACGCCAGGAGAAACCGTGCGCTATCAAGCATTTGCATTTGATGGAGTAAACTATAACATGGGTGAAATGAAAAGTGTATATATACCTAAACCCGTCACCTCCCTCACCATCACCGAACCCACGACGACCATGACGGTTGGCGAGGTAAGGTCTATCGAGTATCACTTTGAACCCCTCGACCCCACGAACCGGACGATGGAGTGGAGTTCGAGCGACCCGTCCATTGTCCGCATAGGTCAGGATGCTATTGCCTATGCCCTCAAGCCCGGCACCTGCACCCTCACCGTCCGTACTACCGATGGCAGTAACCTGTCGGCAACCTGTCGCGTGACCGTACAGGAAGAGGAGAAACCTCAACCGCAGCATTATTTGCGTGTCTACAACTATGACTATTCCATAGGGGCAGATGGTGGAACCGTAACACTCGACTATGACAGTGACGTGGATTGTAACTTGCGCACGAACGTTGACTGGATTGTCGGTGGCGCTGGCAAGATTGTCACCATCAAAAAGAATACGACAGGAGATAGCCGTAAGGGTAAGGTTATCATTGAAAATAAGGAATATGGATTCACAGAGACCGTGACAATCATACAACAGGCGGGCAATGCACCCGAGCCTCAGCACTACATCACCCTCTCGGAATCTGAGTACCGCGTCGCTGCTGCTGGTGGAAGCTTTACCTTGCAGTATCAGAGTGATGTGGCCTGCACCATCACTGCCTCAGAGAACTGGATGTCTGTACAAGGCACCAAGGTGACGGTCAGTCCGAATACAACTACCAATCGAAGAACTGGTTACGTGACGATTGCAAATGATGTCTACGGACTGTCTCAGAAGGTGACTGTTATTCAGGAACCCAACGAAGAACCTCAGCACTACATCACCCTAACGGAAACCGAGTACCACGTCATGGGTACTGGTGGAAGATTTGTCGTACAGTATAAGAGCGATGTGGCGTGCGTCATCTCGTCGACTGTTGATTGGATAACTACGGAAGGCGTCATAATAACGGTTCGTCCCAACAATACTCCCTATCGTCGCACGGGATATGTGACGATAGTCAACGATGTGTATGGTTTGTCTCAGTCTGTCCCCGTAATTCAGGAACCGGGCGATGATGCTCCCCAGACCGATGGTACGCTGCTCGCTACCAAGACTGTGGGTGGAAAGTCCTATTCGCTGTTCCGTACACAAGACAAGAACCGACGCCGTACCAATCCCGATGGTACCTCATTCTATAGGTCAAAGTTCACGCTCAAAGTGGCGGATCAGACGTTTGAAATCGACGACGATGTCTACATGCACGAAGGTGTGGGCGATGACGCGAGCGTCTGCATGGCCTACAACTCTAGTACCCGCACGACCTATATGTTTGTCACGAGTAAGGATGGCGACGAGGGCGTTTACTCGATGGAGGGTTATTTGTATGCAATCTCTAGCAGCGGAAAGATCACAAAGAATGTCGTTTACACCTATGCAAACTGGGGATGGCATCCCTTCTTCTTGCTGAGCGATTACGGTGATCTTTATCTCGCATCTTTCTCTTATGCTGGGTATTTCTATACCTTGGGATATGTCGAAGCCGACGGCAGTTGTGAGTTCGTTCCTATTGACTATATCTATCCGGAGGACTTCCAGGAGTTGAGAAGACGTGAAGGCGGCATCCTTGTCTACTAAGTATTATCCTCCCGTCCCATAAGCAAAGCAGGGCACCACACACGCGGCGCCCTGTTTTTTCTTTGCGTCCCTCGCTCACCCCTAGTTGAAGGTCATGCAAGCCTCGCTCT
>JAKSLN010000074.1 GCA_024401165.1 Bacteroidaceae bacterium
TATGTTCATTGTCGTTATGGGGTTTTGTCTTCTGGTTGCTGGTTTACCCCTCCATGAATGGAGGGGAACGGGGGCGGGGTTTGTTGTTGCTTTTTTCTACCCCTTCATGAATGGAGGGGAACGGGGGTGGGGTTGTGGTTTCTTTTTTCTACCCCTCCAAGAATGGAGGGGAACGGGGGCGGGGTTGTGGTTTCTTTTTCTACCCCTCCAAGAATGGAGGGGAACTGTGGGTGGGGATTTGTGGTTGCCTTGCTCTCATTCTGTTTCTTGCAGAAATGGAGTTCCTCCTCTGGGGAGGCGGAGGTGGGGCTTTTTAATATCGGTTGGCATATTCGGAGTTGGGGATGGGGATGACGTAAATCTTGTCAGACGCAGAGAAGGTCTTCTTGCCATCGAAGCTGACGATGGGGAGGTTCTGGCGCTTGTAGTTGTAGAACTGTTGACCCTCGCCAAAATACTCCTTAAAGAACTCGAGGTTGATGAGTTCCTGCGTCAGTTGGTCTGATGCGCCCAGGGTGTTGAGGCCGCGGTGCTCGCGTACCTTATTATAATATGTCTTGGCTCTGGCAGGATCGCTCTCCAGCAGACACTCGGCAGCGATGTAGTACATCTCGGGGATGCGCATGAGATTGATGCCCAGAATCTGTTCGGCTGGACGCGAACCGGCGATGCCGTTCAGTTCGTAGATGTCGGTGAACTTGCTGAGGCGGTAGAAGTACTGACCACCAGCCTCGATCTGCGTGAAGTAGGCAGAGGTGCGGTAGTCAAGGGGCAGGCTCTCTCGCTCGTAGTAGTCCATGAAGTCGTCGCGCGGATCGAGCGACTGATAGAAAGTGCGCTTCTGCAGCAATTCGGAGGTTGTGCTGTAGAAGTCGCCGAAGTACACGCCGAAGAGCGTCTCCTTCTGCGACAGCACGCCGGCGACGTCGTTGATGACCTCCGTCTTCTCCTTCAGGCAGTAGGGGCTTTTCGTGATGACAGAGTCGGCATAAGCCAGTGCCTTTTCCTTGTTGCCCATGGTTAGGTACACGCGTGCCAGCGTGCCCCATACGGCGTAGAGGTTGAGGTGGGTCTGGCGGTCGTTCATGAAGGCTGTCATCTCATACTGGTGGACAGGTTCCACCTTCAGCAGCTGCTCTGCCTCGAGAAGGTCGGTCAGGATGTGCTCGTAGTTCTTCTGTAAGGATTCGAAGTCGGGAGTCTTGAGCGAGAACTCCGTCTGGTAGGGGATGCCGCTGGCCTGCTGGTTGAGTGTATACTGTGGGGTGAAGAGGCGTACGAGGTCGAAGTGCATGAAGGCACGCAGCGCCAATGCCTCGCCCTTGTAGGTGGTGAAGGGGAATGCTGTGGCATCTTTGACGAGGTCGGTCTGGAGCACCGAGTTGGTATTGGAGATGTTGTTGTACATTAGCGTCCAGATGCTTTCCGCCCACGACCTGATGTCGGTCTTCTCGTAGTCGTATGCCTGCAACATCTCTATGCCGTCGTTGCCCGGACAGGTCATGTTCTGGGCCAGCACCTCGACGCCGCGAATGCTTAGTTCGCATCCGTAGAGGTTCGACTGCCGCAACTGTGCGTAGACGCCATAGAGGGCGTCCTCGATGCCCGACTTGGTCTGCAGCATCTCGTCACGCTTCGCCTGTCCATCGGGGGTGATGTCGAGGAAGGAGTTGCAGGAAGAGAGTCCTATCAAAAGTGCACAAAGGAGGGTTCTTCCCCCGTGCGTTCTGCCCAACGGCAAACGTTTCCGTGCGGTGAGGGGGCTCATGTGCTCGATGGGATGAGTGATGTGTGAAAGTATGTTCTTGATGTTCATTGTCGTTATGTTGTTTTGTCTTCTGGTTGCTGTTTTACCCTTCCAAAAATGGAAGGGAACTGGGCGGTTGTTCTTCTTTTTCTTGCCCCTCCAAGAATGGAGGGGAACGGGGGAAGGGGTGCTTGTTCTTGCCGTAGTTGCACTGATGTGCGTTGGAGCTCCTTTCTTCGCGATGCAGTTGGAGGGGAGGCGTGGTTGGCTTTTAGAACGTTGCGGAGAGGTTAGAACGTTGCGGAGAGGTTAATCTCGAACCCCTTGCTGTAGAGGTAGTCGGTGCCTCGCTCTATCTTGACGCTGGAGATGCGGAAGAGGTCGGTGAAGTTGATGCCGGCACGCAGGTTGCGGGCATGCAGTTTTGCGCAGATGTCCTTGCCGAACTCGTAGGAGATGTTGAGGGTTCCCAGGTTCAGGGTGTTCTCCATCTCGGCAAAGCGGTCGGTCTGCTGAGGACGTGAGGCATCGGCGATGTTCTTGTACAGGGCCAGGTCGCCGGGTTGCTTCCAGCGCTCGTCAAAGACGCGTACGTCGGCGTTGTATTTTGGGTTGCTGCCCTCTACCTTCGTGGCGCGTGTCGTGTTGTAAATCCAACCACCCAGTCGGAAGTCGAAGAGGGCGTAGAGTGTGAATCCCTTCCAGAAGATGCTGGTGTTGGCCGTACCGTTGTACTTGGGCTGCGTGTCGCCAATGAGGACGCGGTCGGTGGCATCGTAGGTGAAGGTGCGTTCACCGTTCAACTTGATGTAAACCTCCTTACCCGTAGCGGGGTCGATGCCACCCGAACGAACCAACTTGAGTGCCGTGACGCTCTCACCTTCGGCATATTGCGCCAATGGCTCGAGGTAGGCTGTTGCCATCTCTTCGTTGCGTTTGTTCATTTCCTTTAACGCATCGTTGATCTTGGTGATGCGATTGCTGTTCAGGTAACCAGTTGTTCCCACCTTCCAGTTGAAGTCGCGGGTGCGGAAGATGTAACCGTCCACCTGGAATTCGATACCCTTGTTTTGCAGTTCGCCCAGATTGCCCATGGCCTGTGTGATACCCGTCGAGGGTGCCATGGCCTTGTTGAGCAGGAGGTCGGTGGTGTTGCGGATGTAGGCGTCGACAACGATGTTCAGCCGGCGGTCGAACATAGAGAAGTCAAGACCCACGTTGTAGTTCATTGTACGTTCCCAGGCCAGGTCTACGTTGCCGATGGTCAGGGGGACGGCGCCGATGCCGTTCTTATATTCGTAGGTGTTGGAGTAGCGATACATCGTCATGGCCTGGAAGGGAGAGAAGCTCACCTTGCCGGTGTAGCCCATGGATGCACGCAGTTTGAAGACGTCGAACTTGTCCTTGACTGCGCTCATGAAGCCTTCGTTCATCACGTTCCAGCCTGCACCTGCCGACCAGAAGTTGCCCCAGCGGTTGTTTTCGCCAAACTGTGATGAACCCGTCAGTCGCCATGTTCCATCCACGAAGTAGCGGTTGCGGAACGAGTAGTTGGCCGAGAGGAAGGCGCCCACGTCGGCCGTCTTGCCCTGGGTGCCCGATGGGGTGGAGTTGGTGGGATATCCGGCAGCGTTGCCTACAAACGACATGGCATCGTTGTAGAAGCCGATGGCCTGCATGTACTCGCTGCGTGAGTCGCTGTGGTTGATCTCCCAACCGGCAGAGGCGCTGATTAGCGACTCGTCCTTGAAGAGTTTGTTGAACGTGCCGACGATGTTGCCATTGTACGAATTGCTGCGGTTGTTGCCCTTCTGCAACGAACCACGCTTTGAGAGGTCGGTCTCGTTCTTATAGCGGCGGGCGAAGGGAGAAGTGAAGGTGTCCGACCATCCGCTTACGCTTGTTACGTTGAAGTGTCCTGTCAGTCGGAACATGCGGTTGATGTCCCAGCGGATATCGGTGCTGTTCGAGAGTGACTTGGTGCCTGCCTTTGAGTAGCTGCCCAGGGTTGCGTCGTGGAGCGGATTGTTCAGGTCCCACGCCAGGTTGTTGTTGACGGTGCCGTCCTCGTTATACATGGCATCGTACGGGTTCATCTGGGCGTATTGTGCGAAGCTGCCGTAGGGCGTGTCCTTGGTGGATAGCTCGCTATAGTTGGTTCGGTTTGATATCTGCAGCGAGTTGGCAATGTAGTAGTCCAGCTTGAATCCCAAACCGTAGCGGCGACGCAGGTCGTCCTTCATGACGCCATGGGTGTTGGCGAAGCGCCCCGTCAGCTCGTAGCGCAAGTTCGACGCTCCGCCATAGACGCGCAGCGAGTGGTCGTGGCTGAAGGAACTGCGCGAGGGCTGAGCCAGCCAGTCGCTGTTCTGACCGGCCATGATAGTCTTGTAGCGCTGGTTGTACAGCTCGTCCATCTCATACTGCTTGGGCAGTCCCGTTACGGCGTTGATGGCTCCGTGAGCGTTGTATAGGCCAGCCAGGCGCTCGTATTCCAACTTCTGCATGGGAGTGAGCAGCTGGTAGTCGCCCAGCTGCGGAATCTGCACGTTGCCCGTGAAGTTGTAGGTCAGGTGCAGTGTACTGTTTTGGATGGGTTTGCGTGTGATGACGATCACACCGTTCGATGCCTTCGAACCATACAGGGCCGTTGCTGCGGCATCCTTCAGCACGTTGATGCTCTCCACCTCGTTCATGTCCAGGTCGTAGAGCTCCTGCATGGATATTTCTGTTCCGTCAAGGATGATGGTGGGCTGGTTGACGCTCTGTCCCTCGTTGCTGAACGAGGACATACCACGCATTACCAGTTCTGGTACGTGGTTGGGGTTGCTGCCTTGTGCGCTGTTCACAACTATCTCAAGGCCTGGGGTGAGGGCAGCAATGGCCGAGATGATGTTGACGCCGGTAACCTGCTTCAGGTCTGCGCCCGAGAGTTGGGTGACCGATCCCGTAAAAGACACTTTGCTCTTGTTGAAGAAACCCGTCACCACCACGTCATTCATTTTGGTGGACTTGGGCTTAAGCTTGATGGCCATGTCTGTCAGACAATTCTTGGGATCAATGACCATCTGTTCGAAGCCTGTGTATGTCACTCTGACCTCGCAGTCGGCATTGGCCAGTGCCAGGTGGAAGTGACCGTCCATGTCGCTCGTCGTGGCAGCGATGATCTTGCCTCCCCTCCATGCGGCGATGTTCACGCCAGGCAGGACGTCGTCGAGTTCGGCATCGTAGACAGTTCCGACCAGCATGATGCTGTCGGTGGGGGCCGCCGTTAGTGCTGGACTGCTGCCGTTGTTGCCCGAATGTGTGGGGGCGGCCTGCATTTGTGTCAGCGATGCAAAACCAAATAGAGAGGGCAGGATAAAGAAAAGCGGGTGTCTTTTCATTCGGATGATAGATAAGAAAGGTTATCGGTTATGGGCGCCCCATAACCAATAACCTTTAAGTTGATGATACAATTACTTCAGGATCTTGACAACCTTGCCGCCCTTCTTCATCAGAACGATGCCTTTCTGGTTAGCAGTTGTCTTCATACCATTCAGGTTGAAGTACTCGACAGCACCCTCGGTAGCGGGAACCTTGACGCACTCGATGGCTGTAGCGTCCTTCTGCTTCTCAGCCACGATGGGGCTGTAGTAGGTTACGAAGCCATCTGCCTCGTCCTTGCCAGTCCAACTGGTGAAGATGCTGCAGTCCTTGATGGTCATGTTGCCATTCTCGTCGAAGGTGACGGGAATCTCGCCCAATGAACCGTTGACGTCGCGAAGTACGAGGTACTGCATCTGCGTGTTGTCCTCGCTGGTGTAGGCGATGTCGAGGAACTGGTAATAGGGCTCAGTCACGATGACACCCTTCTTGGGATCCTCGGGATCGGGACGGAACTCAAGACCACCTTGATTCATCCAGAAGGTGTCATAACCGAGGAAGGTAGTCACGAAGTACATGTTGTACATCTCGTCAAACTCGATCACGATGTCGCCCTCGGTGGGAGTGTCGGGAGTGCCCTCGGCCTTGTAAGCGATGGTTGCCTTAGCCTTGTAGGTGCCTACGTATGAGGGAGTAGCAGGTTCCTCCTGGCCAGCCTTCTTTGCCAGACCGCCACCTGCCCAGTATACGTACTCGGTTTCGTTCTTTGCAAAAAGAATACCGCTGGTGAGGCTGAGGTTTTCGCCTACGAGGTTGAAGGTGATGTTGCCCTTTGTGTTCTGATAGGTGTCGAATATGCTGTACTCGCCAACCTTCGTATTCTCGAAGGGGATGCTCAGAATGCTGCCGTCGAACTTACCCTCAAGCTTCAACTGGCCGATGTTGGCCCATGCCAGGGTCACGTCGTAGTTCTTGTTGTCGCCCTTGCTGGCAATGTTCATGTCAAACTCCTTGGGGAAGTTGGGCTCTACGCCGTAGTCGTAGTCCTGATTGGGTGTGAAGTGATAGTCGCCGCTGATGTCGGCCACAGCAATCTCCTCCTTGGCAACGAGAGTCAGTTTGGCATTGGTAAACTTAGCCACGATGGTGCCCTTCTCTGCGCTGAAGTCGGTGATGGTGATGAAGGAGAAGTCTGGCAGGGTGATTACGCTGCCGTCCTCGTTGAGCACATAATAGAGAGGACCGTAGTTGGTAGTGCCGAAGGGATTGTTACCCTCTATGTCGGTCATCCAACCGTTGAAGCTGCCCCATGCGTCGAAGTTGCCGCCATTGGGATTCACGATCTTCAGGGCCTGCTTGCCATCCTCCATCTCGCCCATCTTGCTTACCAGCTGATAGCTGTCCTCGATGCCGAAGAGTCCGTCGATCTCGCAAGCAAAGATACCAGAGGGATCCTTGATGATCTTTACCTCGCAGTCACCAGAGAGCTGGTCCTTGTAGGATGCATCGAGATATTCCACATTGGCAGTGAAACGGTAGGTGCCGAAGAGGCTAGCCACGCCGTCGACCGCTGCCTTGGCGGGAATAGCCAGGATGGTGGCAACCAAAGCCACCATGAGTCTTGTGTAGAATTTCTTCATACGTTTTCTTTTTTTGTGGTTAATACTATAGTAAATTATGTGATTTGCATTATTTCAGTTCCTCCAGCATCTTCTTCATCTGTTCGCCAGTGGATGGGCGAGGAGCGTCGTAGACGAGCAGGTGGCCCTCCTTGTCGTAGATGAGGAAGTGGGGGATACCGCTCACGTTAAGTCTGTCGCACAGTTTTCCGTCGGTGTTGAGCCACTGGTTGCCATGCATCTTCTGCTGCTCCATGCGGCTGCGCCAAGGCTTCTCGGTCGAGTCGGTCGAGATGCTGACAAAGACCACGTTGGGGTTCTGCAGCTGCTTCTCCAACTCCTGCAGGTAAGGTACTTCCTTGATGCAGGGCACGCACCATGAAGCCCAGAGGTCGATGTATACGTATTTCCCCTTGAACTTGCTCAGTGATACGGCGTTGCCGTCTGCGTCAATCAGGGCTACGTCGGGGAATGCTGCACCGGGAATGGCGCTCACACGCTCCTTGAACTTGGCAATATAAGTGTCCACGATCTCCATTCCCGTCTTCTGACGGGCCGCCTCCAACATGGCTAGGCCGTCCTGATAACCCTTCTCGAAGTTGTACGAGCGGATGAACGCGCTTAGTGCAGACCCGGCAATGTTGTCGCGCATGGTCTCCGTTTTGTAATGGCTGCTGATGTAGCTCAATCGGCTCTCCAGCGTGCCGCGAGGCACATCCTGCAAGGCTGTGTTCGTTACACCGTTGTGCAACAGCGCCATGGGTGTGTCCAGCTTCTGTGCCGCCTCGCAGCCCAGTTCTGCCTTCATGTCCAGCGACGCGTCCTTGTGACTGCGGTTATAAACCGTGACGACTTCGTTCTTCAGCAGATAGTTCCAAACGTCCATGTATGCCTTCATTGGCTCGCCCATGCCCGCTGTACCATTCACGTTGGCCAGCGCCTCGTCATACGCCTTCAACATCTGGCGCAGGTCGTCTGGTGTCATGCTCGGTGCCTTGGTCCACACGTCCTGACTCTGCCTGAAGTAGACCTGGTTGTAGGCGTGGATGGCAGCCAGCACCTCGTTTTGCTCGTCGGCGCGCACCTTGTCTGCCTTCTTCTTGCTGGCCGGCAATACTGTTACCTGGGGGCAACCGTCCGTCATCTGCAGGCTCAGTTCCGATGGCACCGCTCCGTCAAAGTAGAGTGGTGTGGAGTATTGTGCTTGCTTTGCCGTGCTCACGTACACCAGACTGTACAGTCCCTGCTTCGAAGGTGCTATCTCCTGCTTCAGCGTCAGGCCCTCCTGCGCCATCGGCTCGTATTGGTCGTCTCCGTCGATGGCATATAGGTAAACCTGCATTCCTGCGGTATCGGCTGCCTCGACGTGCAATTTAACCTGGTTCTGCTGCGCCTTTGCCCCAACGAGGGACAGCGCCAGCAGCAATGTTGCAAAATAGTATTTCATAATACCTTATTTTAATATTTTGGGCACAAAGATACACATTATTTTTTATTTTTACATCTTTTTGTTCAAAAAATGCCTTCAACTCTTTCATTCTGTTGACGAAGACGGGGTGAACCGCTTCCTCATAACTTCCCTATAGTTTCTTGCTAATTTTCAGCATCTGGTCGCCAAGACCAATGGTGTAGCCTTGGCGCATGAAGACGACGCGGTCGAACGTGTCGGCGATGAGGAAGATGGGCAGCCGGGTGGCTGGCGTTGCCTGTACGGCATGGTGCATGCCCTCTTGTATCTTGCCCGTCGTGTCTGTGCCGAAGTGGACGGTTGAGGGCAAGTTGGGGAAGTCCTCCTGAATGCGAGCGGCCTCGTCCAGGTCGTTGACGATGAGCAGGATGGGACGTCCCCAGCGTTCCAACTCGTCCTTGACGGCCGAGAGGTCGTTAAGCGCGTGGTTAGTGGGCTCTGTGCCTACGCTGAGCAGTCCAATGGCGTAGTAACCTCGGCCCGTCGTTGAGAGAATGGAGGTCTCGGGGAGAATGTCGGCCGAGAGGAAGTCGACGGGCTCCATACCAGCAATGCTGACGCCCTCGTTCTGGAAGACAACGATGGGCGAGTAGCGCGTTTCGCTGCCAAAGTTTCCAATTATCTGCACATCGTCGGTTGTCTGCCGCAGCGTGAGGGCAACCTCCGTGTCTTGTCCTGGGGTGATGGTAAAGAAGGTCATCTGTGAAAGAACGCTTCCGCTTGCCAAGCGCGTGCCGGTGGTGAGAATGTACTGACCTGCTGGCAACAGAACGCCTTGGGCGAATGTGTCGTTCCATGTGGCCGACTCGGGGAAGTTGAGGAGGGTGGGAATGCCGTCCTCGATGAGTGAAAGCGTGAAGTGGGTGTAGTAGTGCGGATCGCTGAGAACGTCCGTGGGCTGGTAAGCGAGGCGCAGGGTGCCATCGTCTGTTGCCTTGCTCTCTTCGTTGCTGGCAAAGGCACTTCGCCAGCAACCATCGGTCTTGTATTCCACTGTGTTGGTAACCTCGTTAAGGCGGGCTTCGATGCCCAACGTGCGAGCCATGGCAACGAAGAAGATGTCGCGGCTATGCGAGTCGCATCTTTTTGCTTTCCAAATGCTTATAGGGCGCATGCAAAGCTGTAGCGGGTTGTGCTCGTTGTCGATGGTGATGTTGTCGCAAATCCACTTCTCGAGCAGCGATGCATCTGCACGGAAGCGTTCTGCATCGGCCTTTGGAATGGCGTTGAGGAGTGCTTGGCGATAGGGTGTCAGCATCTCGTTGCTGATGCGTTGCTGGAGGACGTCGGGGGCGTCGGATGCCGCATAGGTGTAGTTGTCGGTAAGGACGTCGAGTGTGACGTCGCGCAGGTCCTTGTCCGAAAGGAGCGAGAGGATGCGCATTGCCTTGGCGTGGTCGTCACTTTGGTCGAGGAATGCTGTCAGCGTGGCGTGGTTGCCACGGGCCTTGAGCAGAAACGCCTCTTCGTCCTTGGGGCGTTGCCCTTCGTGGTAAAACGTTGCCGTGTAGGCTTGGCGCAGACTGTCCTCGTAGGCCAGGCGCTGCTTGTTGCGCTCTACCTGTTCGTCTGTCATGCTGGGGACGGTGTTTCGCTCGGCGGGTGGTGTGACGTCGAAGGCGTAGGTTTCCGGACTTTGCTGTTGCGCCGTAGCGATGTCGTGGATGAGTTTGACCTTTACGGGAGATGCTTCGCTCCCCACCTGAACCGTCTCGAATCCAAAGCGATGATTGTCGGTGGCCCAGACGAGCAACGTTCCGTGTCCGGCTTTGAAGTCGCACTTGCCTTCTTCGTCAGTCTGCTTGGTGTTGAGGGGATAGAACTCTGCGTAATTGTAGAGGCGGAACTGCACAGTGGCAGGGGTTGGGCGTCCGTCCGCGTCGGTTACTTCAACCTGTATGACGGTGGTGGGAGCGTAGGTGTCGGTGACGTCAATCTCGGTGTAGCAAGCCGTACGGGTCATCACTCTTTCAGGGCCGTCATAGTTGCCAATTGCCTTGGTGTGCATGAGCATGGCACGCGAAGCGGGAGCGTTGAACCATCCCAGGTTCAGTACCGGCTCGGGCTCACAAGCGCCCATGAACTTCCATTCGCCCTCAATCCATGCCTCTACCCAAGCGTGGTTGTCGTCCGTGTGGGCCCAGCGGGGTGTGTAGACTTGTCGGGCAGGAATGCCGATGGTGCGCAGGGCCGCCACGGTGAAGGTGCTCTCCTCTCCGCACCGTCCGATGGCAGAGCGCATGGTAGCCAGTGGACTGCTTGTGCGGGCGTCGCTGGGCTGGTACGTCACGTGTTCGTGGCACCAATGATTCACCTCCAGTGCCGCCTCTTCCATTGTCATGCCTTCGACACGTGCCTTCAGCTCTTCGTACATGGCCAGTCGGAAGGTGTCGAGGTTCTCGTTGTTGACGCGGATGGGCAAGACGAAGTGCATCCATTCGCGCTTGGGTATGCTGGGGCCCCAGGGCATCTCCTGACGGGCCTGCAGGGTGGTGCGTACCTGTTCCCGATAGAACGTTTCGGAGTAGTCGGTAGAGTCGGGGAGTGCCATGCTGGCGTAGAGGAAACGCATCGCTTCGTCCTCGCTGATGCCCTCAGGAGTGGTGTGGCATCCGTAGGCCATCAAACTGCAAATGAGGATGTAAAGGAGTTTTTTCATGTTTTTTCGGAAAAAATGGTTTGCCGCAAAGTTACGAAAAAATCCCGGCATCCGTGTACATTCTTCTTTTTTTTTACTACCTTTGCAAGGCGTATGAAAGAATTTCGATTGTTCTCACACACTGGCAGACTGCTTCTTCTGCTCCTTTTGCTCTTCCCCCTCGTCCTTTGGGGCGAGTCGAAGAACCGTGTCGAACTGACCCCTATGCCCTCTTTGGAAGTCTCTCCGGGACAGGGTTTGGCGGCGGCGTATGGCGGTAGGGCAGGTGAGCGTATCCTTGTGGCCGGTGGGGCCAACTTTCCCGATGTGCCCGTTTCGCAGGGTGGGCAGAAGGTCTTCTACGACGCTATCCATTGCCTTGATGCAGATGGAAGATGGTCGCCTGTCGGCAATTTGTCTTACCGGGCAGCTTCGGGGGCCAGCGCGAGTGTTGCAGACGGTGTGGTATGCGTGGGCGGAACGGACGGTCAGTCGTCGTTGCGCAAGGCGGTTCTTCTGACAAGCGAAGGGGCCGAACGGCCTCTCCCTGCTTTGCCTGAAGGTATTCAGCAGCATGCGTTGGCCGTGCAAGGCGACGTGGTCTACCTGGTGGGAGGAATAACCGATGAGGGACCTAACCGACACGTCTACTGGCTCGACTACAAGGACAGCAAGGATTGGCAGGTGCTGGCAGAACTGCCCGGCGAGGCGCGTCTGCAATGTGTGGCTGCGGTGCAGTCGGGTGCCACGGCTCCGTATCTCTATGTATTCTGTGGTTATACACAGGAAGGTGGACGAACCACGGCTTTGGAAGACGGAATCTGCCTCAACCTCAAGACCTTGGAGTGGACGTCGACTGCACCGCTTCCCCAGGGCACTAATGTTACTGGTGGCGTGGCTGTGACGAGTGGGTACTCTCATATCCTGCTCATGGGAGGAATCAACAAAGAAGTCTTCGAGACACGACTGAACGATGCGAACCCCGACAGCACCTATTTCCTTCACGATCCCGCCTGGTATCGCTTCAATCAGAAGATTCTGGCCTATCACACCATCACCAACGCCTGGTTCACGCTGGCGGAGGATGAGGCTCTGGCACGTGCCGGAGCCACCATCGTTGGAAACGGACCTTGGCTGTACATCAATGGCGAGGTGAAGCCCGGAGTGCGCAGCACCGATGTAACAAAGTTAAATGTCGTCCACGACGTCGACTTTGGTTGGCTTAACTGGCTTGTCCTCATTGTTTATCTACTTGGCATGCTGGGACTTGGCTACTACTTCATGCGCCGCGATGCACGGGCCGACGACTTCTTCAAGGGCGGTGGACGCATTCCTTGGTGGGCCGCTGGCATCAGCATCTACGCCACCATGCTTAGCGCCATCACCTACATGAGCATTCCTGCTAAGGCATATGCCACCAATTGGACCTATTACCCCATCCTTGTTACCATCCTCCTGGTCAGTTTCCCGGTCATAAAATACTATTTGCCCTACTTCCGCCGCCTTAACATCACCAGCGCCTACGAGTACCTTGAGATTCGTTTCAACCTGGCAACACGCCTTCTGGCCAGTGGACTTTTCATCGTCTTCATGGTGGCGCGCATGGCTCTTGTTCTCTATCTGCCTTCGCTGGCGTTGACCGCCGTGACTGGCATCAACATTCAGCTTTGCATCATTCTCATGGGCATCGTCACCATCGTCTATTGCACCATGGGTGGTGTCGAAGCTGTTGTCTGGGGCGATGTGGTGCAAGGCATCATCCTCGTAGGTGGAGCCTTCTTCGCAGCCGCCTTCCTCATTACCCACACGGAGGGTGGACTGTCCAACTACATTGACATTGGTATGGCCAATGACAAATTCCGGCTCTTTGAGTGGTCGTTCGACTATCGAAGTGCCACCTTCTGGGTTGCCATCATAGGCGGTGCGGCCAACAACCTCATCTCCTATACCAGCGACCAGACGGTTATCCAGCGCTACCTCACGACAAAGGACGAGCGCAGCGCCGCCCGCTCCATCATGATGAATGGACTGATGTGTGTGTTCATCAGTGTCATCTTCTACGTCATCGGAACGGGACTCTATACGTTCTTTCAGACTCATCCCGACGAACTGGACATCACCATGCAGAAGGGTGATGCCATTTTTCCATATTTCATGATGTCGCAGATGCCCGCTGGGCTGGCGGGCCTCCTCATTGCCGCAATCTTCGCAGCCACCATGAGTACCATTTCCAGCAATATCAACAGCGTCTCCACGGCCTTCTCCGTCGATTTCTACAAGCGTTTCCATCCTGCCGTCTCCGATGCTTCCATGCTGCGAGTGGCTCGCTGGACAAGTGTGCTGAGCGGCATCGTTGGCGTGTTTCTTGCTCTCCTCATGGCGTCGTGGGACATCCTGTCGCTGCTCGACTACTTCAACACCATACTCGGCCTGCTTACTGGCGGTCTTGGCGGCCTCTTCCTCATGGGCGTCTTCTTCAAGCGCATCAAGGGTAAGGCTGCGCTAACAGGATTTGTCTGCGGCACAGCCTTCGTCTTCTGGCTGCAGTTCTGCACCGATGCCAACCT
>JAKSLN010000075.1 GCA_024401165.1 Bacteroidaceae bacterium
CCCAGCTTACCAGAATAGTTACAAGGTTTCACGCTATTCCTGCAGGTGCTTTTTTGTTTCTTGACGCAGAAAATTAGGGGCAAAAAAGTCCCGCTGCTGTCCTTGAAAAATCCCGCTGCGGGATTTTGAAAATAGCGCTGCGGAAATTAAAAAATACCGCTGCGGTAATTAACCGGCTGACCTAGGGCGGGCGGTCGGTTCGCCGTGCGGTAAGATTTTGAAGGCGCAGCGCGACTTTTTTTGTCGCGCTGCGCTATTCTTTCCAGGGCCGATGGGCGAGGGTTAGTACTCGTCTTCGAAACCCCAAGTCCATCCCCAGATGTTGCCCTTTGACATTACGGGCTCGTTGTTATCTGCTGGGTGTGGCGCGCATGTGCCAGCGCGACATCAGCAGCATCAGCGCCAGCACCAGGGTGATGCTGAAGCAGGTGTCTTGCAGCAGTAGCAGGGGGATGTTGTTGCTCGTCATAGTGTTCCGTATGGTTCTTGCTGTTCTTGCTGTTCTTGCAGTTTTTGCTGTTCTTGCAGTTCTTGCTGATCCTCCTCCTTCATGGCGGTGATGCGGCGGCGGCCGGCCTTGTTGAGCTTTATGTTGAACCAGATGAAGATGAGGACCAGGATGCCGCTCACGAAGTCGGAAACGCTGGACGTGGTCATGAGGAGGGCGTCAAAGATGCCATGGATGAGCATGGGGACGAGGAAGGCCAGGAGGTAGTTGCGGCTTCGCTCGGAGAGCGTGGGGCTGCTGAAGTGTGCCTTGGAGATGTAGTAGCCCATGAACACGGCAAAGAAGAAGTGGCCGGGGATGGAGAAGATGGCTCGCATGAGGGCCACGGTGGCCAGTTCGTCCATGTTGTCAACGACGTAGAGGACATTCTCGAATCCGGCAAAGCCCAGTCCTACACAGGTGGCGTAGACGATGCCGTCGAGGTGCTCGTCGAAGTAGGGATTGCGGCGCAGAAGGCGATAGAGGAAGTAGAGCTTGGCGGCCTCCTCCGGGATGGCGGCGCAGAAGAAGGCGTCGCAGACGCCGCCCAGGAAGCTTTCGCCCAGGTCGGCGAATAGTTCCTGGATGGGTATGATGTAGAACACGGTGAGCACGAGGATGGCAGAGTAGACGCCATGGAGGACGCCCTTCCATAGCCATTTGGGCGGTTCGGGCTGCTGGCTGTCCTGATGGTGAATGTAGAAGAAGAGGAGGGCGGGGGGCAGGAGTGCAGCCACGAGGGCCAAGACGATCTGTAGCATGGTGCTGGGATATTTGTGAGTTTGCTGATTTGTGGTTTTTGCTGGCAAATTTACTAAAAAAATGTTTTTCCTTGCACTCTTTCGCGCAAAAAGAATGAAAAACGCTTTGTAAATTCGGGGATTCTCTCTAACTTTGCATGTATGAAGGTGCAAGAAGGAAGGGCATCGCGCTGGCAATGGCGCGTCCCGGCATTGCTGAGGGGAGTCGTCACGGCCATGGTGCTGTGCTGGAGCCTCGGGATGATGGCAGCTGCGTCGAAGGAGGACGTGGATGCCTACAACACGATGGCAGACCTAATTCATAATCGCACGTACGACCTGAACAACCTTGCCGTGGCCGACTCCATCTACGGAAAGGCCAAGCAGAGAGGGTCGAAGCTTGCCATGATGTATGCCCTTCGCATCAAGTTCTATGCCTATGTCGGCAACGGCAAGACGGAGGGCTTCCTGAGTTCTGTGGACGAGTACCTTGGGCTGGCCGAGGGGGACGACTTCGTGGAGGAGTACTTCGAGGGCGTCAGCGCCAAGATTCAGTACCTCATGACCAAGGGGGAATACACGCAATGCATGTTCCTGGCTCGCGACATGCTGAAGAAGGCCGAGGAGTCGAAGTCGGCCCTTGGACTGTATGAGAGCAACCTGCTGCTTGGTCAGATCTACAAATACCGTGGCAACCACCTGACGGCACTCAGCTATTTCGAACATTCGATGGAGCACACGGACGACACGGACAGCGTGGGCCGTAGCATCATCAACCGCGACATGGCCGAGTGCTACTCCTCGCTGGGACAGGGCGACATTGCCGTCCAGAAGGCTCGCGAGGCCCGAAAGTGGGCCAACTACGACGTCTACCGCTACTTCTCGGAGTGGTCGCTCCTGAGCGTGCTCTACAACGATAACAAGATGCAGGAGTTCAAGACGGAATACAGGAAGTCGCTCCTGCACAACGCTGACGTGACGGGCATCCTGTCGGCCGACATGCTGTACGAGCTGCGCTGCATGCTGCTCGTTTCAGAGGGACGCTTCGCCGAATCGAGGGCGCTGGCAGACAGCATTTCCCTGCGGCAGTCCCAGCTGGCCCACATTGCCCTGTCCTACTTTTACGAGAATGACTTCAAGAATGCCTACCAGGCGCAGAAGGAACTGGTCATCGTGACGGACTCGACCATGGCGGGCATCCAGCAGAGCGAACTGGTGCGCTACGATGCCGAACTGGGCAATGCCACCCTTCGCTACGAGGCGGAGAAGGCGACGGCTCGGATGCGTCTCATCGTCAGCCTGTGCATAGGTGCCGTGCTGGTGCTGGTCATTGGCGGACTGACATACGTGCTGCTGCGCAGACAGCGCGAGAACCGCAGGCTGTTCCTGTCGCGCGAAGAGACCCGTCAGGCTTTGGAAAAGGCAGAGAAGGCAAATGCCATGCGTCTGCATTTCATCCAGAACATGAGCCACGAGATACGCACACCCCTAAACAGCATCTACGGGTCGACGCAGGTGCTCTGCGACTCGAGCATGCCGCTGGACGATGAGTCTAAGAGCATGCTGCTGGAATCGATAGGCCAGAATACGGAGCATCTGACAGGACTGCTTAACAACATCATTGTGATAAGCGACTATGATGCCGGCAACGTGGAACTGCATAAGGCAGAAGTAACGGCGCAGGACGTCATCGACAAGGCGATGGTAGGCATCATGGCGCAGGAGGGCGTGGAACTGATCATCGACGATACCGGCGGAATCACGCTCCACACGGATGAGTCGCAACTGGTGAAGGCGCTGTACCAGCTGCTTGCCAACGCGGTCAAGTTTACCGAAAGGGGACACGTCCGCGTGGGTGCCAAAGCGGCAGAGCAGGAGGGGCGCGTAACCTTCTACGTAGAGGATACGGGTAGGGGTGTTCGTGCCGGACTGGGTGAGAAGGTCTTTGAGCGTTTCTTCAAAGAGGATAACTTCGTACCTGGTGTCGGGCTGGGCCTGCCCCTGTGTCGCGCCATCACAACCCTGCTTGGCGGTACCGTTGCCCTGGATGAGTCTTACCAAGGCGGTGCACGCTTCGTCCTTACGGTTTAGCGCGTCAGGCAAGTTAGTTTCCCCAATCTCCCTTGTGCTTGGACTTGCGTGTGTAGGTCTTCTTTGACCTGTGCGTGCGGGTGGTTGCATGAAAACCGGGGCCGAGAATTTCCATCTCGGCCTCGCGGTTTCCCTTGCGCATCGCCTTTACGGCGGCAAGGTTCAGGGTTGTCTTTGACTTTTTCATTTTAGAATTTTGATGGTTCGGCCGTCGGCTGTGCGGACTATGTTGACGCCGCGCTGGGACGTGCCGGTCTTGATGCCCATGAGGTTGTAGATGCCCTGCTGGGCGGGAGTGGTTGCCGGGTCGGCTGCCATCTCGAAGATGCCGTCGGCCTCAGGATCGTGGGACAGCTTGCAGTCGAGGAGGAGGAACTCCTGGAAGCCGCTTCCGTCCGTGTAGTTGCTGAAGCGGATGACGTACTTGCCCTGCTGGGCGGCCTCAAAGGAGAGCGTGCGCAGGCGAGCCGTCGACACCTTGGCCGATGTATTGCCGTCGGCGTTGGGGCTGGCCAGGATGCGGGGGGTGGTGCTGGAGTCGTCGCCGGTGGCAATCACCTGTCCTGCGGGATCGAGGACTTCGGCTCTGTAGTAGGGCGTTCCCTTCCACGCAGCCATGGCGTAGGTGAGCTTGTAGTGGCCGGGGGCAAGGTTGAGGGGGTACTTGCTGAGGCGACCGTATTCACAGCTGCCCTCACGCCAATAAAGCGCAGCCCCCTGGTATCCGCTGAATCCGACCATGATGCGCGAACCGCTTCCGTAGCTGCCGGGGTAGTCGCGCTTCTCGCCGTTCTCCTGCGTGACGCGCCATCCCTCGGGGAGGTTTCCGTTGCCCGCAGCCGCAATGTTGATCTGGTAGATGACGTTGACGTCCTCGAAGATGGGCTCGATGGTGACGAACTCGTCGGGCATGATGAAGGTGCCGTCGGCCTGGATGTTGATGTTTCCGTGGATGACATGCCATCCGCTGAGGCGGTAGCCGTCGTCGGGGATGGCTTCGAGCTTGACTTCTTCACCCTCGCAGGCAGCCGTCTTGTTGGCGGTTACCACGCCATGCTCTGCCTGGTGAAGTCCGACGTCGAACTTCTCCTCCTCAAACTCGACGGGACGGTATGTGATTTGGTCGATGGTGAGGTTGATGCCCTTGTTGTTGGTGATGGTGAAGGTGTTGGTGCCTTTCTTCAGCTTGAACGTTGCACCCGTGCGAAGCCATTCGTTGGTGCCCGTCTTCTTGATTTCGACGTTCTGCGCAGCGGCGGTGTTGGCCTTGAGTGCAAGTGTGCCGGTCTTGGAAGCGCTGTTGGTGTAACGGACAGAAATGTAGTATTCTCCTTCTTCGGGAACGTTCTTGAGCGTGTGCTGCAGAGAACCAGAGGTGTTGGTTCCCATGACGACGAATCCGTTGCCGGAGTGGTTGCGCACGTGACTGAATCCTGCCATGTAGAAGGTCACGTGGTTGGCTATGCTCTTGTAGTCCATGTCCTCGGCCTCGATGGTGATGGGACCGAAGTAGGGCTCGGGCTGCTTGGGCAGGTCGGTCAGCGCCTCGCTGGACAGGTAGTCGGTCAGGCGGTCGGTTCCCTCGCCCTGGCAGTTGATGGTGAGCTGGCAGGGACCCATGTGCTTGACGGTGACGGTGAACGTCTTGGCTTCGGCGTCGTAATTCTTTGCCACGGTTCCCTGGGGCTTGGGTGAGATAGACGTCTTGCCCAGGACTTTGAAGGTGGTTTCGGGTTCCGACGCTACGCCGCTGATGCGGATGGTGTCTGCTCGCACGGCGGTGGTGTCGGTGCGATAGTTGTTGAGGTAGAAGTCGATGTGGTCGGCATATTCGCGCACCGCACCGCTTGAGAGTTCGTAGTAGTCAAGATGGAGGCTCTCGCAGGTGTTGTAGAGCAAGGGGATGTCGGCTTTAGCTCGGCGTGTGTTCTTGGAGAGGTAAGAATAGGGATTGTAGGTGATGAGCTGGTTGTGGTAGCGGTTGACGTAAAGCGTTCCCTTGCTTACCTCAGGATAGTATTTGTCGAAGTCGGCCTTCTTCTTGGAGAGGCTGCTCCAGGTGCTAGTGCGAGTCGACTTCTTGACCTGAAGGGGAATGGCCTTGGCGTCATCGCCCCAAACGACGGGCGTGATGGGGATGGCACCGTATCGCCCGGAACTCTTCATGTAGCTCAGGTTGTTCTGGAGCTGGCCGTTGCCACGGTTGAAGGGGTCGCTCACCTTGTAGAGGTTGTCGTAGAGGTCGCCCCATGAGCCATACTTGTCCTCGTCGTTGCCCGATGTTACATTATTTATAATAATAATCTTGGTCTTGTCGACCACCTCCTTGCGAGAAGGGATGTAGAGGGTGCCGTCGATGATGCGGCGGAACATGTCGATCCAGGCGTTGTCGAATCCTGGAAAGGTGCCCCAGCGGCGCTGCTGGTAGCCTGCGGATGATGTGGTGTTGCTAAGTCCCTGGAAATCTTCTGTCCAAATCAATTCGGGACCGTCCCACACGGCGCCACCGTTGACACAAGTCTGCTCCATGACGGTTCCGATGCCGGCGGCGATGGGATATTTCTTGCCGTGATTATCGCCCAATACGGAGTTTAGCGCATCGTTCCATCCGCAGTTGTCGTAGCGAACGCCGTAGTTCTTGGCCAGACCGCTGACGAAGGGGCCGAAGCAGACGCTCTCGTTGTTGTAGAAGCATACGGGGTGTGTGTACTTGTAGAGCCACAAGATGGCCTCGGGGTAGTCCTTGCAGGCCTGAAGCAGTTCGGCGTTGCGCTTCATCATGCCCACGGGATTGAGCAGGTGAGACCACTGGCTTCCGCAGAAGGAGATGGTGAGGAAACCACCGTACTTGTGGTGCATGGGAACGAGCTTGGCAAAGAGGGCGAGGCGCGTTGCCTGACTGCTGGAACTGGGATCGCCCGCCTCGTCGAAGCCCCAGAACTGCTCGGCATAGTTCCATCCGAGGAAGTTGGGGTAGTGGGTGAAGAAGTACTCGAAGGTCTCGAGGTCGTTGTCCTTGATGTGGGTGTGGCCGCCAGAGGCAGGCTGGCAGGTGAACCACATGCCGTTCTGCTGGCAGACGCTTGCCCAGGACTTATAGGTGCGGATGGCACTATTGGGTCGCTCGTAGATGCCCTGTTCCTTGTTGTAGGAGCAAGAGAGCGAAAGGTTCATGACCACGAAGGGACGGATGTCCTCGGGGATGAGGTTGATGATTTTCTGTGGGTCTGCATAGTTCCACACGTCAACGTGGACGAGCCACATGGGGTGCTTGTTGTCGACTGGACGGCGTTGTTGGGCCATGAGGGGCGCAATGGCAGCCAGTGCCATGACGAAAGAAAGGATGATTCGCTTCAGCATGTTGTAGTATATTATTCAGTTAGTTAGTTTTCGGTTTGCTCCGCTGGTTAGCGTTAGTCCGCTTTGCTTTTAGGCGGTTTTGTTTGTGCAAAGGTACTAAAAAATCGGACTAACCAACGCGGTGCATTGACTTTTTTATATAAAAGAATGGTAATTCTGTATTTTTTTGTAACTTTGCGGACGATAAGCATTTCAAATTGAACGAAAACCATGAAACATAAGCGTATTTTCCTTCTTCTTTTGCTCACCTGTGCCCTGCAGACTGTTTTTGCACTACAGGCCAGAAATGAGGACGACGTGCTGGTGACACGCATTGCCGTCAAACCCGTCACGTTGAAGTTGGCAGTAGGAGAAACTGAAAGCCTGCAAGTGACCATAACGCCAGAGGACGCAACCGACAAGACGGTGACGTGGAGCTCGTCGAACGAACAGGTGGCTACGGTAGATGCCAATGGCACGGTGACGGCCATGCTGCCCGGAACCGCCAAGGTGACCGCTCTGACAAACGACGGGACGAACCGAAAGGCAACGTGTTCGGTAACGGTGGTGTATGCGATTGCGGTGCCCGGCACATTAGTCGTCAATGAGGTGATGGCTGCGAACGTAGACAGGTTTGTCGATCCCTCCTGGAACTACGGCGGATGGGTGGAACTGTACAACCCCACGGACCGGTATGTGACGGTGGGCGGCTGCTGGGCCAGCGATGATCCCCTGAACCTGAAGAAGGCGCGCATCCATCCCAACGTGGGTCAGATGCTGCCCGGAGGATATGCCGTGCTATGGTTTGACCATGCTGATACGCGCAAAGACGTGAACATGAAGTGGGTCAACACGCAGGTTGACATGAAACTGGACTGCGAAGGCGGTACGCTTTACATCTCCGACGACGAGGGGCACATTCTTGTCCAGCAGTCGTACCCCGAAGCCGTGATGCGCTGCTCGTATGCACGCCGCCAGGATGGGGGAGAGGAGTGGAGCTGGAGTTCCACGCCAACACCGGACGCAACGAACGTTGGCATGACCTTCGCTAACGAGGAATTGCCTGCTCCCGCGGTGGATCAGCCCGGACAGATCTTCAGCGGCAGCCTGACGGTGAAGGTTGCCATCCCCGAGGGTGCTACGCTGCGCTATACGACCGACGGTTCGACACCGACGAGCGAGAATGGCAAGGTGAGCACGACGGGGCAGTTCAAGGTAACCAACCACACGGCCTACCGCTTCCGCCTGTTCAAGGATGGCTACCTGCCAAGCAAGGTGGTGACCCGTAGCTACATCAGGAGCGACCGAAACTATTACCTGCCCGTCGTCTCGCTTGTGACCGACGAGAAGAATCTGTACGATAATACGATAGGAATCTATGTGACGGGAACGAACGGCAAGACGGCAAACCAGGACTATACGAAGCGCAACTTCAACATGGAGTGGGACCGTCCGGCCAGTTTTGAGTATCTGGCAAACGGACATGTTGCCGCGAACGTTGACGGATATTTTGCACAGGAGGTGGACATTGCCATCAACGGAGGCTGGAGCCGCAAGTACGAACCTCGCTCGTTCAAAGTAAAGGCGGACAAAGTGTATGACCTGAAGAACTCGCTCGACTATCCGTTCTTCGCCGACAAACCTTATAATAAGAATAAGTCCTTGCTGCTACGCAATGGCGGTAACGACGAGTATAACCGAACGCGCATCAAGGATGCAGCCCTGCAGCAGATAGCCCGCGTGAGCGAGTTCCCGCTCAACCTGCAGTCATACCAGCCGGCGCATGTCTTCATCAACGGCAAGCATCTGGCCATGCTGAACCTTCGCGAACCGAGCAACAAGCACTATGGCTATGCCAACTATGGCATCGACATGGACGAGATTGACGCCTTCGAGATGAGTGTGGACTCGGGCTACGTGCAGAAGGCGGGAACGAAGGAGGCCTTCCTGGAGTGGAAGTCGCTGAGCAAGACGGCGGCAGACGAACTGACGTACCAGCGGATTGGTAATCTGGTTGACATAGACGACTATATCAACTACATGGCTTTCAAGTTCTTCCTGAATGACTGGGACTGGCCACACAATAATGCGAAGGGTTTCCGCGACCGCAATGACGGCAAGTTCCATTTCGTCATCTTCGACCTTGACAACTGCGTGGACCGCACGGGCAACAATATCTTCAGCGACTTCCAGAACAAGAAGACGTATACCTTCTACGGTCGCCCAGAGTACAACGGAACGAGCATAACGGCCGAGGTGGAGCTGGTGACCATCTTCCTCAACATGATAAAGAATGCCGACTTCAAGAAGAAGTTCATAGACACGTACTGCCTGGTGGGCGGTTCGGTGTTTGGCGACGAGGATGAGATCGCAGACATCGTCTACGAAATGGCAGACAACATTGCCGAGGCTCTTTCCTGGGAGGGAAACTATCCTTATGGATGGGGACGCAGCTATGCCGAAGGCATCATAAACGCCGTGACGGGCGGCTACAAGCAGCGAATGACGAGTGTGCTGCGTGCGTACAGCTCGTTCGGACTCTCTGGCAAGCAAGCACTTGAAGTACAACTGAGCAGCAACGTGAAGCAGGCTGCCCTGTCAATTAATGATGTGCAGGTGCCTCGCAGCAAGTTCAACGGCTATCTTTTTGCGCCTGTAACATTGAAGGCTCATGAATTGCCGGGCTATCGCTTTGCCGGTTGGTGGCACGACGGAAGCAATACGCAGACGCAGTCGGTGTTTGGAATGAACAGCGTCTGGAAGTACTATGACAAGGGTCCGCTGGACGGTCAGGACTGGATGGCGACCGATTATCCGACAAGCGAATGGAAATCGGGCGAGGCTCCGTTGGGCTATGGCAATTCTGGACGCTCGATGTCGTACGCTACGACTAAACTGCCCAAGACGTTGTCGAACGGTTCGCGCATCCCTACATTCTACATGCGCAAGGAGTTCAACCTGGACAACGAACCTGCTGAGGATGATGTCTATGAGCTGACCTACGAACTGGACGACGCTGTGATCATCTATGTCAACGGCGTTGAGGTTCATGTCTATCATCTGTGGTCGGGAGCGCAATGGAACGAGACCTGCCAGTCACGCGGTCAGACGGACTGGTATGAGGGCGATGAACCACGTGTGGCAAAGATTGAGATTCCAACAGAATTGCTGCACAGGGGCAAGAACGTGATTGCTGCCGAAGTGCACAATTGCAACGACACGTCGAGCGACATCTGGTGGAACGCCGGACTTGACGTGGAGGTGACTTCACACGGCGACGACAAGTGTGCCAGCGAGGATGCGGAATACACGCTGCCGGAAACGGGAGCTTTCGACCTGATTGCCCGTTACGAACCTTTGGATGACGACGTGATGGCTGCTGCCGGTTACACTCCGATTCGCATCAATGAAGTGAGTGCTGGCAACTCGGTCAACGTCAATGACTATTATAAGAAGGACGACTGGGTGGAGCTTTACAATACGACCAGCAAGGACATTGACTTGGCTGGCATGTATCTTTCGGACAAAGCGAGCAATCCGCATAAATATGTAATCGAAGGAAAGAACACCATCATCCCTGCTCATGGATATAAGATTGTTTGGTGCAGCAAGCGCAACGCAACGGACAACGAGATACATGCTAACTTCAAACTCGACAATGAGGATGGCAAGATGGTGCGTGTCGAGGCGGCTGATGGCAGTTGGGCAGATAGCCTGGTGTATTGTGCTCACTCTGGACAGCAGACGGTTGGCCGTTACCCGGATGGCGGACACGAAGTGTACCTCATGACGCGCCCGTCTATTCTTGCAAGAAATATTCTGAATACCCAGAGCGAGCTGTGGGAGTTCGTGCCCGACGACATGACCGGCGTAGAGGGACTCATGGCTTTCGCTCCTTCTGAACTGAAGCTGACATATCGGAATGGTTTGCTCGAACTGAGTGGATGTGAGAGTGCTGCGGCAACGGTACGCCTTTATAATGTCAGCGGTGCGTCTTTGGCATACAAGTCCGTCAAAGCAGAGAATGGTACGGCTTACGTGAACGTCGGAAACTTGACTCCTGGCATGTATGTGGCCCGGGCTACGGATGGACGTGGACGTGAAGGTGTAATCAAGTTTGTAGTTCAATAGTTCTGTGGTTCATTATTTCACAGTTTGCGGGTATTCTCTTCTAAAATGTTAACTGAAACGCTCTCGTGCTGACACTTTTTCTGCTCGTGGGGTTGTTTTGCTTGCATTTTCTTGCCGTTTTGTGAGATTTGTGGTATCTTTGCGCGCTAAAATGTTAAGGTATAAAAACTATCGAATCCAATCTGCGGTGAAAATCTGTAGAAGATAAACCGTGCTGGGATTGGATGTCGAAATCAAAAAAGACCAAATATTGTATATGGGTAAAAGAATTGTTGTTAAGGTGGGAAGTAACGTGCTTACTCGCACGAATGGAACATTAGATATAACGCGCATGTCGGCTTTGGTTGACCAGATTGCCGAACTGCGTGAGATGGGCTATCAGGTGGTATTGGTTTCTTCTGGTGCAGTTGCGTCTGGACGCAGCGAACTGGGCAACGACATGCATCTCGATAGCGTAGAACAGCGCCAGTTGTATTCTGCCGTTGGTCAGGCTAAGCTGATGAACCGTTATTACGAGTTCTTCAAGGAACACCAGATTCCTGTTGGCCAAATTCTGACCACAAAAGAGAATTTCAGCACAGAGGAGCAGTACGTCAACCAGCGTAATTGCTTGGAGATCATGCTTGAAAAGAATGTTCTTCCCATTGTCAACGAAAACGATACGGTGTCTATTACGGAGCTGATGTTCACGGATAACGATGAGTTGAGCGGCCTCGTGGCAACGATGTGTCAGGCCGAGTCTCTCTATCTGTTAAGCAATATCGATGGCGTGTATGATGGTGATCCGGCAGATGCAAACTCCAAGGTTATTCGAGAGGTGGCACCCGGATGCAATCTTTCTTCGTATATTCAACCGTCAAAATCTTCTGCTGGGCGCGGTGGCATGACTTCCAAGGCGGGAACGGCAGAGAAAGTGGCTGCGCAGGGCATTCATGTGTTTATTGCGAATGGCGAACGCGAGCATATCCTCACCGACTTGGTTTCTCAGGCGGATAGCATTCCCTTCACTCATTTCCTTCCAACTGTTACAGATCAATCAGAAAAGGGTGGGGCGGAAGATGTCAGCGCAGAGGTTGAACAGATTTTACAGGCGGCTCAAAAGGCTTCGCGTGAGCAGGCTCGTGTTTCTGAACAACAGATAAACCATGTTCTGCTTTCCTTGGCTGATGCAATCGAAGCGAACGTTCCTTCTCTATTAGAGGCTAATGCCAAGGATCTTGAACGGATGGATCCTGCAAATCCCAAATATGACCGTTTGAAACTTACGGATGCTCGTTTGCGCGGCATTGCCCAGGATATGCGAAACACGGCAGCGCTGCCTTCGCCTTTGCATCTTGTCCAACAGGAAACGACACTGCCTAACGGACTTCGTCTGCAGCGCGTTAGCGCTCCTTTTGGCGTGATTGGCGTTATATATGAGGCTCGTCCCAATGTTAGTTTCGATGTCTTCTCGCTCTGCTTCAAGGCAGGAAGCGCCTGCGTGCTTAAGGGCGGAAGTGATGCGAAGGATTCAAACGAGGCAATTGTGAAACTGATTCAAAGTGTGCTGGTTGAGTGCCAAATCAATCCAAATTTTGTGTCGCTTTTGCCTGCATCTCACGAAGCAACTGAAATTCTGCTGTCAGCACATGGATATGTAGATCTGTTGATCCCGCGTGGCAGTCGTCGACTCATAGACTTTGTCCGTCAGCATGCTTCTATCCCATTCATCGAAACGGGTGCTGGTATCTGTCACACCTATTTTGATGAGGCTGGTGATGTGACGATGGGACAGGCGATTATCTGCAACGCAAAGACTCGTCGCGTAAGTGTTTGTAATGCGCTTGACTGCCTGTTGATTCATCAAAACCGTTTGTCTGATTTGCCAACACTTTGTGCACCTTTGGCAGAACATAATGTCATTATCTATGCCGACGAGCAAAGTTACGCCATTTTGGATGGTAACTATCCCTCTGCTCTTTTGCAGCATGCTACGGAGGAAAGTTTCGGCACAGAGTTCCTTGACTATAAGATGGCAATTCGTACGTTGGCAAGTTTTGATGAGGCGCTTCAGCATGTTGCCCGTTTTAGCAGCAAGCATAGTGAGTGTATTGTCTCGAACGACGAACAAACTATTGCTCGCTTCTACGAAGAGGTGGATGCTGCATGTGTCTATGCTAATGCTCCAACTTCATTCACGGATGGTGCACAGTTCGGTTTAGGCGCAGAGATAGGCATCAGTACCCAAAAACTGCATGCTCGTGGCCCCATGGCTCTAAAGGAAATAACCACCTATAAGTGGCTCATTCGAGGCGAAGGTCAAATACGCAGCAACGGCTAAGG
>JAKSLN010000076.1 GCA_024401165.1 Bacteroidaceae bacterium
GCCATCAGCACGTGTGCTATTGCATGTATGGCAGCAAGCGCCACATGCTGCTCAACATCTTCTCCGATTACGAGATGCCGTTCTACAAGTTTGGCGACATCATTATGTTGGAGCGTATAAGCAAACAGGAATGGGTAAGCTTCATTGTAGGTCGCTTCGCAGACACGGGTAAACACATTACGCCTGAGCTGGCAGCAAGAATTGTTGATAGGGTAGAGTGCCACTCCTACTACGTACAGCAATATAGCCAGTTGGTGTGGCTGCTGACAGCAAACCAAGCCACGGAAGAGACCGTCGAACAAGCCTTCCAGCAGATGATTGACCGTTCAGCCATACTGTTTGACAACCTCATTGACAACCTGAAAGTCAGACAGATCAACATGCTACTGGCCATCGCAGAGGGAGAGAAGAACTTTAGTTCAGCAGCCGTACTGAAAAAGTACAACCTAGGCACATCGGCCAACGTCAAGAACCTCAAGAAAGCCGTCATCGACAAGGATCTTGTAAACATAGAAGGCGGCATGATAACTATCCAAGACCCCATCTTCAAGCACTGGTTGTTGGTACGATACAAAGAGTGAGGAAGGCTTGCTTGCATGCCAATACTGTGTAGCTACAGTAAAATAGATAGGGCCAAATACCTATTTATTCGAAAAATAGTTGTAAATTTGCACACGCATTTTATAGTCTAAACAAGAAGAAACAAATAATAAATGAAAGCAGGAATCGTAGGACTGCCCAACGTGGGCAAGTCAACCCTTTTTAACTGTCTGTCAAGCGCAAAGGCGCAGGCAGCCAATTTCCCCTTTTGTACCATCGATGCTCAGCTGGGACAGGTTAGCGTGCCCGACGAGCGACTGACCAAACTGGCCGAACTGGTCCATCCCGGACGCATTGTTCCTGCCGTGTGCGACATCGTCGACATTGCAGGCCTTGTGAAGGGTGCCAGCAAGGGCGAAGGCCTCGGTAACCAGTTCCTGGCCAACATACGCGAGTGCGACGCCATCATCCACGTGCTGCGCTGCTTCGACAACGCCAACATCGTGCACGTTGACGGCAGCGTAGATCCTGTACGCGACAAGGAGATCATCGACATGGAGTTGCAGCTGAAGGACCTGGAGACACTGGAGAACCGTCAGAAGCGCGTAGAGAAGGCAGCCAAGGTAGGTGGTGACAAGCAGGCAAAGATAGAACTCGACGTCATAGAGACATACAAGAAGGCTCTCTTGGAGGGCAAGAGCGCCCGTGCCGTAAGCTTCGACACGGAGGACGAGGTGGCTGCAGCCAAGGGCCTGTTCCTACTGACTGCCAAACCCGTGCTCTACGTCTGCAACGTAGACGACACCAGCGCAGCCACCGGCAACGAATATACCGAGGCTGTGAAGAAGGCCATCGAGGGTGAGGATGCCGAGATGATGATCATCAGCGCCCAGACAGAGGCCGATATTGCCGAGCTGGAGACCTACGAGGAGAAGCAGATGTTCCTGGAGGATATGGGCCTCAGCGAGAGCGGCTGCAACCGCCTCATCAAGGCCATCTACCACCTGCTTACGCTGCAGACCTTCATCACGGCTGGCGAGATGGAGGTGAAGGCATGGACCTTCCGCAAGGGTTGGAAAGCCCCCCAGTGTGCTGGCGTCATCCACACCGACTTCGAGAAGGGCTTCATCCGTGCCGAGGTAATCAAGTACGACGACTACATCAAGTATGGCAGCGAGTCCGCAGTTCGCGAGGCCGGAAAGATGGGTGTAGAAGGTAAAGAATATGTGGTGCAGGACGGTGACATCATGCACTTCCGATTTAACGTGTAAATCATGCAAGCACTATTCATCAATTGGAATCCGGGCGTAGAGGCCTTCCACATAGGTTCGTTTGCCGTTCGCTGGTACTCGCTGTGCTGGTGCATCGGCCTGGCAAGCGTTTACTTGCTGGAGCAATACCTTTATAAGAAGCAGAAGGTGGCGGACGAGAAGTTCGACCCTCTCTTCATATACTGCTTTGTGGGCATCCTCGTCGGCGCACGACTGGGACATTGCTTCTTCTACGAGCCTCAGTACTACCTGAGCAGTTGGCATGGCTTCGTGGAAATGTTCCTGCCCATCAAGTTTACGGCCGACAGCTGGAAGTTCATCGGCTACGAGGGACTTGCCAGTCACGGTGGCACGCTGGGCCTAATCATTGCCCTGTGGTTCTTCATGCGCAAAACCAAGCTGCCACTGAAGTTCATTCTGGACAACATAGCCATCGTCACTCCCATCTGTGCCTGTTTCATTCGTCTGGGCAACTTGATGAACAGCGAGATCATCGGTCAGGTAACCGACGTTCCATGGGCCTTCCGCTTCCTCAAATCGAGCGATGCGTTGCAGACCCTAGGCGAGGACGGTTTGCCCCTCCCACGCCACCCAGGGCAGCTTTACGAAGCTATATGCTATGCCATATTCTTCTTCGTAGGCTGGTACTTCTATAAGAAGTCGACCAAGGAGGCAGGGTACAACCCCACGAACAACTGGGCAGCGCAGTCCTCTCCTCGTGGCATCCAGGTTGGCAGCGGCTTCTACTTCGGACTTTGCCTTACGCTCATCTTCACGGCCCGTTTCTTCATCGAGTTCACCAAAGAAGTGCAGGGTGGGGTAGACAACGGTTCGCTGCCCATGGACATGGGACAGATTCTCAGCATCCCCTTCGTCCTGATAGGCGTCTGGTGCATGGTGAAAGCGAAGAAATCGCGTAGTTAGAAGAATATAAACTGATGCTTTAATACAGAAAGAA
Organism: Bacteroidaceae bacterium; assembly: GCA_024401165.1. Classification (GTDB taxonomy): domain Bacteria; phylum Bacteroidota; class Bacteroidia; order Bacteroidales; family Bacteroidaceae; genus Physcousia. The sequence continues at coordinate 2,770 of JAKSLN010000076.1, forward strand.
GTGCTACTGCAATAAATGCGATAGCACTTCTTTTTTTGTGTTGACATTTTGTTGCCTTTACGAGGGAACAAAGGGTTGTGAGACGTTATTCGTAATACTGTATGTCACGCGTTTCGGTCTCGATGACGGGGTCGGTCTCACCTTCCACCAGCAGACTGCGGTCTCGCTTTGTCCAGTTGCCTTTCTCGTCTACCTCACGGTAGCTGTACATGATGGTAAGGTTGCCTGGTCCATCGCTCCAGCCTGTGATCTTCGTCACACGGCCCTGCTCGTCGTATTCATAAGTGTGACTGTACGACAAGCCGTCAGGCATGGCATCGCACTTTGCCTTGAGCAGCCTTCCCTCCTCGTCACACTCATACTCATCGGCAAAGCCACGTCCGATGAGGTCGGTGCAGGTGATGCTGACGATGCGGCCGCTTTCGTCGCGGTTGATGCTTTCGACTTCTTCTTCAGCACGCTCGTAGCTAGTCAACTGACCATCAGCATCAAAGCTATACGTAGTGCCTGTGCTCTCCACACAACGCTGTACGCGGCCCACAAACTGAAACAGTCTGAGGTCGGCACTTGTGGCAGCGGCAGCAGGAGCCGAGGCCTCTGTTGCCTGCTCCACCGCCATGCTGTCGTTGGCCTCGCCCTGCGACTGAGAACTGTTGCCCGTACACGCCACAACGCTCAAAGCCGCGAGGACGAAGGAAACCTTGACGTTCTTCATCATTGTTTATGAAGCGTTAGAACTTAACCTCAGGAGCCTTGTCTGCACCCTCCTGTGCCTTGAACATGGGTTTCTTGTCGAAGCCAAAGATACCGCTAAGAATGCTGGCAGGGAAGCGGCGAACAGCAACGTTGTACTCCTGTACAACTGCGTTAAACGCCTTACGAACCTCGTTGATGCGATTCTCGCTGCCTTCGAGCTGTGACTGAAGGGTGAGGAAGTTCTCGTTAGCCTTCAAGTCGGGATAGGCTTCGGTAATAGCCATCAAGCGGCTCAAGCTACCCTGCAGTTCCTCCTGCATCTTCTGATAGCGCTCCATGCTCTCCTCTGTCAGAGAGTCAATGCTGATAGTCATCTGGGTGGCCTTGGTACGCATCTCGGTAACCTCCTTCAGCGTGTTCTCCTCGTGGCTTGCATAGCCCTTTACGGTGTTTACCAACTGAGGAATAAGGTCCATACGACGCTGGTAGGCAGCCTCTACGTCACCCCATGCCTGATTTACGGTCTCCTCCTTGTTGACCAGACCGTTGTAAGTACTGATAGCCCACATGGCAATCACAGCGATAGCACCAAGAATAATCCAATTTTTGTTTGTCATAATACGATAAATTTAAATAAATGTATAAAATGTTTTTTTGAATCTAGAAACGACCACTAGCGCCGCCACCACCAAAGTGACCGCCGCCAGAACTACCCCACGAATGACCGCCAGAGCTGCTACGTCCACCGCCTCTGCGATAGCTGCCTCCAACGCTTACACCGCCGCCAGAAGAGTGGGCAATGATACTTGCCAGCACGCTGCCGTAGAAGTAGCCCAGCTTATAGTCATAGGTAGTACCCGCAGACAGACGGCGCTCTTCGTATCCGCACTCCGAACAACGATACACATCAACTATTCTCACCTTCTTAGCCGCCTTCTCCGAGCGGACCTTTGGAGTTTGGTATACCTCGTCCTCCATCTTTATGCCTGAGCGGATCTTATCCAGACGCTCCTGGATACGGTCTTCTCTCTCACCAAGCGTCAGGCCACCTTCCTCATCCTCGTCCAGTTCAACTTGGCGCATGGCAAGTCCCCAAGCCAGCTTCTTACATTTAGAGCACGTACGGCTCTTGCGCGAAGTATAAACACCAGCTCCCACCAGACCGCCGAAGCCAAGTCCCATCCAGAGCAGTACATTGCCCGCGCCGGGTTCTGAGTCTTCCTCATCAGGATTGAGCTCGGTCTGACCACTCACCACATCATGAATCTTGCTGCACGCCGCATATACGGCAGGTCCCCATTGACCTTCCTTCAGGAGGGGAACCATGTCGCGGCGCTCAATGATTCCACACTGGGCATCGGTGATGAATTTTTCCATGCCATCGCCAGTAAGAATGCTGTAAGCTCGTGACTCGGTGGCAAGCATGACAACGATACCCGTGCTCGCCTTGCCTCCGATACCATGCTTGTTGGCCACCGTAATGGTGAACTCATACGGATCATCGGGGGCAATCTCCTTAACGACAATGACCAGACCGCGGACGCCCTGGTTCTTCTCCATCTGGAAAAAGAGGGCATTGATGCTGTCTACCTCTGCATCGGAGAGAATGTAGTCAGGGTTGCTGACGTAGCTGACAGCTGTCGAATCATACGTATTTGCAGGAATGGGCAAATTCTCCGGCGTCCAGGCACCTGCCCAGACGGCCATGCTGACCCAGACGGCCACAAGTAGCGATAACACTCTTTTCATCATATTCTTTGTTGTTTAGTTGTTCGGGTGAAATTTCTGTTTAAGGAGTTTTTGGACCAATTGGACTAATTAGACCCATTTGACTTATTTGACTTATTAGACCAATTAGGCTTATTGGCTAATTAGCTATCTTCCCTTGACAATCTTCTTGATTTCGTTCAGTTTGTTGAGCGCTTCGAGAGGCGTCAGATTGTCGACATCGAGGTTGATAATCTCGTCGCGAACCTGCGTCAGGATAGGATCGTCCAGTTGGAAGAAGTTCATCTGCACGCCCGTGTCCTGCTGCTGGGCCACGCTTATCTTTCCTTCCACGCCATCCTTGTTGCGTGTGGCCTCCAACTGTGCCAGCACCTTCTCGGCCCGCTTCACAATGCTTGATGGCATGCCGGCCAACTTGGCCACGTGGATACCAAAACTGTGCTCGCTGCCTCCCTGTACTAGTTTTCGCAGGAAGATGACCTTGCCTTCAACCTCCTTCACGCTCACGTTGTAGTTCTTGATACGAGAGTAGGTGGTCTCCATCTCGTTCAGTTCGTGGTAGTGGGTGGCAAAGAGCGTGCGTGCCTTCGCCTTGGGGTTCTCATGGATGTACTCCACGATGCTCCAGGCAATGGAGATACCATCGTACGTACTCGTGCCGCGTCCCAACTCGTCGAAGAGTACCAGGCTGCGTTGAGAGAGGTTATTGAGGATGCTCGCCGCCTCGCTCATCTCGACCATAAAGGTACTCTCGCCCATGGAAATGTTGTCGCTAGCGCCGACACGGGTGAATATTTTGTCCACGACGCCCACATGCGCGCTTTCTGCGGGCACGAAACTGCCGATCTGGGCCAAGAGTACGATGAGGGCAGTTTGGCGCAGCAGAGCGGACTTACCGGCCATGTTGGGACCTGTGATGATAACAATCTGCTGCTTTGTCGTATCGAGGTAGACATCGTTGGGCACATAGCGTTCGCCAATGGGCATTTGCTGTTCGATAACGGGATGGCGACCTTGACGGATGTCCAGTTCCTCCGACTCGTCCACGACGGGGCGGATATAGCGATGCTCGCTGGCTCCCATGGCAAAGCCGAGAAGGCAATCCAGCTGCGCCACGAGCACAGCATCGGTCTGTATCTCGTGCGTATGCTGGGCGATGTCCGACACCAGTTCGTTGAAGAGTCGTGTCTCAAGTGCCAGAATCTTATCCTCAGCACCCAGAATCTTGTCCTCGTACTCCTTGAGTTCCTGGGTAATATAGCGCTCCGCCTGGGTCAGCGTCTGCTTGCGGATCCACTCGGGCGGCACGTTTTCCTTGAACGTATTGCGCACCTCCAGATAATAGCCAAAGACATTATTGTAACCTATCTTCAGGCTTGTGATGCCCGTTCGCTCAATCTCACGCTGCTGTATCTGCAGGAGGTAGTCCTTGCCCTGGTAGGCGATGCGGCGCAGTTCGTCAAGCTCCTCGTTCACGCCATTGGCAATTACATTGCCCTTGTTGACCATAAGGGGAGGGTCAACTTGCAGTTCCCTTGAGATGCGCTCACGTATCTCCTCGCAAAGGTTGAGGCGATCGCCAAGGGCACGCAGCGTCTCATCGTCCGACTGTCTCAGCTCGCGCTTCATGGGCACGATGGCCTGAAGGGCAATGCGAAGCTGCTGGACATCGCGGGGTGTCACTCGCCCGGTGCTGACCTTGGCGGTGATGCGTTCGAGGTCGCCAATGCTCTGCAGCTGCTCGTTGACGACGTCGCGAAGGTCGGGGTGGCGGAAGAAGCAGTCCACCACGTCCTGGCGCTGCACAATGGCACGCACATCCTTCAAGGGAAAGGATATCCAGCGGCGCAGCAAACGACCTCCCATGGGAGTTATCGTACGGTCTATGACGTCGAGCAGGGACACGCCGCCTTCGTTCATCGAGCCCAGCAGTTCCAGGCTGCGCTGGGTGAACTTGTCGAGGCGGACGTACTTCTCCTCCTCAATGCGGCTGATGCTTGTTATATGGGATAGCTGGGTGTGGTGGGTGGATTCGAGGTACTGCAGGATGACGCCCGCAGCCACGATGCCACTCTTCAGGAAGTCGATGCCGAAACCCTTGAGGTTCTTCACCTGGAAGTGGCGGGTGAGTCGCTGGGTGGCCGTTGTCTCGGCAAAGCACCATTCGGGTACGTCCTTAGTGGTGTAGCGCGTCCCGAAACATCCTTCGAACTGAGGCTTCTTGCCCTGCTCGTATATGACCTCGCTTGGGCTGAAGCTGCCCATCAGTTTGTCGACGTATTCTGCCGTTCCCTGTGCAACCATGAACTCGCCCGTGCTGATGTCGAGCAAGGCCAAACCGCAGGCGCCCTTGCCAAAGTGGACAGCGGCCAGGAAGTTGTTCTCCTTGCAGTTGAGGACATTGTCGTTGAGGACGACACCAGGCGTCACCAGTTCCGTGATGCCACGCTTGACGAGCTTCTTCGTCATCTTGGGGTCCTCGAGCTGGTCGCAGATGGCGACACGGCGACCGGCACGTATCAACTTGGGCAGATAGGTGTCAAGGGCATGGTAGGGAAAACCAGCCATCTCCTGGTTGGTCAGGAACTCCTTATTATTATTGCGTCGGGTGAGCGTGATGCCCAGTATCTGAGAAGCCTCCACGGCATCCTGGGCGTACGTCTCGTAGAAGTCGCCACATCGGAACAAGAGGATGGCATCGGGATGCTTCTCCTTCAGGTCGAAGAACTGTTTCATCATGGGCGTCAAGCCGTCTTTCTTTGAGTTCATAGTTCAAAATTCATAATTCATAGTTCTTAGTTATTCGACATGCATCTTCATCAAGCTTCGCAGTCATAATTCATAGTTCTTAGTATATAGTGGGAAAAGAGGTTGTCTGAATGGTTTCTCCTCTAAGAATGCTGATTGTTGAATGCAAGATTCTCAACTATGAACTATGAATTAAACTAAAGTTGTTGCATATCGTTCAGGCGCTTGTAATAGCCATTCTGGGCAATGAGGTCGTCGTGCGTGCCACGCTCCACGATGCGTCCTTCGTGCAGGACACAGATCTCGTCGGCATGGCGGATGGTGGAGAGGCGATGGGCAATGGCAATGGTGGTGCGCGTCTTCATCAGGCGCTCCAGGGCATCCTGCACCAGGCGTTCGCTCTCGGTGTCGAGGGCCGAGGTGGCCTCGTCGAGGATGAGGATGGGCGGGTTCTTCAGGATGGCACGCGCTATGCTGATGCGCTGACGCTGTCCGCCCGACAGACGGCAGCCACGGTCGCCCACGTTGGTATCGTAGCCCTGTTCGCTCTCCATGATGAAGTCGTGGGCATTGGCAATGCGGGCCGCCTCGATGACCTGTTCCTTAGTGGCCCCCTCCACGCCGAAGGCGATGTTGTTGAAGATGGTGTCGTTGAAGAGGATAGCCTCCTGATTGACGTTACCGATGAGGCCTCGCAGACTGCGGATGCTCAGCTGGCGTATGTCGGTTCCATCGATGCAGATGCTGCCACCCGTGACGTCGTGGTAGCGCGGGATGAGGTCGACCAGCGTACTCTTTCCGCTGCCGCTCTGCCCCACGAGGGCTATCGTCATGCCCTTCTCGATGGTGAGGTCGATGTGCGAGAGCACGTTGCGCTCGTCGGTATAGGCAAAGTCGACACCCCTGAGTTCGATGCTGTGGTTCAGCGCCTTGGCTTCAAGGGGCTGCGCCACCTCCTTGATGGGGTTTTCCGCATCCAGGATCTTGTTGACACGCTCCATGGATGCAAGACCCTTCTGCACGGCATAGCCTGCCTTGGAAAGGTCCTTGAGAGGCTGCAGCGTGGTGTAGAGTATGACGAGGTAGAAGATGAACGTGCTGGCATCGAAGGTGCTCTGGCCGGAGAAGATAAGGAAGCCGCCGAACCACAGCACGATGACAATCATCACCGTACCGAGGAACTCGCTGACGGGATGGGCAGCCGACTGACGTATGGCCACACGGTTGGCAATGCTGCGGTACTCGTTGTTCACCTTCTCGAAGCGCTGCTGCATCTTCTGCTCGGCAATGAATGCCTTGATGATGCGCAGGCCACCCAGCGTCTCCTCAATCTGGCTGATGCTGTCCGAGAGTTTGGTCTGCTGCAGCAGGCTGCTGGCCTTCAGCGACTTGCCGATGCGTCCGATGGCCAGAGCCAGTACGGGGACGACGAGCAGGGTGAAGAGGGTGAGCTGCCAGCTGATGTAGACGAGCGTGCCCAGATAGACAACGATGAGTATGGGATTCTTGATAAGCGAGTCGATGCTGCTCGTGATGCTGGCATCAATCTCGTTGACGTCGGTGCTGACGCGCGTCAGGATGTCGCCCTTCTTCTCCTCGCTGAAGTAGGAGAGGGGCAAGCGCAGTATCTTGCGGTAGATGTCGTTGCGGATGTCGCGCACGATGCCTGTTCGCATGGGCATCAGGAAGGCAGAGCCACCGAAGTAGCACCCCGTCTTGAAGAACGTCAGGACACTCAGCACCACACCCAGCAGCAGCATCGTGGTAGCCTCTCCATACTGGGCTATCATCTGCTGCGAGGCGTAGTAGATGTTGTTGATAGCCACATCCTTCAGGCCTGCCGATCCCCACTCCATGTACTCGTACACTTGCGTGTCCACCTGAAAGAGTATCTGTAGGATGGGCATGATGGACATGAACGAGAACACGTTGAGGAAGGCCGACAACACGTTCATCGACAAGGCTCCCACTATGTATTTCTTGTAGCGGCCCAAATAGCCGCCCATCACGCTGAAGAATTCTTTCATATCAGTCGTTTTAAAGGCCACTCATTCCCGTCTCCCCCGAGAGAGGAGGAGCGCTCATCACTATTTCAAGGAGCAACTTCCAAGAGATGATCCATTTCTTCTATCAAGATATCCCTGGACACCATCCTTTGCCAGTCCTCCCATAAAGAAAAAATTGCCATGTCCTTGAAGTCTATGCTCGTCGCCAGTGCAGATGTAACCGCTAATGAGAACGTCCACTTTCTCGGGAAGCTCTACGCCATCCTTGACAGAGAAATCGGATTTCAAGGTAGCATCACCATGCATAGTGGCAGGAACATCGTAGCTGTAAATATTGACAGTCTTGCCATCTGCCTTAGCCTCATTTAATTGGACTTTTGCATCTGACTCGACAGATTCGGGTGCAACAGTTTCTTTCTTCAGATCATCAATCTTAATGATTTTTGTCTCAGTACCAACTGTCAGCTTGTACTGTCTGTTGAGATACTGGCTGCCATTATCGAAGAAGTATAGTCTGCATACTTCCTTTGCGCTACTACCGCCACCGATTTCGTCGTCGTCGTCACTGCCACAAGATGTGAAGGCAAATGCCATAGCGAGCATTGCCATTGTCATTACAAGGATTTTTTTCATGTTTAATGGTGAGGGCTTACCTAAATCGCCCTCGGGGTAATTATTATTAATTATACTTTTGCAAGCTTTGCTTTTGCTCCGTTTCGCTGTTTAGGAAATTAGTTATTCCGCTGTTTAGGAAATTCGTCGTTTAGTTGTTTAGGAAGATAAGATTCGCCTGCTTATCAGCTTACTTCCTTCCGAAGTCTGCAGGTATCTCACCCCAGTTCTCCGTATCCCACTTGAGGATGGGCACGCGGAAGTCGTTCTCCCTCAACCACTTCTCGGCACGAGCCACCAGGTTCAGCACCTGTTCGGTTTCGGGGTTCAAGGCAAGCGTCGTCTTGGCCTTCTTGTTTCGCACCCAAGCCTGTCCGCTCACGCTGTCGCTATAGATTGGCATCGAGATGCCCCTCTGCTTCATCAGCGCCATGGCATGCACGATGGCCAGGAACTCCGCAATGTTATTGGTGCCCAGCATCGGCCCCACCCGAAACACCTCCTTACCGCTGGGCATGTGTACACCACGATACTCCATAGGACCCGGATTGCCCGAGCAAGCGCCGTCGACGCACAATGCCTGAGACCCTCTCCGGCCTCCGGCCACCTCCCCCATGATGGGGAGGTCTTTTGATACATTTTCCTTATTTTCGCTCTCTGAATTCATTAAAAAGAATCTTGTTTTATGCAAAATACGCCTATGCCAAGCAATTTACTTCCCCTATCCAAATCCTCCCCATCATGGGGGAGGTGGCCGCTTTGCGGCCGGAGAGGGTCTTTACATCCTCTCTGGCACCTCAATTCCCAGCAGTCCCAGGCCGTTCTTGACGACCTTGCTGACTGCCTCGCTTAGAGCCAGGCGGACGAGCTTCTTCTTCTCATCCTCCTCCTTCAGCACGCTGAAGTCGTGGTAGAACTGGTTGTACTCCTTGACCAGTTCGTAGCAGTAGTTGGCGATGCAAGAGGGGTTGTAGTCGGTACCAGCCTGACGCACGGCAGCCGTGAAGCCATTGAGGTGCTGGATGAGGCTGATCTCCTTATCGGCGAGTTCTGCATCGTGAGGCAGATTCTTCAATTCCTCATTCCCAATTCCTAATTCCTTTGCCTTGCGCAGGATGCTGCGGATACGGGCGTATGTGTACTGGATGAAGGGACCGGTGTTGCCGTTGAAGTCGATTGACTCCTCGGGGTTGAAGAGCATGTTCTTGCGGGCGTCCACCTTCAGGATGAAGTACTTCAGGGCACCCATACCTACGATGCGTGCAATCTCCTGTGCCTCCTCCTCGGTCATGCCCTCGAGCTTCTTCACCTTGTCGTCGCTCATGGCACGGGCGTCGCCAATCATCGTGGCGATGAGGTCGTCGGCATCCACCACGGTACCCTCGCGCGACTTCATCTTGCCGTTGGGCAGCTCCACCATGCCGTACGAGAAGTGTACGAGGTCCTTGCCCCACTTGAAGCCCAGCTTGTCGAGCAGGATGCTGAGCACCTGGAAGTGGTAGTTCTGCTCATTGCCCACGACATAGATCATCTTGTCAATCGGGAAATCCTGGAAACGCAACTTGGCCGTACCGATATCCTGGGTCATGTAGACCGAGGTGCCGTCCGAGCGCAGCAGCAGCTTCTCGTCCAGGCCCTCCTTGGTGAGGTCGGCCCAGACGGAGTTGTCGTCTCTGCGATAGAAGAAGCCCTTCTCCAGGCCTTCCTCCACCTTCTCCTTGCCCTCCAGGTAGGTATTGCTTTCGTAGTAAATCTTGTCGAAGCTGACGCCCAGCGCCTTGTACGTCTCGTCGAAGCCGGCGTACACCCACTCGTTCATCTTCTTCCACAGACCGCGCACCTCGGGATCGTTCTGCTCCCACTTCACCAGCATCTCGTGAGCCTCCTTGATGAGCGGTGCCTCCTGCTTGGCCTTCTCGGTGGCAGCCTCTTCCTCCATGCCCTCGGCCATGTACTGTGCCTTGAGTTCCTTGATCTCCTCGCGGTAATGCTTGTCGAAGCTGACGTAGTAGTCGCCAATGAGGTGGTCGCCCTTCTTGCCACTCGTCTCGGGGGTCTCGCCGTTGCCGTACTTCAGCCAGGCCAGCATCGACTTGCAGATGTGGATGCCACGGTCGTTCACGATGTTCGTCTTCACCACCTTGTTGCCGTTTGCCTCCATCACGTTGGCCAGGGCCCAGCCTAGCAGGTTGTTACGCACGTGACCCAGGTGAAGGGGCTTGTTGGTGTTGGGGCTCGAGTACTCAATCATCACCAAGGGACTCTCGTCGGTGACGGGCGTGAAGCCAAATTTCTCCGTGTTCTTGATTTCCTCCAGCATCTCGATCCACAGGGCGGGAGCGATGACGAGGTTCAGGAAACCCTTCACCACGCTGAACT